>NZ_JAHMSB010000031.1:0-746 GCF_018986355.1 Staphylococcus sp. CWZ226 | reverse complement strand
ACATAAGAGTCCGTGAGGACTTCTATTATAAAGATTTTTATACATATTTTCGAAAATTTCATAAAAAAAATAAACTACCGTTACACTTTTTCAAGTTATAACGGTAGTTTGTCTACGGTCTGAAGCTGAATGTCATATGGCATTCAGCTTTTTATATTTGGTTTCGGATCATGTGAGTTTTAATCCTATGTAAAGTATTTAACAACGTTCCTTACAATAAGAAAGCTGATTTGAAGTGGGGGACAAAGTATTAATACACTCAAAGAGTAAGATGATTGGACGTTTAATTACACCATATACATCAAAAATCTCATATGAATGAAATCGTGCGTACTATTAGTAATTTTATACATTTTTTATTATAGAAAATTATTGACTCTTAACTAAAGGCTTGATATGATGAATAGGTCGTTGAAACGGCGCAGTAAATTAAACATTGAGAATTAAAAGTTTGAATTAAAAACTTTAACAAAGTGTAAATTTTACTATTGATTATCAACAAGAAACATTATAGAATAGTTATTGTTGAAAAAAACGAAACAAGTTACTTCGAAAAAATAAATTTTAAAAAGTGCTTGACTTCAAAATTTAAAAGCGGTATAATTGATTATTGTAACGCGAAAAAATGAACATTGAAAACTGAATGACAATATGTCAACGTTAATTCCAAATTAACAAACGTCTTAAGGACGTTTTAAAACAATTAGTTTTTATGAGCTAGTCAAACATCATAAATTATTATGGAG
>NZ_JAHMSB010000002.1:0-310368 GCF_018986355.1 Staphylococcus sp. CWZ226 | reverse complement strand
TCGTCTGTTCGCTCGACTTGCATGTATTAGGCACGCCGCCAGCGTTCATCCTGAGCCAGGATCAAACTCTCCATAATAATTTATGATGTTTGACTAGCTCATAAAAACTAATTGTTTTAAAACGTCCATAGGACGTTTGTTAATTTGGAATTAACGTTGACATATTGTCATTCAGTTTTCAATGTTCATTTTTTTCAGTAACGTTACTTATTGTAGCACTTCGTGTTTTCGAAGTCAACACTTAATTAACATTACTTTTACAATTTTAAAATGTTTTCTTCATTTCCGCAAGAGTAAGTTTTACACTCTTGATAACTCGTCGTTTTTTAGCGACTTTATTATCTTAGCACCTTCAAAGTGTTAAGTCAATAACTTTTTTTCAGGTTTTTTAAGTGTTTATTTAACTTGTTTTTCTCGCTCACAAAAATATATTCTAACAGGATTTCAGAAAAACGCAAGAGAAAAACGCAGATTTTTTGAAAAAACCTGCGTTTTATTTAGACTTCTTATTTTTTCATTGTTTTAGTGATAACTTTTTGCGCGATTTGTTGATAAATTTCACCAAGTTGATCATCAGGTTGATAAATAGAAGGTGAAAAATCTTTAGGATCCCATGTAGGTTGTGCTAATGGTAATTGACCTAATAAGTCAGCATTAAGTTCATCTGCTAGTTTTTTACCGCCATCTTTACCAAAGATATATTCTTTATTTCCAGTTTCCTTACTTTCGAAATAAGACATGTTTTCAATAACACCTAAAATAGAATGTTCTGTATGTTTTGCCATTGCTCCAGCACGTGCTGCTACAAATGCTGCAGTTGGATGAGGTGTTGTTACGATAATTTCTTTACTTGATGGCAACATTGTATGTACATCCAATGCCACATCACCTGTACCTGGAGGTAAATCTAATAGTAAGTAATCAAGATCTCCCCATTTTACGTCTGTAAAGAAGTTCGTCAACATTTTACCTAGCATTGGTCCACGCCAAATTACAGGTGCATTCTCTTCAACGAAGAATGCCATAGACATTACTTTTACACCATGACGTTCAACTGGTTTTACTGATTTACCTTCAATGCCTGGTTTATTATCGATACCCATCATATCAGGAACACTAAAACCATAAATGTCAGCATCGATTAAACCGACTTTTTTACCTTCACGTGCTAATGCCACAGCAAGGTTAACTGCTACTGTAGATTTACCTACGCCGCCTTTACCAGATGCAATCGCAATAAATTCAACAGGATTACCTTTTGAAAGCAGACCTTCGATTGTTTGCGGTTGGTCTTCTGCTGGATCATCACCAGTAAACTTAGCAACCGTTTCAGAATCTAATTCTTCAAAACGAATACCAACTGTGTTTGCTCCATTTTCTTTCAATGTTTCAACAATTGCCATTTGCAAGTCTAATTGAGGTTTTCCACCTAATTTTGCCATCGCAATTTTGACACTGACATGTTCAATCTCTTCTTTAATCGTGATATTCACAATACCACCTGTATCTTTAAATGGTACATCTAAAATTGGATCTTTCAGATTCCCCACTAGTTCGTTGACTTGTTCAACTGTTAACAAAGTACGTCACCCCAAATATAAATTAATGTTTACTCTTATTATTTTAACAAACTTAATGTATAAGTGGTAACGAATAATCCAAAGAACTTCCCCTTTCCTAGAAAACCTAACAAAAACCAGCAAAACAATCTATATATTGCTTTGCTGGTTTTATGTTTAAAGATTGATTCAGTTTTAAATTTTACGTGCATTCATTTGCTTTTTAGTTTCACCTTTTATTCTATCTCTAATGAATAAACCTATAATGAAGCCAATTAATACAATAACTGTCACTACACCAAATGATAAATCCACACCACGCGCAATTGCTTCGCGATGGAATAATTCTTTAGAAGCCACTTCATTTGGATTTGGCGCAAATGTTCTTGTTCCTAATGTCATTAATGCAACCATAATCGCTGTACCAATTGATGAAGCCATCATACGAGCGAAGTTCATAATTGCTGTACCGTGTGAAATATCTTTATTCGGTAATGCATTGACGCCCGCTGTATTAAGCGGCATCGCAAGTAATGACACTGAGAACATTCTTAACGCATAAATTAATACAAGATACCAGAATGGTGTATCTACTTTTAAGAATGCTAAGACTCCAGTAAATATAGTCAACATGGTAAAGCCGATAATCACTAATGGTCTAACACCGTATTTATCGTAGAACTTACCGGTGTAGATAGACATCACGCCATTGACCACTGCACCAGGTAATATCACAATACCTGATAAGAAAGCTGATAAGCCCATCGCATTTTGTACATAAATGGGAATCAACAGTGCTGGGCCAATCATTGATGTCATTACGATCATTGAACAAATAGCTGATAGCGTAAATGTTTTGTTTTTAAAGACGCGCAAGTTCAAGATTGGATTCTCGATTGTTAATTGACGTTTCACAAACACCCAAATGACAAATAGGCTGGCAATAAATGGTACATAGAACGTCCAGCTGTCAAAGCCTGAAGAACCCGCACTACTGAATGCTAATAACATTACACCGAATCCGATTGTTGAATAAATCACAGATTTCATATCTAATGTAATATCTTTAGGTTCATTGAAGCTTTTAATACTGATTGCTCCGAAGATATATCCAATTAACGCAATCACAGCTACTGCGATAAATGGTGTACGCCAACTTGAAACATCAATAATCAAACCTGAGACTGTAGGTCCGATAGCTGGTGCGAAGGAAATAACGAGACCAGCTAATCCCATTGCGAAGCCACGTTCATTTTTTGGGAAAAGTGTAAATAAAGTGAATTGCATCAACGGCATAATAATGCCTGCACCCATAGCTTGGATGACACGTGCAGTCATTAAAACACCGAAGTTTGGTGCAATTGCCGCTAATATAGTACCAATTAAAAATATTCCCATTGATGCTAAATATAACGGTCTGGTTTTGATTTTATCCATTAAGAAGGCAGTTAAAGGAATCATGACTCCGTTAACTAACATAAAACCAGTTACTAGCCATTGGGATGTGTTCTCTCCAATGTTGAAACTACGCATGATAGCAGGCAGTGCAGTATTAAGTAGCGTTTGGTTTAATATCGCAATGAATGCGCTCGTAATCATAACTGTGACAATCAAATTTCTTTTTTGCTTAGAAATAGTAGCCTGCTCTGGCATAGATATAAACACTCCTTTATAAACTTACCATAATATAATGCACTAAAAATAGTTAGCAAAGCAAACTAATTGCTCATGCAGGTCACTTATTTCTATTCAAGTCTTCACTATCAGGATAAAAGACTTCCTTACATACGTAAAAGAACGCCATAATCAACATAATGACCCAAAAATCAATGTTGATATATGCATAATGAATATGGACTACAAAATAGAACATTACCGTTGTAACGGAGTATGAAATCAAATGAAAGATTTCACCATGAAAATATGGGCTATGCGGTAATTTCTTTTTGAAATAATCCATCAGATATTCTACTAAGAACATTGTGAAGTAACCTAATACAATATAGCTGCCGTAGTAAAATAAGTTTTGGTAGAAACCTTTGTTATATCCGAAATACCCTAGATGCCAAAAAATAAGCAAACGACTCAATCCAAATAATACAAAGCCTAAAAGTGTGAGGAAAATTGCACCGGAAATCACAAACACTAATAGCACAATTAATGTAGATATTAAATTGAATATATTGAATTTCAAGTTTTCCTCACTCCTTTCGCTCTTTCTTTATACACCCGTATAATAACACAATATGATTTAAGTTATTAATTAAAAATATCCCGCATTTCAGCGGGATACCCAATTAGTCGTTTTGCGTTTGATTTCGATAAAAGACTATCCATAATAGGAATAGCATCATAATAAAGATGATAATCAAAACAACGTTATTTAAAATTCTTGCGCCTCCTACAATAAACGGTAAGGCATACATGCCGCCCATGATTGTAGAACCGATAGAATTACCTAAGTTCTTAGAAAGAGAATAAAACGACATCATCCGCTTCATCTCTCTCGGTGACGTTTCCTCTTGCACAATCACACTGTCCTTCGTATAAACAATACCGAAACTTGCGCCTGCTAACATCAATGTTGCGGCTAATAATATCGGTGCTGCATGTGTAACAAAGACAATCACACTACATAATAGTAAAGAAGTGAATGCGACAAGATACAACGCTTTTCTTGTTAATCCCGCTTCAATACGATGTAAATTGAAGTTAATCAACAACCAAGCTGCTGAAATCGGGAAAACCACAAATCCACTTTGGAGTGGCGATAATCCAATTTCTTCTTGTAAGTATATCGGCATGTATAAGTTATAGCCCATTAAGATCATCGCATATATAAAATCAGTAATAAAAATAATAGTGATGCGACGATTAAATTCTTCAATAGGTAAAAACGGTGTCGATACTTGTTTCTCAACTTTGACAAGTTTATAGGCAAATACGATACCAATCACAATCATGATACCTTTCAACCATATTGATAATGGTGTTGTAATCGCACCTAATATAAAGATAAGAACTAAATAGAAGAAGAACAGACCTTTTTGATCAAATGCTTCTCCACTTGATACTTGTTCCTCATCAAAACTAAAGGTCGTAAATGCCAACACACCAGCAACCACAGCAATCGGAATATTAATAAAGAATAACCAATGCCATGTCGCAAATTCTAAGATTGCACCACCAAGTAAAGGACCGATAATACTTGAAATCCCCCATACACTGCCGACAATCCCCATTATTTTATATCGTAACGGAATTTCAAAGGCAAGTTTCGGTACAATTTGGCTGAGCACCATCATGACACCTGACCCTAAACCTTGGATAAAGCGAGAGATAATTAATAAAGTAAATGTACTGCTTAATCCAGACATCAAACTACCAACACTGAATAATAACAGTCCACCAATCGTTACATGTATAAGTTTAAAACGCGAAAGCAACTCCCCGACTAATGGATTCACAATAACTAAGGCAATAAAATAAATTGAGAACACAAGCGAAATCGAGCTCGTCACGTTTAAATCTGTTTTGATCGTAGGCAATGCTAAAGAAATGATAGATGTTTCGATAGCCGCCATAAACATAATTAAAATCAATGCGGTCACTACACCGATTGACTTCAAATCCATTTTCACACTTTGACACCTCTTTCTTTTTCTCAAATAAGAAAGAGGTCAAGGCTTCTATTCAACAAGAGCCTCAGCCTCTCCCCCTACATAAAATATAAAATTCCGATGAAATGACATAACGATGCTATCACAATAAAAATATGCCAGATCATATGAAAGTACGGACGATTCTTTTGTGCATAGAACCATGCACCAATCGTATAAGCAATACCTCCAAGCAAAATAAATAACATAAATTGCCATGAGGCTTCTCTCCAAATAATCGGAAGATATAAAATACCGACCCAGCCCATAATTAAATACATGAACAAACTGAGTTTAGGATTTACATTTTCAGCAATTGCTTTATACAAAATGCCCCATATCGTAATTCCCCATAGCAACACCATTATAATCCAGCCGAACCATCCGCCGACAACGACTAATGATACTGGTGTATATGTACCAGATATTGCTATATAAATCATACTGTGATCGATAATACGCATAATATATTTATGCGGTGAGTTATTTTGCATCACATGATAAATCGTTGATGAAATCAGCATTAAAAAGATACTGATGACATATATAGATACACTGACTGATGCCAATGTACCGCCATGAATATAACTATGGACTGCCGCATAAGGCAATACGATTAGTGTAATCAAAGCCGCTGCCCCATGTGAGACTGCATTACCGATTTCTTCACCGAATGATAAAGGAATAATATCTTTAAAACGATTGAGACCACGTTCACTACGTGTATTTGAAGTCTGTTTCAACTATGACTCCACCTTTACAGTTAAATAAGATTTAAGCGTTTTAAATCTTGCGTTGCAGTTTCTACACTATCTTTGCCTTCACGATTTTTTAAAGGTGAAAACTCTTCTTCTCTAGGAACTTGCAGTGTAATAAAACTAGTTGCGTATTTAAAGATATCAAAATAGAACAGTTCAAATTTCAATGCAGGTGCTTTCACTACATTAAAGTCTTCATCTAATTGATTCAATTGTTTGATTGCTAAATGATATGGCAATTCACGATTGACTGCTGATTGGATAAATGCAAGTTTGAACGCATGAATACCGATATTCGCATTATGGAATGCATTTACATCTGAATCACCAAGTTCTGAGTATTCTAAGACACTATCTTTACAGTCAATATTGACTAAACGTCCAACACTTTCACCTTGTTTTGGTTCAATAGATTTTGTGCTGATATCACGATTAGCTTCTGCAGTAAATCCTGCAAAAACTGGATCCAATACACGTGCTAAAACATTATCAATATTGTTCATAAAGATAAACTTCACACCGTCTTCTTCCATTTTATCAAGATAGCCGTATGCATCTAACGCTTTAAATACGCCGCCATTTCCGTTTGGCGTTTCCATGACTTCAGCATTTTCTGTTAAGACAATCTCGCCTTTTTCGTTTAAAGCGACAATATTATCTTGTTTGAAGAAATGGATATAGTCAGGGTTATAGCCAAAATAGTTTTGTTGTTCAAAGAATTCTTGCGTTGCTTCATCATTGATATCGCTAGTCATAATATACCAGTCAATTGTGCGTCCAGTTTCTTCGGCTAATTTTAATAGCTGTCTTGCTTGTAGTTCAAATAAGCTGACACCTTCAATTTCAAATGAACCTTTCGGACCATCATAACCAAGACGTGTACCTTGGCCGCCTGCCATTAAGACAACCGCAAATTCACCCTTCTTAATCGCATCGATACCTTGAGCATAAAAGTTATTTAATTCTTCTGTTGAATAATCTTTGCGTACTCTATATTTAACTTCAGTCGCTTCAGATACTTCTTCATTTTTATTTTGAGATTGTTCTACATAAAGTGATTCATACAAATCTAAAATTGCAGATAAGTCTAATGATTGTAATTTAGAAGCAATATTTTCTTTTTCGTTGGAACTCATTAATTTCTCCAATTCTAACAAATGTTGCTGATTGAATTTCTCTAATTTATTCTTATCTAACATGATACCTCTCCTTAAGTTTCTCCGCGATTACCAAGGGTTCTGCCTTTAAATATGTATTTGGCCAACATAAACCCTTCAATATTCTTGAATTATATCACAAATCAATTTTTCAAGCTTGAACCCCCACTTTAAAAAAGCAGAGGTTCTTAAAATCTTCTTTAATCATGTCGATAACACCTTGTCGTTCATTCTTTTATATATTCAAATGAAACCAGTGCATGAACCATTGATTGATGACTTCGCGGAATATAACATATGTTCCGCCAAAAGTAAATGCAGTGGCCAGTGATAAATCTACCATTCCACCAGTTTTAAATTGCATCGGCAGTTTAACTGATAATGGAAATGGATATAATAACTTAACACCTCTCGGCGTCAACATATCTAGAATGATATGAGAAATCATACCGCCGATAATTGCTGTCATATATACAGGAGGTGTATGTATAGTAGATAACAGCAACGCCACAAGTAGCGTAAATAAAATTGAATGTGTAAATGTTCGATGACCGAACAAAAGACGAACAATTAAGCTTAAAAACTTAAAACGACGCCCGATTTTACTTTGTGCATGACAAATGTCAGGCAATAAGCTTCCAGCCCCTGCTAAGACTACAGTGGTGATAGAAGTAAATAAATCGGGATGATAATAGTTGATGGCGAGTGTTCCTATGAGAAACCCGCATGATAAGTGTGTTTTCCCTGTCATCTCTATACTCCTTTCTAGTTGTTTTATTTTATCACAATTTCTTAATAAACACGAACATATTTTCGGACTGTATGTTCGGTTTTTAATTAGTATGACACATTTATAAAAAAAGTATCTCACATTGCTTGAAAACGGTTTCCAAATAGTGTATGATAGCAATACAAAAATAATTAAAGGATGTGTTCCATAATGGCAATGACAGTAAAGAAAAATAATGACGAAGTTCGTATCCAATGGAGAGTAGCAGACATCAAAATCCCAACAGCAGATATTAAAAACATTAGAGAAGATCAAGATATCCATGCGGTACCAGAAGACGATGGCAGAGAGGTATCTCGTATTGGTTCTACATTTGGTAAAACTAACCGCGTTATTATTGATACTGATGATCACGAATACATCATCTTCACTTTCAATGACAAGAAAGTCTATAATGAACTCACAAAATAAATGAATTAAAAAAGTATAAACTAAAACCTTCCGCTTCTAATTCTGAAGTGGAAGGTTTTTTATTGATTAAGTTCTTTTAACTTAATCTGTTAATATATCCCTATTTTCAATATAATACATGCTGCATAGTACGATAATACCTATGATTTGAACTACTGTTATCAAGTGAATATTTGGAATGATAAATCCAATGACTGTAGTTACTAAGATAATGCCAATATACAGACCTTTTTTCTTTGTAATATTGCGATGTAAAATCGTATCAAAGAATACACCAAATAAGAAAACACAAAATGCGACGGTATAACCGATGCCTTCCGCAAAACTTAAAGGATGATCTGATAAGCCTTTATTCATAATCAAGAAAATAAAGTTTGCAGAATAAATAATGAATAAATGCAGGAACATCGTTAAAAAGCCTGTTGCTTCATCTTTCTCCTGATCCAAGCTACCTTTGTAATGGAACGTATAAATCACAAATAAACTAATGACCATTAAGAAATAGACAACATCTAGTGCTTTAAATTGAGAGAGTTCCATATTATTGACGATTTGAACAATCCCTTCTCCAAACAATAAAATCATAAACAAACTCAGTCGTTCAGTTAAATGTTTAAAAATAACTGGATTCTCTTTAGAAGCATTCGCAAAGAATGCAGGGAATGTCGCTGAAATCACGATACCGATAAAATATACCCAAAAGTTAATGCCTTTAGGTAGAAGTAAACCGACTACTGAAAACATGACAGTTAAAACAAGACCTGTTACATACACTTTTAAGAAACGCGCATTAATAGAATGGTCCACAAATTTATAACTTAAAACATACTGAATTATAATACTGATAAAGATAACTGTAGTTGTTGATGCAAACGCAACAAATGTTTCTTGGAAATTACCATTAATCGCTTTAGACAGATATAAAATCAGAAACATATCTATAAATAAAAAGACATATTGATACCATTTCTGTTCAAAGAATCGATTGACCAGCAATGTATGATAAATCCAAATTGAGAAAAATACTAAAAACAACATAAAATTTTTGCCAAGACTTTCCAAGTCGACTAATGAAGTAGAAATATGTTCCACTGTAATATTAATCGTCGAAAGTACATAAACAAAGACCAAATCAAAAAACAGTTCGGCCATACTGACTTCTTTTTTCTTCATTCACTTTTCCCCTATTAATTAAGATTCTTCTTTTTCTTTTTAAATATTGTACCACATGTTTTATAATCAAAATACTGATAATTACACACAATGAACATACAAAAAATCGGGTAAAGAAGATTAACAATAATTTTGAAAGGATGATAGTCTTGTATATTGTCACAAACCAAATAGAAGTGAAAAAAGGCTTTGCTGAAAAAATGGCAGGTCGCTTTACTTCCAACCCTCAATTAAAAGAAATGCCAGGATTTCATCGTGTTGAAGTTTCTTTAGTAGAAGGTGATCAAAAAGATACTGAGTTCATGCATGTTTCAACATGGTGGGCATCTCAAGATGATTTTGAAAATTGGAAGAATAGCGATGCTTTCAAACAAGCACATCAACGCCCTAAATCTTCTGAGTCAAATGCCTCATCAGAATCTCCTGTTGTCGGAAACAACGTAGTAAAATCTCGTGTGTTGTCATCTTTAGGTACATTAGAATAATAAAAAAAGCTGAGTCGAGCAGTTTCTACTGCAAGACTCAGCTTTTATATTTAGAAGTATAAATGTGCCATTAAAGCAATAATTGGTAATACGATAATCGTTCTGAATAAGAAAATCACAAATAATTTCCAGACACTGACAGGAATCTTAGAACCTAAGATAACCCCACCGACTTCTGATAAGTAAATCAATTGTGAAATACTCAATGCACCGACAACAAATAAGGTAATCTGACTCTTCACACCATCAATTAAAATTGAAGGTAAGAACATATCCGCAAATCCGATCAACATAGTTTCAGATGCTCGTTCTGCTTCAGGAATGTGTAAGAGTTCAAGCAGCGGTACAAAAGGTTTCCCAATAATCTCAAAGACAGGTGTATATGTTGCGATAATCGTCGCAAGTGTCCCGATTGCCATAACAACTGGTAAAATTGCGAACCACATATCTGCAACAGTGACCAACCCTGATTTAAAGAATTGCAAAAGGCCTGGTGATTTGATTCCTTTTTCAGTCGCTAGATTAAATCCATGTTTGAAAGCTGATATGCCTTCAGGTTTAGATTCATCTTTCGCATATTCACTGTTTTCAACCGCATATTCATCTGGTACACTGCGTAATGGCCAAATTCTCGGCATAATCACTGCAGCAACTAAACAAGAAACGATAACTGTTAAATAGAAATAGAAGAAATGATTCTGCATCCCTACTGTTTCAGCCACTACAATCGCAAACGTCAGTGAAACAACACTGAATGTTGTTGAAATAACGGTCGCTTCACGTCTAGAGTAAAAGCCTTGATCATATTGCTTACTCGTAATGATAACACCAACTGTACCATCACCGATAAATGATGCAAGGTTATCCACTGTAGAACGGCCAGGCAAAGTGAATAATGGTCGCATGACTGGTCTGAAAATCGGTCCTAACATTTCTAATAAACCGAATTCCATCAGTAACGGTAAAAAGAGTGCCGCAAAAAAGAACACTGAGAATAACGTCGGCAATAAACTAGAAAAGATTAAATTTCCAGTATCGTCTGAATAAATCACTTTTGTACCAATATGTAAAAATGTCATCCATGCAAACACTACCGCTAATAATCTGACAACCAACCAAATCGGCGTCACATTAAACGTATTATTCAATAACCCATCAGACTTTAAGCGCTTCTTTAAGAAAGTCGAACAGCATAAAGTCAAAATACCAGATAATGTAATTACAATTAAAATTAAATACGGCATTGCTGAACCTAATACGTCCTTCAACCAACCCGCTAAAAATGCTACCAATAATGTCGTTTGTTGCTTTCCGTCTTGTGTCACCGGCACCGGTACTAAGAACAACATGATACCGAGCAATGACATGATAATGAACTTCAAACGTCCCTTGAAGATTTCTGATTTTGTATATTTTTCCATAGTCTCTCCCTTTCATTACAATACATTATAAGCGTATTGTAATGGTTAAGCAATAAGAATTTTAATACTTATACATAAATCTGTATAAATTTAACACCTTCAAATTCTAATACCCCAACTTCCCCTATAAAAAAACTGCCTCTCAAGTTAATAAGAGACAGTTGTCTATTTCCCTATTACATTTTGCGTAAAACATAAATAAAGTATGGTGCACCGACAATCGCAATAATCACACCGACTGGAATGTCTAACGGCGGATGAATGCCGCGTGCTAATGTATCACTGACTATAATTAAAATCGCACCGACTAATCCAGACATCATAATGATATGAATATGTTTATGACCGACAATCGAACGTGCAATATGTGGTGCAATCAATCCTAAGAAACTCAGTCCGCCGACAACCGCAATAGAAGAACCTGCCAGCATAACCGCAAGTATCAACATTACCATTTTAACTGAACGAACTCTCGTACCAAGCGCAGTCGCTACTTGATCACCTAAATGAATAATATCTAAACGTTGCGCAAAAAATAAGATAAGCGGTACGGTCACAATAAACCACGGCAAGATTGAAATCACATGGTCCATGGAACGTCCGAATAAACTTCCTGTTAACCATACTAAAGCTAAGTTGGCTTCTAATGGGAATCGAATGAGTAAGTATTGCACAATTGCCATACAAATCGCACCGATGGCTAAACCGATTAACGCTAAGTTTGAACCTTGTACTTCTTTACGTGCGATTAAATAAGATAATAATAAGCTGATGACTAAAGCTCCGATAAACGAAGCAACCGGCAATACATAAATCGGTGCTTTCGGGAAGAGAATCAAGACTGAAACAGCTGCTAAACTCGCACCTTTAGTAATCCCGATTACATCTGGTGATGCTAAAGGATTTCGTACAACACCTTGAATTACTGCACCTGAAATTGCTAAACTGCTGCCGACTAATAAACCGACATAAAGTCTTGGTTCTCGATATTCATTGACGATAAAGTCATCTTGCATAATCCAGCCTTTGAGGGCTTGAAGCGGATTTACAAATACGGCACCCACACATAATGAGAAGATAGAAACGACGATCAATATCGCAATCACAATTATATATTTACGCCCTAAATGTCTTGTCATACTCGTTTCACTCCTCTCAATGTTAAGCCTAAGAAGTAAACTGCACCGACGAAGGATGTCACAATACCGACCGGTGTCTCAAATGGAAATGCAATTAAACGGCTGATGACATCTGATAATAATAAAATGGCAGCACCGAAAATCATCGTCAGCGGTATAATTACAAAGTAATTATGAGAAGTATAATATTTTACAATATGCGGAACAATCAAACCGATAAATCCGATAGGTCCGGCAATTGAAACGGATGCTCCGGCTAAAATTACCACCAACACCCCTAACAATAATCGTGTTAACTTAATATTTTGACCTAGTCCTCTTGCTAACTCATCGCCAAGTTCTAACACTGATATTTGACGTGCCATGAATAATGCACCGATGAATGCACCGATAATCCATGGTGTGATAGACAATACATCTCCCCATTTCAATGTTGAGAGTGTACCGACTAACCAGAAATAAACTGTCGTTGTAGAATCTTCATTTAATAAAATGATACCTTGTGTCAAACTTGTAAAGAACAAATGAACCGTCATACCAGCTAAAGCTAATTTGACTGGTGTCATGCCTTTCGTTGAGTCAGACAACATATAAACAATACTACCGCCAATAAACGCGCCGATAAACGCAAGTAATGTTGAAATTGAAGTCAATGCCGGAAAAATGACTGTAATCACAACAATAATAAATGATGCTCCGGCATTCACACCGAAGATTTGCGGAGATGCCAATGGGTTACGCGTCATTGCCTGCATAAATAAACCAGCAACTGCTAAAGCTGCACCAATCAATAGCCCGCCTGCCATTCTTGGCATACGGATATTATGTATAATAAATGTATTTTTCGTGTCATGATGCCATATTAAATAATCTGCAATATCTTTAAATTTCATATGTGTTGTGCCGACAGTCAAATTGAAATACATCACAATAAAAAGAAAGCACACACTCCCGATAAAGAGGAGTGTGGTGCGTTTTCTTTGTTTCTTTTCAATAAGGCTGTGGCTAGATTGGTTTGTCATAGCCATTCACCCTTCTAATCATCTTAATCGCTTATTTGTTGTTTTGTTCTTTAGATAGTTCTACTAACTCTTTCGCAATTTCTTCTGATGAAATTAAACCACGAGAACGAGACCAAGTACTACGATCTACAGTGTAAACACGTTTATGTTTAACTGCGTCAATTGTTTGCCATACTTTGTCGTTTTGTTGTTTCTCTAATAATGGTTTATCTTTTTCATCAATCATGATGAACATTTGTTTTGGATTTACTTTCGCAATTTGTTCCGTACTCATTTTCAAGTATGGACCATCTAGGTATTTAGGTAAATCTTTTGATACATCTTTATTTAATGCTTCTTTAAAGCCTAATTGATGGAACACTTGACCAACATAAGATTTATCTGAGTGCGCCATAATATCTGTTTTAGTTAATACAGCAGGTAAAGCAGCTAAGTCTTTATCTAAAGTAATATCTTTTGAGTATTTATCCATTTTCTTATTATGTTCGTCTAAACGTTTTTCGCCTTCTTTTTCTTTATTCAAGGCTTTTGCGATTGTTTTGAATGATTCGATGTTTGCATCATAGTCACCATCAAAACTTGGTAATAAGATAGTTGGTGCAATTTTGTTTAATTCTTTATAAATACCTTTATGACGTTGTGCATCCGCAATAATCAAGTCAGGTTTTTCTTTACTGATTACTTCTAAATTTGGTTGTTTACGTGTACCGACTGATTCGTAATTTCCAATTTTCTCACGGATAGGTTTGATAATACGATCTTTTTTATTATCGTCTGCAACTCCTACAGGTTTCACATCTAATGCAGCTAAAGCATCAACGAATGAATATTCTAAAGCAACGACACGTTTCGCATCTTTTTTCACTTTCGTTGTGCCCGCTTCATTTTTTACTGCGATTGTATCATCTGAAGATTTACTATCAGACTCTTTTGAACTATCTTTGCTGTTATTGCCGCAAGCCGCAACGACAGTCAAAGCAAGTACTAACATAAGAATACCAAGAAACTTTAATCTATTCATGTTTCCACTCCTTCATATTGTTAGATGCTCTATGAGACAACAAATGAAATGTAGCTGAAGGTCAACTCAGTTATCTTTCTCGTGCCAAGTTATGTATGAAGGTCGTATGTATCTACGTACCATCCATTTAGATATATCCCATTTATCGCTCATTCAATCATCTTACTTTTTATTTTATTGATAACGATTCTCAATGTCAACATGGTTTTAGCAATAATAAACAAAAAACCGAACAAATTTTGTTCGGTTTACAATATTGTCAATTTTTTTGCCTATGTCTATCAAGGATTAATTTGAACATGATCATGATTGACTTCAAAATGGTCCACTAAAATTTGTACACCAGCATCTCTGATATACACATGTTTCAGCGTCTTTTGATACATACTTTGTGCTAATGCATTATAACCTAGCGTAAACTCAATGATATCTCCTGTTTGATAATAATCTGTGTTTTGTAAATCAATCATGAGGTGATCACTTGTCGCACCCATAATTTTCACTTGATCATTTAAAGGAGTAATATCTTCTATCACAGTATCAATATGACCGATGTCTAAGATGGCCTGTAAATATGAACGATCATGTTGAATATCTATTCTTGGTTTGACTTCTATAATTTCTGCTTTCAAAGTAATCGCATTTTGGAAGAGATAATGAATCGGCTTTTGATCTACTGTACTGATACCGCGAAACAATGACTCACCTATTCTTAAATGGTTGATTCTGCCGAACGTACAATAATCAAGTAATGGTAACGCACTTGAGTTGCCACCTGAAATCATTTTTAAAGTATAACCCGTTTCTTTTTCAACTGCTTGTACAAATTGATTCATACGTAAAATATCTTCTTCAGTCGGCGGAATATCTAAAAAGCACATAAAATTAAAAGCCAGTCCTGTTAAACATATATGAGACATATACATGATTTCTTCTATGTACTTAACAACGTCATACGTTAAGACACCTTCACGACTGTCCTTCCAATCTACCATTAATAATATTTTATGTTTTTTGCCCATTGATTTTGCAGTTTCATTCAATAAGCGAATCGTTTCAAGATCCGTTTGGATACTAATATCAGTTTTCTCAATACAATCTTCTAATTCACTGCGATTAGGCGTGCGGATCAACATATAAGAGAGTGCACCATCATGAATTTGGTCAATATTGACCATACGTGCGTCACCCATCTGATCAAAACCAAGTGTTTTCAATGATTCAACAATCAGCTTATCTCCAGCGATACATTTAATCACTGGCATCATTTCTAAATTTCTTTGTGCCAGCTTTTCTTTCAACATCAATGCATTGAATTGGATTTTGGCTAAATCTATTTCTACATAAGCCATGGGGTTCACTCTCCTTCTTTCAATGGGTTATCTAAAATCGTATTTACGTATTTTTTTACTTTGCCTTCCATGCGCATTCTTAATAAAGATTTCACAGTAATCGTCGTTCCAAAGAGAATTTGGTTCAAGACTGTCGCATGTGGTTTATTCGGATCAATCGCATGGCGTGTAATTTCTTGAACAATCGTAAACAACTCTTGTTCTGTCACATCCTCATGCTGACTCAAATGATAAATTAATTCACCCATTTGATTTTGAATGACTGCGTGTTGAAATTTCGCAATCACCGCTTCAATATCTTCCGCAATTAAGCTTTCATTCTCAACTTTGACATTTGGAATTTTCTCTTTCATCGTTTCTAAATCTATACGAGAGCCGCCTAAATCTCTGACCATAAAGGCCATTTTATAGTCCTTGCCAAGTTTCACAATTGTATTTTGCATGTGCGCTTCTAACGCAATGCCATACTCTTGGATATAGGCAATTAATGGTGGAATTAAAGTATGTGCATAGACTGTCATGAAATGCTTGATTGATTGTGCTGAAATTTCACGATCAACCCATTCTAAGTAACTGTCCACCACTTTCATGTCATCTACAGGATTTTGATTTACTAAACTTGCGGTTACGACAGTTACACCTTCACCATCAATCATCGGACGTTCTCTGACAATATAAGCTAATTGTCGTGCTTGATCTGGTTCAATAGCCGCATGTAAGCCGAACGGTTCTCTCGCCACTTTAAGTTGCGGATAGACGTTCAACATATCTTGTAATTCATAACTCAATTTCGGTCCATCTACTGTCGTGACTGAAGAAACCGTACGAATGGCACTCGTTGCCTGTACTTGAACGGGCAATTTAATATGATAAGGACGCTCTAATAACGCCATCGTTCTAAATGATAAAGTTGCCTTTGACTTCAAAGTGATGGGTGTCGGTATTAAACGTTGTTCCTGAATCCAAGTTTTAAATTGTTCTACAATGACATGTTCATATTGCCATGGATGAATTATGACAATTTCAAAGTCATCGATATCATAACCGAGCGCTTTCGCATAATCTTTCAATTGGGCTTTATCATCTTTTAGAACTTCATTCAATATGAAATCAGGATCAGAAGAAGCGCTGGTTGTCACTGCATCTTCTTTTCTCAGCAACATGACTTTCAATGGAATGATTTGTTCGAACTCTGGCGCATAACGCATCACTTCTTCGTTCGTTAAAGGTAGTTTGGTTTTGGATAATGGATGAGTCGGATGTCCTTCGACAACTAAACTCTCTGAATATAATAAATCATCCATTTCACCTAATGCATTCATATGCGACATCCAAGCAAAATAATTCAAGCTCACTGGCATTCTCGAAAATTTCATACTATCTTGAATGAGCTGATGGCGTTTCTCCATTTGCGCATAAGTTAAATCAAAGCCACGTCGACTATGAATCAACTCTTGTTTTAAACGAGTCGGGAACGCTACTTCAAAATCTTGTTCTAGCGTGTCGATTAGTTGTTCTAAGGATGCTATCGTCTGTTGTTTGTCTCCCTCTTGCAGTTCCAGCGGCCCTTGCATTTGATAGCGTTCAAATGCATATACACCATTAATGCTGACTGAGAGTACTTTACCTTGATATTGAACTTCTAACCGATGATTTTGTTTCGTAATACGTGTGCCTTCGTTAAAAATGTGTTCTTTAATCATGGCGTTGAACACACGATGCTGCATATTGATATCTGCTTGTTGTAATGTTGTTTGTCTCATATTACACTTCCTCTATTCTTAAGTTCTTTCATCCCATAAAAGAGCGCTGCAATGAGTAATGTACTAAGACCCATTGTAATAAATGTCGGTACAATGCCGATAAGTTCTGTTAACGCACTCATAATAACTGCACCTAATGGAATCATGCCGCGATCCATCATCACAATACTTAAAATTCTGCCACGTCTTTCAGGTTCAATATGTGTTTGAAAATATACACGATTCGTTGTCCGTGCACATTGACTAAATAAACCGATTAAAAAGATAAAGCCGAACAGCAGAATTGTATTCGGCATAACTACCATCAGTAATGCGATACCAAACAGGATAGAACTTAAATAGTATACATTAATTGAATAAAATAATTTCAGTATCTGCGGCAATAATAACGTTGCGGTAATACCACCGATAGCACTGAAGGTCATTGCGATGCCAAAGACTGAAGCCTGACCAGGAAAATTCAAACTGGTTAATACCGGTAATAAGGTGGTATAAGAGAAGCCAGTAGCCATAATCAACAATGACGTAATAAAGATATGGAGTCCTTGTCCATGTGTTTTAAAATAATCTTTGACGACCGTTGCAGAGAAACGTGCTGCACCTTCTTCATCTGAAGCTGAAGCGACTTTGAAATGAAGTGGCAAGCATAACAGCATAGCACCTATGTAAACCAAGGTTTGTGCTAAAAATGCATATTTCACATTCAACACTGCGATAATGCCCCCTGCAATCGCTGGTCCGATTGATCGACAAATATTAATGATAAACGAATGATACGATACTGCTTTGACTGTACTGATTTTATCAGATAAATCAGGCAAAATCGCCTGTCTGACAGGTGTCTCTACAGCATTAAGTATGCCCCTTAAACAAGCATAAATCAAAATAATATATATAGGTAATTCCCTGTATTCAAAGCTCAACAAACATAAGATTGCTGTTAAAGTTGTAGAACCTGTGACAGTTATTCGAATTAATCTCCCTCTATCGAATTTATCAGCTAAAGCCCCTGCCCAGATACTTAGAAATAAGATTGGTATCAGTCTGACGAAATTGACCAATCCTAAATAAAAAGCATTGTGATATTGTTCGTATACATACCAATTTAATGCGATTTGTCCGATCCAATTCCCCAAAAACAGTAGGAATGAACTTGGGAAAAAATATTTTGCCATTTTTTATTCCACCTGTCTTTTTAATTGATAATGATTATCATTACCGATATGATGGATTATACAAATCTTTAGTTGTTTTGTAAAATAATTAAATAAGAGGTGTATTATGGAAAATATATTACAACAAACAAATGAACAACCTATAAAGCTCACAGCAGAAGAACAATCTGCTTATGATTACCTTTCTGCATCCCATCCACAATGGGCTGAGCAATTTAAAGCTATTTTACTAACTGCAAGAGACTTGGTTACGAAACGTTTAGTCGTTTCAATTTATCGAGAAAATATGGTCAATCAAGGCCGACAAGCACAAATTATAAATAATACAGATTTACCTTTTGAGCTATCATCGAACACAGGCAAAGTCATGAAGATGGATTGGCCGACATCTAGACTGACACTCTATGCGCCAATTTCAGGATTTCATGCTTTTGATCGTATTGATATGGATGGTCCATTTTATTTCACAGAAATGGATAAACCAGAGACACACCAACGCATTATGCATCCAGAAGAAGTATTAGAAGTGATTTTAACAGAAGCACCTAAATTCAAAGGACCAGCAAGTGATCAATTCAGTGACGATATGATGAATAGTGTAGCCAATATGGCACTCGCACTCAGCTATCAACATATCACTTTAAAAGATGATACACGTGCTATGTTCGATATTATCGCACACGCATCAGATAGTTATTTATGTTCTGAGCAATCAGTCATTGAAGGTCACCCGCTTCACCCAGGTGCCAAATTACGCAAAGGTTTAACACCACAAGAAAACATTCAATATTCATCTGAATTCCAACAACCCATTGCATTAAAATGGATTGCGGTACACAATGACCTCGTTCGTACACAAACACTTGAGCATACATATAATGAAACGCTCTTTAAAAACTTCGAAGGTTTAGAAAGTGCCTTTAACCAAGCAATCCCTTCAGATGAACACAATCATTACAGCATTATTGTGTTACATCCTTGGCAATATGATGAGATTTTAGAACGTGACTATGCACAAGAACTTGATGCAGGTCAAATTAAGACAATCCCTTACGAAACATCTTATTATGCAGGACTGTCATTTAGAACTTTAATGCCGAAATGGCCAGAAACAACACCGCATGTCAAACTCTCAACCAATGTGCATATTACCGGAGAGATTCGAACATTGTCAGAACAAACAACGTTTAATGGTCCACTTGTGACGCATATCGTTAACCAGATATTGACTGAAGACCCTTTATTTAAAGATATTCAAGCTTCTGGAATTTCTGAACTAGCGGGTATTCATTTCTATCACAAACAAGATCAAGGCGACTATCAAACAGAACGCAGTGAACAGCTTGGTTCACTCTTAAGAGAAAATGTTTATCACTTAACAGCACCTGATACTATTAACATCATTCCATCAAGTTTAGTAGTTAGTAATCCTAACGCTGAAATTGCAGTGATAAATTCGTTAATTGAACGTTATCAAAGTGCGAAGCAAACAGAATCTTTTGAAGCTGCTTCAGAAGCTTGGCTTGCTGAATATGCGCAAGCATTAGTCGATATTGTGATTCCATTAATGGTGAAATATGGTATTGCTTTAGAAGCACATTTACAAAATGCAGTGGCTTCATTCAATGAAGATGGCAGCTTAAATCATATGTTCATTCGTGACTATGAAGGTTTACGTATTGATGAACAACAACTCAACGACAGTGGTTTCTCTTCAGAACATTTCCATGAAAAATCACGTATCTTAACTAGCAAATCAACTTCAGTATTCAACAAGGCGTTCTATTCAACTATCCAAAACCATCTTGGAGAGCTAATTTTAACAATCGCGCAACATACACAAGAAAGCATGATATCAGAAAACAAATTATGGGATGTCGTTAAACAGATTACACAAAAGAAATTCAATCAAATGCAAGCAGATCATACGATTGATAATGAACGTTTAGCTGACATCAAACACACATTCTTTGATGAAACGATTGATTATAAATGTGTTACTACTATGCGCTTAGAAGATGAAGCACATGACTATACGTATGTAAAAGTTAAAAATCCTTTAGCAACAGAATAAAAAATGTATCAAAAAAAGGGCGGTATTTTGAAGTTATCTTCAAATCCGCCCTCTTACTTATTTATATTACTAAATCAAGGTACAACGCTGAATTATTGTAAACCTTTATCTTGGTTCTTTTGTTGCTCTTGATTATTTTTTTGTTTTTGTTCAAACTCTTTACGAGTCATAACATCTTCAACACGCATGTTTACTTCAACTACTTGAAGACCAGTCATATATTTTACTTGTTCTTTAATTAAGTCTGTCACTTTATTAAAGATTTTTGGTGCTGATTCACCATATTCTAAAACTACTTTTAAGTCTACTGCAGTTTGTTTTTCTCCTACTTCTACTGAAACACCTTGTGTCACATTTTCAGTGTTAGAGAATTGATTACTGATACTATCAACAAAGTTGCCTTTTAATGATAAGATACCGTTAACTTCACGTGCAGCAATACCTGAGATTTTTTCAATAACTTCATCTGCAAATGTTAATTTATTTTGGAATTTCGGTTGTTGGTTTTGTTGGTTTTCTTGTTGTTGCTGTTCCACTTTATTCACTCCAGTTTCTTGATCATATGCTTGTTTTGCTTTTGTATTATCTACTGCCATAGTACATTCTCCTTTTCAAACATATTATATTTCGTCTATACCCTTAAACTAATTTTCAAATTATAAATTAACTCCATCGATTTAAAAAGTTGAGAAATTGTTGCTTACGGTCTTTAATATACCCAATTCCTATTCCAATCAAACACAACACGATAATCAGGATGGTTTTCCAAAAGCCGAGTGTTAGGAATAAGATTGCGATAACTAAAAACACTAAAAATCCGACAATTCTACCAATATAACTTTTAATAAAATTCACCACGTGTTGTGTTGAATCATTTGGTTGTTGATTATTTTCGTTTGGCATCTGGGTCTCCCTCCTTTATAGTACTCTTGGACTTGATGGACTTTTCTGATCTTTCACATTAACCTCTAATTTTCTTACAGGAATTTCTGTGAAATATTCTACGTTTTTCTTAATATCTGTTCTGACATTTTCTGTTAAAGTTCGTGCATGAGTATCATCTGGTAAAAAGAAGTCCGCTTTTACATCTATGTACGACTTTTTCTTTTTACTGTAGCACTTCGTAACAACATTCGGTTGCATCAACTGCTCGTAATTAGCCATTGTGTCATACACGACTTTCTCGATTGATTTTCTTGAAATATATATATGACCATCTTTATAAAATTTATAAAGACCCGGCTTGCGATGTGTCGGCGCAAATAAGCTGAACACCAAAATAATACCTAACACAATTAACAGTCCAGCCAACGTAAAGAGTACTGGTAAGAACCATGCAAATGTCAGTAATTGTTGTTGGTAAGTTTCAACTTGTGGAATCTGCGGTACTTTAGCGAGCATAAACACTAACATTCCGACAACCACCACAATGATTAATCCTAAGATGAAATTCTTCAATCTTCTCACGGTGCTGCACCTCCTCATATCAATGTTTGTGACGTTACTTTTTTTATACCCCGACTCATTTATAAAAAAACACAATAAATTTTATTGTAAAAAATAAAAGCATAAGTTTGTTTATCTTATGATAAAGCAACTTATGCCTTCATTTTTTTAACTATTCTTCTATTTCTTCCCTGTTACTTTTATGCGATAAAACTTCCGAATGTTTATATCTGGGTTGTTGGTACCGTGGCTTTTCTTCACCTAATGCTCTAAACAACGACCACATCATTAAAATAATAACGATTGAGAATGGCAGTGCTGCGATAATTAATAAGTTTTGAATCGCTTGTGTTCCGCCTGTATAAATCATAATCAACGCAAATAGTGCTAAAATCACACCCCAAGATACTTTAATTGCTGAAGCTGGGTGGATACTTCCTTTTGCACTTAACATACCAAGCACATAAGTTGCTGAGTCTGCTGAAGTGACGAAGAAAATCATGATAACTACTAGCGAAACCAAACTTAATAAAAAGCCGAGCGGATAGTGTTGTAAAGTTGCGAAGGTAGCTGTTTCTGTTGCTTCTTTCGCAATATCCGCAATACCGTTTTTCTGTAAATAGATTGCAGCTGATCCGAAGACTGCAAAGAAGAAGAAACAAACTAAGGCTGGTACAAATAAAACACCTAAAATAAACTCTTTAATAGTACGACCGCGTGACACACGCGCAATAAAGATTCCTACGAATGGTGCCCACGAAATCCACCATGCCCAATAGAAGACCGTCCAGTTCTGCATCCATTGGAATTTTTCTCCGCCGTTTTGCGGAATACGTAAACTCATCCCAAAGAAATTGTAAATATAATTACCTAATGAGTTTGTAAAGTTATTTAAAGTAAAGAGTGTCGGTCCGACTGCGAATAATACAATTAAAACGATAAACGCTAAAATCATATTAATATTACTTAAAGTTTTAATCCCTTTATCGATACCTGACCATGCACTCCATGTAAATAAGAACGTCGCAATAATCACGATAATAACTTGCATGCCGAAGTTAGATGGTACTTTGAATAAATAGTTTAATCCTTCGTTAATTTGCAACGCACCAAACCCAAGTGTTGCCGCAACACCTGTTACTGTCGCAATAATTGCTAATACATCAATGGTACCGCCTAGCGGTCCATTCATACGTTTTTACCTAATAACGGTACCAACGTTGCACTCACTAAACCTGCATAACCACGATGGAAACTGAAATAAGCGAATACTAACGCAACAATACCGTATACGGCCCAAGCATGAACGCCCCAGTGGAAGAACGCAAACTGCATCGCGTCATCAATGGCTGCTTGAGTTCCAGCTTTATGTATCGGCGTTTGAGTAAATGCATGACTGATAGGTTCAGCTGTTGTCCAGAAAACTAAACCGATACCCATACCTGCACTAAATAACATCGCAAACCATGATTGCAGTGAAAACTCTGGATCTTCTCCTTCTTCTCCCAAAGTGATATTTGAATAACGTGAGAAGAGTAAGTAAATACATACAATCAATATCACTAATAATAAAATCAGATAATACCATGTAAAGTATTTAGCAATGAAAGTTGTAATTTGTTGTGTCCCTGCTTCAAGTTGTTTTGGGAAAATCGCACCATAGATTACAAATAATGTACAAATGGCGAGCGCAAACCAAAACACTTTGGTAATCTTTTTCTCTTTCATACCAATAATCCCTTTCTAAATTTGTTGATAACATGTAATTACCCGCTATGACGCTTTTCAATCTCATTTATACAATTATTTTTCTTCTCATAAAAAAACTTATCAAATTTATTATGCACTAAAAATAGAAGCACTGAGAAAATGATTCCCGGTGCTTCAAAAATAATTATTCGTTTTCCATATTAATCACTAACTTACCAATCATGGATTGATTTTCTAATAGTTGATGCGCTTCATATAGTGTTTCTGTAGTTAGCCCTTGTATTTCCTTCGTTTTCGTATGTTGATACGTACCCGCTTCTACCTTCTTAGTCAAATCTGTCAAATGACGATGGAACGTAATCACATTTAAACCATAGTCCGCACGACCAAACATATAATCATGTGTGAATGTCACGCTCTTACCTTTCAATAAGTTTAAATCTTGTTTTTCATCAAAGGCCACAATTGTGACAATATGACCACGTGCTTTAACTAAATCAATCATTAATTCATAATAGCCATCCGTGTCATACGTACAGAAAACATAATCAAATGGCGCAACTTGATGTTCATCTAATTGTGCTTTGATATCTTCTTTATGATTAATTACTAAGTCAGCACCCATTTTTTCTGACCAAGCTTTTGTTTCTTCACGTCCAGCAGTTGTCACTACTTCTAGTCCATAAGCTTTCGCAATTTGTGTTGCGATACTGCCGACACCGCCAGCACCGTTAATAATGAATAATGATTTGCCTTTATTATTTTCAGGATTAGATGAAATGTTGAACGTATCGAATAACACTTCATACGCTGTTAGTGCTGTTAACGGTAAGCTAGCTGCTTCTGTAAATGTTAAGTTACTTGGTTTTTCACCTACATAACGTTCATCCATCACTTGGTACTCTTCATTTGAGCCATCATAAAAGCTCGCACCTGAATAGTAAACTTCATCGCCGACTTTAAATAATTCACAATCTGGTCCTGTTGCTTCTACCACACCTGCCGCATCAAACCCTAAAATACGTGGTGCTTTTTCAACAGGCGCTTGGCGAATTTTAGTATCTACAGGATTAACACTGATGGCTTTGACTTTTACTAATAATTCATTGCCTTTTGGTTCAGGCTTCGTTTTATCAAATTCATAGAATAAATTACCTTCAGATAATTCAAATCCTCGATCTGCACCGATTGCTTTCATTTATATCGTTCCTTTCTTTATATGTTTGTGCCCTTATCATAGAATGACCGATATGAATAAGCAATTTTTCCGTCTTATAAAAAATGACACTAGAATTTCGCTTTGTCAGCATTCTTCTAGTGTCATTTATATTTTAATTATGATTCCATATCAAACACAATTTTACCTTTCATCACATGGTCTTCTAGTAATTGATGCGCTTCAAATAGCGTTTCTGGCGTTAATTCATCGAAGACTTTCGTCACTGTCGGTTGATAAACACCCGCTTCTACTTTTTTAGAAACGTCTGTTAAATAACGGTGATATTGAATCACATCTATATTATTCAATGAACGTGCAAACATATTTTCATGTCCAAATGTTAAACTTTTACCTTTCAACAAGTTCAAATCTTGTTTTTCATTGAATGCGACAATCGTCGCAAGTGTACCGCGTGCTTTTACAAGATCAATCATTGTTTCATAATATAAATCTGTATCGAAAGTGCAGAAAATAAAGTCAATGTCTTTAACATTGTTAGATTCAAGTTGTGCTTTCATATCTTCTTTATAATTGATCACTAAATCTGCACCCATTTTTTCTGACCAGGCTTTAGTTTCTTCTCTGCCTGCTGTCGTAACGACTTTAAGTCCGTATGCTTTAGCGATTTGTGTCGCAATACTGCCGACACCGCCTGCACCATTTATAATTAATAAGGTTTTCCCTTTATTATTATCAGGGTTCGTAGAGATATTGAAAATATCGAAAAGAACTTCATACGCCGTAATAGAAGTTAATGGAAGACTTGCCGCTTCTGTATAAGATACATTGCTAGGTTTGGTCGCCACATAACGTTCATCCATCGTTTGATATTCGGCATTAGAACCATCAAATTTCAATGAACCAGAATAAAAGACTTCATCGCCAACTTGGTAAAGTTCACAATTATCTCCTGTTGCTTCAACAACACCTACTGCATCATATCCTAAAATTCTAGGCGGTTGTTCAATAGGTCTTTGACGTTGTTTAGTGTCAATCGGGTTTGCGCTGATTGCTTTAACTTTAATTAATAATTCTTTATCTTTTGGCGTTGGTTTTTCTTTATCAAATTCATAAAATAAATTGCCCTCTGATAATTGAAAGGCACGATCTGCTCCAATTGCTTTCATCATCTATACACCTCATTTATCTAATACATTAGAAATTTTTATCACTTGTTTACCAAAATTCTCACCTGTGAAAAGATTATTGAAGGCTTTAGGGACTTGGTCAAAACCTTCTGCTACAGATGTTTTCGTTTTAATCTTACCTTCTTTAACCCATTGTGCTAATTCTTGACCTGCACGCGCAAAGTCATCTTTGAATTGATGCACTAAGAAACCTTGCATCAATGCTTGATGTTTAATTAACATCGGTTGCACTGCGGGTTCGTAAGAAACTTCTTTATCATTATATTTAGAAATAGAACCGCATACCGGTATACGTGCGAATGTATTTAAGTGTTTAAATACTTCATTTGCGACAGTTCCGCCAACGTTTTCAAAGTAGACATCTACGCCGTCCGATACTGCTTGAGCTAAGGCTTCTGCATAATCTTCTTTCTTATAATCCACCGCTTCATCAAAGCCTAGTTCATCAATAAGATAGCTTGTTTTCTGATCTCCGCCTGCAATACCGACAACACGGGCACCTTTGATTTTTGCGATTTGGCCAACCACTGCACCGACTGCGCCAGAAGCCGCTGAAACCACGACTGTGTCACCAGCTTTTGGTTGACCGATATCTAACAAGCCGTGATAAGCTGTTTGACCAGTCATGCCTAAAACACCTAAGAATAAATAAGGTGGTACATCTAAATCTGGCAAATGCATTAAATCATCAGCTTTCACTGTACTGTATTTTTGCCATGGCAACATACCAGACACTGTGTCACCTTTTTTAAAGTCAGAATGATTGGATTCTGTTACTTGTCCTACTGCTAAACCTACAATTGGCTGGTCTAATTCAAAACCGCCGATATAAGAATT
Source organism: Staphylococcus sp. CWZ226 (assembly GCF_018986355.1). Classification (NCBI taxonomy): domain Bacteria; kingdom Bacillati; phylum Bacillota; class Bacilli; order Caryophanales; family Staphylococcaceae; genus Staphylococcus; species Staphylococcus sp. CWZ226. The sequence goes on along the minus strand of NZ_JAHMSB010000002.1, from coordinate 283,049 downwards.
CGTATTCGGTTTCATACGATTACGCATATAAGGATCAGCTGAAATATAAGCTGTTTCAATTGTGACTTCTCCTTCTTCAGGTGAAGCAATATCAATTATTTCAAAGCGAAAGTCCTCTGCTTTAGGCAATCCTTCTGGATATTGTGCTAACACAATTTGTTCATTTTGTGTCATTTCATCCGCTCCAATCTATGAGTCATTATATTATTAGTATTGCCGAATTATGATTTTTCTAACCTTGCTTACTACCCCATAAGAACTTAAAGATATTTTCCGCAACTTTATCACTCTCATGAAGTTGACTATGTTGACCTTGTTTACCTTCTATCAAAAGTTCACGATAACTTTTCGCATGATCTTTCATAATATATTTTAAAGATTTAGAAGAAGCATTTGTCACACGACCATCACTGTGTGTACCATCTTGGATATCTCCATAAATATTTAAGATATCTACATTTTTATAGGCAGGATCTTTTTTCAACTTCAATATTTCTACATAATCATCTGTCATTTGATCAGGTTTGCCATTTTTATCTAATGTTACTTTTCCTGGTTCATCTCCCATACCGATGATGCCATTAAAGATACCTGCGATATTGACTTGTTTATGTAAAGTCGGCAAGTCTGGATTATTACTATTGTCTAACATGTACTTCGCAAACGACATATTACTCATAGAATGTGTCACAATGTTGAATTGTTTAAATTGATAATCTTGTTGTAATGCTTCAAGTACATTTTTAATCCAAAATGCATTCAGTTTCATGTCACCATTTTCGTTATCCTTCAAATTAACTAAAACAATCGGGTGTTTATCTTTCGTATCAAATTTACCTTTTAAAGTGACATGGCCATTTGCCCCTACTGTCGCGACGACCGGCTTTTTCGTATAGCCTTCTTTTTGTGCCTGTGTTTCAAAGAAGCGTAATGAATTCACACTGCCGCCATAACCATGCATAAAAATTGTAGGTGTATTGATTTTTGTTTCTTTATCTAACGGATTTGTGGGGTGATATTCAGCCCATATATACTTAACAATACCTAGTACGCCTAAAACAATCGCAATTATGGCGATAATTCTAATCGTTTTCGCATCAGGTTGATTTTGTTTCTCCATCTCTATCCCCTCGTTCTTTCTTGCTGATTGTATATTTTCACTTAAGTATAGAGGTTTCTTTAAAGGACTGCAATGAAAAATAGGCATTATAAAAGTGGTGTGTCACCTTTAGAATGCCTAAATGATTAATCTAATACGGAAGAAACTTGAACGATTTGTTTACCAATTTCTTTACCTGTAAAGAGTGCTCTGAATGCACTTGGGATGTTGCCGAAGCCTTTTACTAATGACGTTTTTGTTTTGATTTTTCCATCTTTGATCCATTGTGCTAAGTCTTTTTCAGCATGTTCAAAATCATCTTTAAATTGAGAAGCTAAAAAGCCTTGCATCAATGCTTGATTTTTAATCAATATTGGTTGAACAGCGGGTTCATATGATATTTCTTTATCATTATAGTTAGAGATTGAACCACACACAGGTATTCGCGCAAAAGAATTTAAATGCTTAAATACTTCATTCGCAACTGTACCGCCGACATTTTCATAGTATACATCGACACCATTTGGTACTGCTTTAGCTAATGCTTCAGCATAATTCTCTTTTTTGTAGTCGACTGCGTCATCAAATCCAAGTTCATCTATGAGGTATTGTGTTTTAGCTTTACCTCCGGCAATACCTACTACATAGCAACCTTTGATTTTCGCAATTTGGCCGACGACTGAACCGACAGCACCTGACGCTGCTGAAACAACAACCGTTTCACCAGCTTTTGGTTGACCAATTTCTAACAAACCATGATAAGCCGTTTGACCCGTTGCACCTAAAGCACCTAAATACCAATGTACTGGTATATCGTCATCCACATTTAGCACTTCTATATCTTCTGCCGACATTGTATTATAACGTTTCCATTCAAACAGACCTCTGACAATGTCTCCTTCTTTGACTGTATTGTCTTTTGATTGAATTACTTTTGCGAGCCCTCTCCCCCATATTGGTTGATCAATTTTGAAGGCTGTCACATAAGAAGCCCCTTTAATCATGCCATTACGAAAATAAGGATCAATTGATAGGTACGCCGTTTCTAATAACACTTCACCTTGTTTTGGTTCTATGATTTCAGCTGGTTCATAACGAAACGTTTGTTCATCTGGTAATCCGTCTGGAAATTGTGCGAAGACAATTTGTTCATTTTCCATTTTAACCGCTCCTTTTTTTACTTATACTTCTAAATTAAATGTGAAATGCATAGAATTCAATATAAGCAACTTAAAAAGCCGTAACTGAATGGAGTCAGTTACGGCTTCGTTTATATTTGTGAGAAGTTATTAAGGAATTTTCTATTATGTTTAATGGATGAATAGAATGGTTGTTATTTGTTCAGGTATTTTTCAATGTAAAATGCAGATTCTTCGATAGATTTATATTCCGTGTTAATGACAATGGCATTAAATTTATCAAAGACTTCTTCCGCATAACTTAATTCTTTTTTAATGCGATGTAAACTGTTGTAGTTGGCTGAACCTTTCATACCCAGTACACGGATGCGTTCTGTACGGATATTCATAATATAATCGGGACTTGCGGTTAAGCCGAATACTAACATTTTCTTGTTGAAGACTTCTTCAGGAATCGGTGCTTCAGGTACTAATGGAATATTGGCGATTTTATAACCTTTGTTCGCAAGATACATACTAAGAGGTGTTTTAGATGTTCGGGACACACCTAGAATCACCGCATCTGCTTCTTCAATACCGGTAAAAACTTTGCCGTCATCATATTTGACTGAGAATTCCATTGCCTCAATACGTTCAAAATAGTGCTGATCCATTTTGCGTAAGGCACCGCTTTCACGTAAGGCTTTTTTATGTGTTTTGTTTTCAATTAAATTAAGCAAATCTGTCATATAATCTACATAAAGGATACCTTGCTCTTCAGCATAAGCTTGACCGATTTGATTAAATTTTGGATTCACGAGCGTTGTGATGACAATCGCATCACGCTGCTTTGCTAATTTTAAAATCGTTAGAAATTCTTCTTCATTTTTAATGAAGGGGAATTTCTTAATTTCTACGTCATCTTCTATATCAGGAAACTGCGTTAATGTCGCATGAATCATACGCTGCGCAGTTTCTCCGATAGAATCTGACACTATATATAATGCTAAATGTTCGTTATTGTTTTGCACCGATTGCTCTCTCACTTTCTGCTTGGCTTTGAGCAGCAGCCAACATTGCGCCAGGAACTCTGAATGGTGAGCATGAGACATAATCAATCGCTAAGTTATTGAAGTAATGAATTGATTTCGGATCACCGCCGAGTTCACCACAAACCCCGATTTTGATGTTTGGATTTGCAGCTTTAGCTTGCTCTACTGCTGTTTTAATCAACTGACCTACACCGTCAACATCCAATGTTTGGAATGGGTCGACTTCAAGTAAGCCTCTGTTGATATATTCACTGATAAATTTGCCTGCATCATCACGAGAGAATCCAAATGTTAATTGTGTTAAGTCATTCGTACCGAAACTGAAGAACTCTGATTCTTTCGCAAGTTGCCCTGCAATCAAGCAAGCTCTTGGTGTTTCAATCATTGTTCCGATTAAGTAATCGATCGACGTATTGTCTTTTGCTAACATGCTTTCAGCTGTCGCTTGGATTGTGTCTTTTAATGTTTTGAATTCTTCTACTGTAGATACAAGCGGTATCATAATTTCAGGTTGACTTTCGATACCCTCATTTTTTAATTTTAACACACTGCCGATAATCGCTTCAGTCTGCATTTCAGCAAGTTCTGGATAAGTTACTGCTAAACGGCAACCACGGTGACCAAGCATTGGGTTAGTTTCATGCAAGTCAACAATACGTTTACGCAACACGTCTTTATCAACATTTAATTGTTGTGAAACTAATTGAATTTCATCATTTGTTTTCGGTAAGAATTCATGTAATGGCGGATCCAATAAACGTACAATTGTCGGACGGCCATTAGATAATCTGAAAATCTGTTCGAAATCTTCAATTTGATATTTACGGATTTCATTTAATGCTTCGATTCGTTCCTCTTGTGAAGAAGCTAAGATGAAACGACGCATTTGAACTAAACGTTCTGCACCAAAGAACATATGTTCAGTTCTGACTAAGCCGATACCTGCTGCATCAAATTGGTAACCTGATGCGATGTCTTGAGGCGTTTCAGCGTTCATGCGTACATTTAAACGTGCAGTTTCTTGTGTCCATTGCATGAAGCGATCAAAGTCTTCACTGTGGTCAGCATCTGTTTTTTCAATATCGCCTAAATAAATGTTACCTGTTGAACCATCAACTGAAATGATGTCACCTTCATTTAACGTTTGGCCATGATATGTTACAACTTTATTTTCAGTATCGATATTTAAGTTTGAACAACCCGTTACACAACATTTACCCATACCGCGAGCAACAACTGCCGCATGAGATGTCATACCGCCATGCGTTGTCACAATCGCTTCACTTGCGACCATACCTTCAATATCTTCAGGTGATGTTTCAGGTCGCATTAAAATTACTTTTTCACCTTGATCCGCTTGTACTTTCGCATCTTCTGCTGAGAAGACTACTTTACCTGTTGATGCACCTGGACTTGCAGGAAGACCTGCATCAGAAATTGCTTCTGCCGCTTCAATCGCTTCTGGTTTGAACGTCGGATGCAATAATGTATCAATTGATTTTACATCTACCTTTGTTAGCGCCTCTTCTTTAGTGATAACCCCTTCATCTACTAAATCAACCGCAATTTTCATTGCTGCTTTGGCTGTACGTTTCCCATTTCTTGTTTGTAAAATATAAAGTTTACCGTTTTCAATTGTGAATTCGATATCTTGCATATCTTTATAATGTGCTTCTAATTTCTCAGTCACATCTACGAACTCTTGATAAACCTCAGGCATTTGTTGTGCCAGTGTTTCAATTTCCTTTGGTGTACGAATACCTGCCACAACGTCTTCACCTTGTGCATTTAATAAGTACTCACCAAAGACATGGTTATCACCTGTCACAGGGTTTCTTGTAAATGCAACACCTGTACCACTGCGGTCTCCACTATTACCGAAGACCATTTCTTGGATGTTGACACCTGTACCGATATCGTGCGGGATATCATTTAAATCACGGTATACACGCGCACGGTCGTTATCCCAAGATTTAAATACCGCTTCAACTGCTTCAGTCAATTGTGTAAATGGATCTTGCGGGAATGGTTTATAAACTTCTTCTTCATAAATTTCTTTGAAACGTGCACTGATGACTTTTAAACCTTCTGCTGGAATTTCAGCATCTGTTTCATAACCATTATCTTCTTTATATTTGTCGAAGAAGCGATCAAATGCTGTCATGTTGATACCATATACAACTTGTCCAAACATTTGAAGCAAGCGACGATAACAATCATACGCAAAGCGTGCATCATTTGTTTTTTCAGCTAACTTCTCAACATTTTCATCATTTAAACCTAAGTTTAAAATCGTGTCCATCATACCCGGCATTGAAATTTTCGCACCACTACGGACAGAAACTAATAACAAGTTGTCGTCAGATGAAAAAGATTTCCCAGTACGTTCTGAGAAAGCTTTGAGTTGTGTATGTAATTCCTCTTTTAACTCGTCAGATAATGTTGCGCCTTGTTTCAAATATTCAATACATGCTTCTGTAGTTATCGTAAAGCCATCTGGTACTGGTAAACCTAAGCGCATCATTTCAGCTAAGTTTGCACCTTTACCACCAAGCAAATCCTTCATGGATTGACTACCTTCTTCAAATGCATAAATATATTTTGTCATTTGTAGATCACCTCATCTATTTTTATCAATGTGTCATACTAATTAGTTTATAGTATGTCATACTGAAAACGCTTTGACAATTAAAAACATACAATTGTTTCAATTAATTTGTTAAATATTTCACTAATTCGTTACATTTTAGTTAAAAGCAATGTTATTTACCCTTTTAATTAAATGAATTAAGCTAAAGATAAGAAGATTAAAGGAGCATCCATAATGAAAGGTTATGAATTATGTGTCAGTAAGGTACCCTTATTCCAAAATTTAGATACAGAAGCATTAGAACATGTCTTTTCAAAAGTTCATGCGACAAAAGTGCGTAAAGGTGATTACCTCTTTATGGCTGGAGATGATGTGCATACTTTATTTGTGATTCATTCCGGCAAAGTACGCATCTATAGACTGACGGATGAAGGAGATGAACAATTAATCCGTATTTTAGAACATAGTGATTTTACAGGTGAGTTGACTTTATTTAATGCATCAGATAGTGCTAATACGTATGCAGAAGCGTTAGAGGACAGTGATGTATGTACGATTAACCAATCCTCTATTCATCAATTAATGACAGATTATCCTGAAATCGGAATTAAAATGATTGAAGGTTTGGCAGAACGATTGAATCAATCTGAAACGATGACGACACAAATCGCATTGATGAGCAGTAAAGAGCGTTTACTGGAATACATCCAACTAGAGACAACAGACGGTTTATTAAAGCTTTCAATGACTAAAAAGAATTTAGCGACTTATTTAAGCATGCAGCCAGAAACACTAAATCGTACCTTCAAACAACTGGAACAAGAAGGTATTTTAGACAAAATCAATCACAATACCTATAAAGTACTGAAAAATTGATCTAGGTCAATTTTATTTCTCTCCTTCTCTCGTATCATTAAAAGTGAAAGAAGACATCACTTCATATGAGAGGAGGAGTTTTTTGATGTTTACAAAATGGATTTATCGTTATGAACAAACATTGACATTAGTCGCATTCATTGCCATTGTAGCTGGCATCTTGATACGTATTTTTCTAAAAGATATTGCTGTAATGGGAGATGCCTTGCTTATCTTTGCGACTGCTATTGCGATGTTGCCTATCGGATTACGTGCGATACAGGCACTACGATTTAAAATGTTCAGCATTGAACTGCTGATTAGTATCGCAGTCATCGGTGCACTCTTTATTGGTGAATTTATCGAGGCAGCCGTTGTGACGTTTCTATTCTTATTTGGAAGTTATTTAGAGAAAAAGACATTAGAACGGACACGTCGCTCCATTCAATCATTAACGGAATTATCACCTGAAGAAGCCTTAATTAAACAAGCAGATGGATCACGTACTTTAGTATCAATCGAAGAACTCTCAAAAGGTGATCGCATTATATTAACAGCGGGCAGCCGTGTACCTGTTGATGGTCACATCATTGAAGGTGAAGGTACATTTAATGAAGCTTCTATTACAGGTGAATCGGTTCCACTGACAAAGCGTCAACAAGATACGTTATACAGCAGTACGATATTAGAATCTGGCTATGTTGAAATGATTGCGGATAAAGTCGGAGAAGATACTGCGTTTGCGAAGATTATTGATTTGATTGAAGAAGCTCAAGAAACTAAATCTAACACCGAACGTTTCTTAGACCGCTTCGCTAAATGGTATACACCCGCTGTCATTGTTTTAGCCACTATTGTTGGGCTCATCACTTGGAACTTGCATCTCGCAATTACTTTCCTCGTTATCGCATGCCCAGGTGCATTAATTATCGGTGCCCCTGTTTCAAGTGTTGCGGGTATAGGTAATGGCGCAAAACATGGTGTTTTGATTAAAGGCAGTGACATTATGGAAACCTTAGCACATATTGATGTGATGGTCTTTGATAAAACAGGTACATTGACTAAAGGACAACCAGAACTCTTACGTGTACAAACTTATAATAATCCACCTCATGATTTATTAGGTTTAATCGGTACTTTAGAACAAACCTCTGAACACCACTTAGCCCATGCGATAACAAGTTACGCTGAACAACATCATGTGCTGACGGATTATGTTGTAGAATCAACGACGCCGATTAAAGGAAAAGGCATTGCAGGTCAAGTTGATCATCAACAATTAGTTGTCGGTAACCGTGCTTTGATGCAGGATCACCATATTGATATTTCACAAGCTGAACAAGATGCTTTATACGAAGAACAAACCGGTCATACTTTAGTCTTTGCGGCAATTAACGGAAAACTAGCAGCTGTTTTATCGATTAAAGATGAAGTACGTGAAGATGCGAAACAAGCCATTGACCTAATGAAACAACATGGTGTGGAACGTACCATTATGTTAACAGGTGATAATGCACATACTGCACGTGTGATAGCAGAACAGTTAGATATAGATGAGGTTGAAGCAGGCTTATTACCGGAAGATAAAACAGCTTACGTTAAACAACTACAAAATCAAGGTTATCATGTTGCGATGGCAGGTGATGGTATTAACGATGCCCCTGCGATTGCGACTGCAGATATCGGCTTAGCTATGGGAGATGGCGGTACAGATATTTCAATGGAAACCGCAGATATCGTATTAATAGCGGATCGTTTAAAACAATATGCTCATGCATTCTTATTAGCTAAAGCCACACACCTTAATATTAAACAAAATATCTGGATTGCGATGCTGACGGTATTCGCACTGCTCATCGGTGTACTCCTCGGCGGTGTGAACCTAGCGATTGGAATGTTTATCCATGAAGCAAGTGTCTTAGTTGTAATATTCAACGCTATGCGTTTAATCAAATTTAAAATTAAAGGAGAAGATTTAAATGAAACAACTCAAACTACAATTAGAAACCCTGACATGCCCTACTTGTATCAAGAAAATTGAAGGTGCTTTAAATAAAACAGAAGGTGTTGAATCAGCAAAAGTCTTATTCAACAGCAGTAAAGTCAAAGTTAAATATGAGGACACAATCATCTCTTCTGAACAAATCAGCGAAACAATAGAACAATTAGGGTATAGTGTCTTACAAGTAGCTTAGTCCTTCATACAGAATATTAAAGTAACATAAGTCAATTATCTATTTAAATTCACGTGTGATATACTAGCACTTCATTCAATATTTGATGAAAGGTGATTAACCATGCTGAAAAATCAATTTCCAATCGGTAAGTTCCAAAAACCAGATCGTTATAGTGTAGAAGATTTAAACACGTGGATTGATGCGATTGAAGAATTACCAGATATACTCACAACACTCACAACGAACGCATCTGCAGAAGAACGTCATGCGATCTATCGTGAAGGCAGTTTCGATGTTCAAACTTTAATTCACCATATTGCTGATAGCCACATGCACGGTTTTATTCGTACGAAACAAACATTGACTGAAGACCATCCATTTGTCACATCATTCCTACAAGATGCTTGGGCTGAAGCTCCAGACAATCAAGCACCCTTAGAATACTCACTAGAACTGATTGACGGCATGCATAAACGTTGGGCCATCTTATTACGTGACCTGCCTATCGAAGCATTTGACCGTACGTTCTACCATCCTGAAGAAGGTGAAGGTAGACTTGCAGATCTTGTAGCTAAAATGGCTTGGCATGGTAACCATCATCTAGAACATATTAAATTGGCACTAAAGGAAATTGAGGAAAGTTAATATATTTTATAAACGTCGGTGTCTTACATCGACGTTTATTTATGACAAATATTTTAAAATTGTGAGATGTATTGTGGTATAAAACACATAATACATTGACATCTATCTATTCATTTACCTATACTTTAATTGACCAGATAAATATTAAAATACTTACTAACGAAGAAGGAGCAACTTATGACTCAATTATTTTCAAAAGATAGCGTTTTTGTCTCAAATGCGGATAGTAAAGAAGCGGTACTAACAGAAGTATCAGAAGCATTAGTAAAAGCAGGTTATGTAAAAGACAATTTCTTAGAACATGTTTTAGATCGTGAAAAAAATTACCCAACAGCCCTAAGCTTATCAAATATCAGTGAAGCATATCCTAATGTGGCAGTACCTCATACTGAACCTGAATTTGTAAACACAACTAAAATTGTACCTGTTAAATTAACTAACCCTATCGTATTCCAAAATATGAGTTCACCTCATAAAGATTTACCAGTAGAATTCTTATTTGTGATTTTAAACGGTACAAAAGCTACTCAAGTACATTTATTATCAGACCTTATCGTGTTCTTTGAAAAACAAGATAAAGCTGAATTAGAAAAATTCTTTAAATTGACTGATACAGATGCGATTTATGAGTATCTTCAAGCAAACTTTAAAAAATAATTTTTTCTACTAACGACATTCGTATATTGCTTTAATCCTCAAATCAAATTGGTTTGAGGATTTTTTACGTTTAAAGGACCAAAATTAAATAAAATTGGGTATTATTATTTAAATGCTTTTACAATTTAATATTAAGGAGAACGCCATGCAGAGAAATAAATTACGTTTATTGATTCCTATTGTCACTTTATTATTAATTATGGTTTCAGCTTTATATGTACAAACTACACAAAGTGGTTTGATTCAAACGAGCGCAGATACCAAGGACAAAACTCATTTTATGAATATTTGGTTGATCTATTTAATTCCACTTGTTGTGCTATTTGTTTTACCTTTACACTTTAAGTTTCAACCCCTTATTCAGAAACCTTTGAAGTCAGAACGTATTTTACTTATATTAGGTGTTTTATATATCGTACTTGTGTTTCTTACACCTAAACCCTACTTTGAGCTTTTTTATATTTATAAATTTGTATTATTGTTGTTGTTTCCTTTATGGATTATTAAGCGAGAAAAACTGTCCATACTCTCTAAAGCTAATCCAGTCATTGATTGGTCTCTTGCGCCTATTGTCTATGTGATTTGGTTAGTGCTCTATTTTAGTCCTTTGAACAACTTATCTAATATCTCTTATGATGAACCTTATCTTTTCGTACTGATATTTGCGATCATTTCAATATTAATGAATGCTGTGTTAGAAGAAGTGTTTTACCGTGTGTGGCTACAAACACGTTTAGAACATTTGGGTATAGTGTCTTCTGTATGTATCAGCACAGTACTTTGGTCTTTATGGCATGCGGGCATCCAAGGACAAGGAAATCTTTTGGATTTGTCAGCACAAGCATTGGTCACACATGCGCTTGCGGGGATATTCCTTGGCTTTTTCTGGGCCAAATATCGAAATATCTACTTACTGATATTAATTCATATCTGTATGAATTTCCCGCTATACTTGATTACTTATTGGTCAAAATTCTTACCGTTTCTTTAAAACGACTGTGATAAATGAACAACCCACGAATCAATATTGGACTCGTGGGTTGTTCATTTTATTATTAATTAACGTTTATTGTTTAGTCGCATCTCGTTTGAACTTTTGTGGTAACTCAAAGAATGGTTGAATATCTTGTACATATTCTAAAATACCAATATATTCATCTTTTTCATCAAATAAAGCTTTGTATGTGACGTGAATGAATTGGTTACCTTTTTTAAACCACATGGATTCAGACTTTTTTTGTTTTGTTTTCAAATCACGAATAATCTGCATCACTTTGCTTAAACTTTTTGGTGGATGACAATTAGCCACATTTCTCCCAATAGAGATAGATGTACGGATAAACATCATGTCAGACGCTTCAACTAAATCATTGAAATACTTAAAAGTGCCATTTTTATCTACAAACGTAATTTCTACTGGCAAGTTATTTAAAATAAGGTCCGCTTCTTTTGTCGTTAAGAAACCTCCACCAAAGCACAAATTCTGTTGCCCTTGTTTTGCATCATATTTTGCGTCAATAGAAGTTAATTCTATTTCAGAATCGTGCCATATCTCAGGAACTTCTATCGCATAGCCAAAAGCACTGCTTTCTTGCGCAATTTGTTGCCACTCAACTGCACTGATGTCTTCCTGCATTAGTGGGATGAATAGTATCTCTTCTTGGCGTAACATGTCCGTTAAACTGCTTTCTAATTCAGTATAAGCATTTTGAATATGTCGCCAATCTACTTCTTCAAGTTTAGCTACACGTTTTTGTAGTTTATTCAACGCAAAACGAATCACATCATCATCTGCCCACATTTTTCTCGGTAAGATATACTCTCCTCTTCGTTCTATGACAGGAAAGATAATCTTTTCTTTACGATTAAAATGTGGAATTAAACCTGAAAGTGTTTGAACTTTCCCTTTAAATAATTCAACCGCTTCTGTTTCATTCACCTTTACTTGATTTAACAAAGCGCTCGTTTCTTGAAGCAATGACTTAAATATATTAATTTCTTGTTGGAAGATATTCAGTGGATGCGTTTTATCATTTGAAAGTGTGATTTCTGTCAGTGATTGTTTTGTCACCTTTTCATATGTTGAGACAAAACGTTCTATTTCATACATAGACGTAAATTTTTCAATAAAGTAAAGCTGTCTAAGTGCTTCTGTTATTTTACTGCTTGATTCGTTTTGAGAGAGTTCTATTAACATGTCAGTAATATCTTCTTGATGTATATGTTGATCAATGAGTCCTTTAACTTCTTCTTTAACCTCATTTGAAACTGAACTAATATTAAACATCACAAACACCTGCAATTCTTATATTTCATCTCTTCTAGTATAACTGTTTAATATCAGTGACGATATTAGCATATTCACTGAATTTAATGTTTTAAATCACTGAATGTGCGTTAACGCTTGTGTGTTCGTCTCATACAAATAGATAGAAGGCATTTTCATTTGTAGGAAATCTTCATATTGAAACTTGCCTTTAGTTAAATGATTAAATAACAGTGACATTGCGGTGCCATGTCCACATATTAATAATGTAGATACATTACTATTCTTTATAATTTGATTATAGGTTTGAACGATACGATTTTGTACTTCATTTAAAGACTCACCATTTTCCAACTTATAGTCAAAATCTCGCCACTGCTTTTCCGCAAATTCATAAAAGTCTTCTACCCAGCGTCCTATTTTTCTTTCACGCAAACCTTCGTCTTTATTAATCAGCAGCTTCAATCTTTTTGCTGTGGGTAATACAGTTTCTATGACACGACGATAAGGACTGGCGTATATCTGTTCAATGTTTTTATCGTCAAAAAAAGATGCCAATGCTTCTGCTTTATTCAGCCCTTCTTTAGTTAAAGGTGCAATGACATCTTCTTTCACACTATTATCTCTTAATGAATGTCTGACAAAGTATATTTTCATTCTTTTTTATTCTCGTCCTCCTCATCCTCTTCTTCATAAATTGTTAAACTCAAATCAATATAATCTTCCATTTTACTACCTTTACCTTCTTGAGGATTCCACAGTACTCTTTGGTAATCTGTTCCTCCATCCAAAAAGATACAACCACATTTACAATTGACCATTTCATGTCTATGTGTAGATTCAATAATATCTCCGCACATTTTACATTTCGCAATACTTCTGATGATTTTTTTCATGATGTCCCCTTCTTTCAAGTATTGAGTTTTATTTAATCATTTAAGTTTTCAAGTTGTTCTAATCTTTTTTGATACTGAAGATATAACATGGTAAATCTACTGTTGCTTTTGTTATCCCAAGGTTTTGGACGACCACAAAAATGTAAGAACACAGTATGATAGGCAACCCAATGTGTATCGTACTCACCTACACTTTTTGTATAATACATATTTGCTTGTCTTGTGTCATAATTCCAAATTTCTTCCGGTATTTCTTTAATCTTATCACCATACAAACTATTCATAACGTCTTGATCAGGCAATAATAAGTATTGATTATTTTTCTCTATAAAATTAAAAATATCATCCATGCTTATTTCTTGTCTTGCGTTTTCTACATCAATCAACATAACTCCTGAATTGAAATATACTTGACCTTGTTTCATACCTAAACGTAGATTATTCATGCCTTGTGAAAATTTTGTGAATCCTTCATGTGTTGCTGCCGCAAATATATTCCTTTCTAAATTCAGATTCCATAAATCGTCTATTGTATTAATCACTAAAATATCTGGATCTAAATAAAGTACTTTTGTCACTGATTCAGGCAGTAATTCACCACACGCTAATCTAAAGTACATTTCTTGAGGATAACGTTCAACTGTTTTCGCATTGCCAAAATAATTAGGCGGTACTTTAACTTCTTCTAATTCCATATTAAATGATGACAATAATTCTTCTAACTGCATTAGTTTACTTTGTGGTATCTTCTCATGAACCAACCAAACTTTAAATGATAAATGGGGATTCGTATCATGTAATGATAACAACATAACCTTTAATGGTTTCAAATAGTTTTCATTTAGCGTTACTAAAATATCTACTTTTTCATGCAATGTTACCGCCTCCTTCTTTTAAAATAATCATATCACACACAACTAATTAATTAGAATTGAAAGCACCAGCGAATTAATGATATGAAAGTATACCAGAAATGAAAAAATTTCTAAAAGGTCGATATGTAAATAACTTTTACGGGCATAAAAAAACACTCCCCAAACTTGGGAAGTGTTTGAATAATAGTAATCGTTTGTCCAACAATTAACGTTTTGAGAATTGTGGTGAACGACGTGCTTTTTTAAGACCTGGTTTTTTACGTTCTTTCATACGTGGGTCACGAGTAAGTAATCCAGCGCGTTTTAAAGAACTTCTGTATTCAGGATCTGCTTCTAATAATGCACGAGCGATACCGTGACGGATAGCTTGTGCTTGACCTGTGAAACCGCCACCGTTAACGTTAACTAAAACGTCGTAGTTACCTTGAGTTTCTGTAACTTCGAATGGTTGGTTTAAGTCTAAGATTAATGATTCGAATGGTAAATATTCACGTACGTCAACACCGTTTACAGTGATGTTACCTTCGCCTGGTACTAAACGTACACGTGCTACTGAGTGTTTACGACGGCCTGTGCCTCTATATTCAACTTGTGCCAATGTAATTTCCTCCTTCTAATTAACCACGTAACTCGTAGTTTTCTGGTTGTTGTGCAGCGTGTGGATGTTCAGCGCCACCATATACAAATAATTTTTTACCTTGTTTTTCACCTAAACGGTTGCTTGGTAACATACCTTTAATTGAAATTTCAAGTAAACGTGCTGGGTTTTTCTCTTTTAATTCACCAGCTGTGATTGATTTAATACCACCTGGGTAGTTTGAGTGACGGTAGTAAACTTTGTCAGATTCTTTTTTACCAGTCATTTCGATTTGTCCAGCGTTGATGATGATTACATAGTCACCGTTATCAACGTGTGGTGTGTAAGTTACTTTATGTTTTCCGCGTAAAATAGTTGCTACTTCTGATGATAAACGACCTAGTGTTTGGCCAGCCGCATCAATAACATACCATTTGCGCTCAATGTTTGATTCATTAGCCATAAATGTTTGACGCATAATAATTGTCCTCCTAATAATAACTGCGTGTTGAGTTGCTTTTTAAAAAATCAATGTTACGATTCAAAGCTCAGATAATTTCAGATTGTTGATTTCGTTTCGACTTTGCTTCTATATCTAGTAACACAATAAGTTTCCGGGGCTTATCGTGGGGTGATATAAAACAATACCGCATATAATCGTATAATTTATTAGTGTATTTGTCAATACGAATCAGTCATTTTGCAATGATTTTTTACGATGAATTTTTATATCTGAACCAAAATCTTGTATCAGTGATTCTGGTGATAAATATATCTTTTCTAAATACAATCCTTCTGCGGGTGCAGTGAACGGTACTTGATTACGATCTTTCGCTTCTAATAAGCCTAGAACTTCGTCTGGTGATCGCTTACCTTTACCGACTTCGATTAAAAACGCGACTAACACACGTACCATATTATATAGAAAACCAGAGCCAGTCACAACATAGTCAAAGCCATTTTTTGTTTTAATAATTTCACTTTGATAAAGCGTACGCTCTTTACTTTCTACTTCGGTCTTTTGTGAACAAAATCCTGTAAAATCATGCGTACCGATAAATTGTTGTGCTGCTTGATTCATTTTATCTAAATCTAAGTCATAATCATTATAAGTTTTTAAACCGCTCATAAAAACATCACGATGCGCACCTTGATACACCATATAACGATATCGCTTTCCTACGCAGTCATAGCGGCAATGAAAGTCGTCATCGACGATTGATACATCTTTGACATAAATGTCGTCAGGCAGTGCGCTATTCATCGCATATTGCCATTGCTTAGGTGCGATATTTAGTTCTGTATCAAAATGGAAATATTGTTCCATCGCATGCACCCCTCTATCTGTTCTGCTTGAAGGATGGATACGTACATGACGCTTATGCATACGCTTTAAAATCTTCTCAAATTGTTGTTGCACGGTTCTACCGTGCTGTTGAATCTGAAAGCCTAAGAAGTTGCTTCCTTGATACGCTATATTAACTAAAATACGCACATGTCTACACTCCTAAATATTTTAATACAAATAATATAACCGCAATTGGAATCAATGAACCGATAAGCAAAGTATCTTTCCAATGCCATTCTAATTTACGGAAACTTGTACGTTTTGATTTTACATCATATCCACGTACTTCCATCGCAATTGCTAAATCTTCTGCACGTTGAAAGGCAGAAATAAATAGTGGAATTAGTAGTGGAATAAATGCTTTGATTCTTTCTCCCATTGAACCTGAACTAATTTCAGATCCTCGTGATTTTTGCGCTAAAATAATTTTATCTAACTCTTCCATTAACGTAGGGGTGAAACGTAGCGCAATGGACATCATCATGCTTAATTGTTGTACAGGAACTTTTACGACCTTAAGCGGCGATAAAATTTTATCAAAGGCATCTGTTAATGCGATCGGATTCGTTGTTAAAGTCATAATCGTTGAAGCCATCATAATGAACATCAACCGCATAGATATAAAGATCCCTTCTTTGATACCACCTGAATCAATCGAAATAAATTTCCAGCTGAACAACGTCGTTCCGCCTTTAGTTAAAAACAAATGCATTAAAAACGTAAAAATTAAAAAGAACAGTATTGGGGTTAAGCCTTTTAATAAATAAAACAGCTTGATTTTACCACAATACATAAATATCAATAACACTAACAACATCCACCCATACATCGGGAAGCTATGACAGAAAAAGACTAAGACAATATAGAAAAAGACAAATGCTAATTTAGCTCTAGGATCCATACGATGTACTATCGAATCCAGAGGTAAATAGCGACCAATGATAAATTTATTTTTCATTTCGCTGCCACTCCCTATAGAGTTCAATAAACTCTTCGTCAGTTAATGCTGTATCAGATAGTTTAGTCTGATGTTTGTGTTCAAAGTCTCTTTGTAGTTGCACAATGTCTGGTAAATCCAATGAATAATCATTAATACGCTCGGAATCACTGAATAATGCTCTTGGTGTCCCCTCATATACAAGCGTTCCTTGTTGTAAGACTTTAATACGGTCTGCATATTGTGCAACGTCATTCATGTCATGAGTTACCAATACGATAGTCTTTCCTTCCTGCTGCAACTGTTTTAATAAATCCATCACTTGCTTTCGACTATGTGGATCTAAGCCTGCTGTCGGTTCATCTAACACAATGATGTCTGGATCCATCGCAAGAATTGAAACAATCGCAATTTTACGCATTTGTCCTCCAGACATTTGAAAGGGTGACTTATTCATCACATCGCGATCAAAACCTAATTTCATCAGTAAGCGATATGCATAGTCCTTTACCTTGTCTAAGTTCATATTGAAATTTTTAGGACCAAACAGAATCTCACGCTCTACACTATCTTCAAAGAGTTGTGATTCTGGAAATTGAAAGACAAGCCCTACACGCTGTCTCATAGGCCGAATCGCTTTATCCTTAGTCTTTGCCTTCAGAACTAAATCATCAAGCGCTACGGTGCCGTAAGAGGGCTTTAACAAGCCATTAAAATGTTGGATTAATGTAGATTTGCCTGAACCTGTCTGACCAATAATCGCGTAATAATGTCCTGGTTCAAACTCTGTATTGATTTGATGTAATGCTTCATATTCAAAAGGTGTGCCTTTTTGGTACACATATGTGACGTCGTTAAATTTTATACTCATAAACGTGCCACCAGTGCATCATATGTCAGAAATTCAGACGGCTTACCAAGCAATGAATTAATGCGCATTGGAAATGGTAAATCTAAACCTATTTCTGTTAATGATGCTCCTTTCTCAAAAATTGCTTCTGGTGTACCTTTTTCATACACCTCTCCACGATTCATCACAATCATATAATCTGAATCTAATGTTTCAGTTAAATCATGTGTAATCGAAATAATCGTTACATTTTTTTCAGTGTTCAAATGTCTGACCAGCTGCATCAGCGATTGTTTGCCTTCAGGATCTAACATAGATGTGGCTTCATCTAAAATAATCACATCAGGACTTAAAACTAATACACCAGCAATCGCAACACGTTGTTTTTGTCCGCCTGATAAGGCTTGTGGTTCATGATTGCGTTGCGCATACATTTCAACTTCTTTTAATACTTGCGGGACAGCTTGATGCATTTCTTCATAAGGGACTTCGAAATTTTCTAAACCGAATGCGACATCATATTGAACTGTAGAGCCCACAAATTGGTTCTCAGGATTTTGAAAGACTATGCCTAGGTGTTGACGAATCTCTGCTAAATTATCAGCTGTCATTGGTTGACCGTTTACAAGAATTTCCCCTTTTTGAAACGGCATCATACCCATCATCAGTTTTGCGATGGTAGATTTACCTGAACCATTATGACCGACAATAGAGGTCCATTTACCTTTAGGGATATTAAATGATAGATTTTTTAATGTGAACCATTCGTCGCCTTGGTATTGAAATGACACGTCATTAAATTCAATAATGTTCTCTGTGTTCAATATGACTCTGTCCCTTCTGTTTATTTTCACTCTACTTATTGTACATGAATATACGATATGTGTATATCCAAGACTATGTATCAAAAGCCCCTGTACCTAAAGAGAGTAAAGGGGCTTCGAAATAAAAAAGCGCGCACCCCATTCAATAATTGAGTTCACGCTTTAAAAAATATTAAGTTCTGTGAATGGGGTACTCTGAGCTAGACAATATTTGTATGTGGCAAACATTATCGTTGCACTCATTTGCTTTATATATTCATAAGTTCAGTGTGTTTACTTGTACAATGATAAGCGCACAATGTCATCACCATCGTGTACTTCTACTTATCATCGTTGCTTTGTTACAAGTTAAAGTTGGAATTAAACGAATTCGATAATTGCTGCTTCAGCACCGTCTCCGCGACGAGGACCTACTTTAAGTACACGAGTGTATCCGCCTTGGCGTTCTGTGTAACGAGGAGCAATTTCACCGAATAATTTTTGTAAAGCTGTTTGTGTAGTTTCATCTTCGTTTAAGATTTCAACATCACGAACGATTCTAGCTGCTTGACGACGTGAAGCTAAATCTCCTTTTTTACCTAAAGTGATTAATTTATCAACCACACCGCGTAATTCTTTAGCGCGAGCTTCAGTTGTTTCAATACGCTCATTAACGATTAATGAAGTAGCTAAGTCACGTAACATTGCTTTACGTTGATCAGATGTACGACCTAATTTTCTGTAACCCATGAGTTAACCTCCTTTACCTTTATCAATCTTCTTTTCTTAGACCTAAACCTAAGTCTTCAAGTTTGTATTTTACTTCTTCTAAAGATTTACGACCTAAATTACGTACTTTCATCATATCTGCTTCAGATTTGTCAGCCAATTCTTGAACGCTGTTGATGCCTGCACGTTTTAGACAGTTATAAGAACGTACTGATAAGTCTAATTCTTCGATAGACATTTCAAGTACTTTTTCTTTTTGATCTTCTTCTTTCTCAATCATGATTTCAGCGTTTTTCGCTTCATCAGTGAGTCCAACAAAGATGTTCAAGTGTTCAGTCATAATTTTTGCTGCTAATGAAACTGATTCTTGTGGAGTGATTGATCCATCAGTCCATACATCTAATGTTAATTTATCAAAGTCACTGCTTTGACCTACACGAGTATTTTCTACTGTATAGTTAACTCTTTCTACTGGTGAGTATAAAGAGTCTACTGGTATAACACCAATTGGTAAATCACTAGTATTATTTTGTTCAGCTAATGCGTAACCTCTACCCTTATTCGCAACAAGACGGATTTTTAAATGTCCACCTTTAGCAACTGTAGCAATTTTAAGCTCTGGGTTTAAAATTTCAACATCACTATCATGAGTAATGTCAGCTGCAGTTACTTCGCCTTCATCTTTAACATCGATTTCTAATGTTTTATCTTCTTCAGAATAAATTTTAAGAGCTAGTTTCTTAATATTCATAATGATTGTAGATACGTCTTCAACCACATTTTCAATTGCTGAGAATTCGTGTAGAACTCCCTCAATTTCGATGTACTTAACGGCTGCACCTGGTAATGAAGATAGTAGGATACGACGTAAGGAGTTTCCTAGCGTAGTGCCATAGCCACGTTCTAGTGGTTCAACAACAAACTTACCGAATTTAGCATCTTCACTAATTTCAATTGTCTCAATTCTAGGTTTTTCAATTTCTATCATTATTTACATATCCTCCTTGGTTACGTCGACTTATAAGATACAGTTTATCTTAGTGATCTGCGGAAAATAACTATTTCTTGACAATAATATTATACGCGACGACGTTTTGGCGGACGGCAACCGTTATGAGGTACTGGAGTAACGTCTCTAATAGCTGTTACTTCTAAACCTGCTGATTGCAATGCACGGATAGCTGATTCACGGCCTGGACCAGGTCCTTTTACTGTTACTTCTACAGATTTTAAGCCATGTTCCATAGCTGCTTTTGAAGCAGTTTCTGAAGCCATTTGTGCTGCGAATGGTGTAGATTTTTTAGAACCTTTGAAACCAAGCGCACCTGCTGATGACCATGATAATGCGTTACCAAATTCATCAGTGATTGTTACGATTGTATTGTTGAAAGTTGAACGAATGTGAGCCACACCGTTTTCAACATTCTTTTTCACTCTGCGTTTACGAGATACTTGTTTACGTGCCATTAATATTTTCCTCCTTTACCTATTATTTTTTCTTGTTAGCTACAGTTTTAACTGGGCCTTTACGTGTACGAGCATTGTTTTTAGTTTTTTGACCGCGAACTGGTAAGCCACGACGGTGACGGATACCACGGTAAGATGAGATTTCCATTAAGCGTTTGATGTTTAAGTTTTGCTCACGACGTAAGTCACCTTCTACTTTGTAGCTGTCTACAACTTCACGAAGACGACCTAATTCATCGTCAGTTAATTCGTTAGTACGAGTTTGTGGAGAAACTCCAGCTTCTGCTACGATTTTTTCAGCAGTTGATTTACCAATACCGTAAATATAAGTTAATGAAATTACAACGCGTTTTTCGCGTGGAATATCGACTCCTGCAATACGTGCCATATTATTTTACACCTCTCTTTTATTAACCTTGTCTTTGTTTGTGTTTCGGATTTTCACAAATGATCATTACTTTACCTTTACGTTTAATGACTTTACATTTTTCGCAAATAGGTTTTACTGATGGTCTTACTTTCATTTTAATACCTCCCTGTAATAATGGAGTGACGAATTATTTATAACGATAAGTGATTCTTCCGCGAGTTAAATCATACGGAGACATTTCTACTGTTACTTTGTCGCCAGGTAGAATACGAATATAATTCATTCTAATTTTACCACTCACATGTGCTAAAATTTCATGACCATTTTCTAATTCTACTTTAAACATTGCATTTGGTAAAGTATCTGTTACTGTACCTTCTAATTCAATTACATCTTGTTTTGCCATTAGAACAATTCCCCCTTTTGCATTATTAGTTAATGTCTATTGGAAAATGTTAGACATACTGCCCTTGTATCATTACGTTGAACAAAAATCGGGAATCATTATCGTTATGCTGTCACTCATAATTCGTTAGGCTGAGAGACAAACAATATCAGACTGCCTTCATTCAACATACAAGCAGCAATGTTGAATTACTTAAGATCTTCCAAGATATCGATAACTGAGCCAGTTACTTCTTGGATATCTTTAGAACCGTCAACGTTTTTCAAAACGCCTTCTTTATCATAGTATTCTAAGATAGGTTTAGACTGTTTTACGTTAACTTCTAAACGTTTTGCAACTGTTTCTGGATTGTCATCTTCACGTTGGTATAATTTACCGCCATCAAGATCACAAACACCATCCACTTTTGGAGGATTGAACACAAGATGATAAGTTGTTCCGCAAACTTCACAAACGCGACGTCCAGTCAAACGATTCATGAGTTCTTCTTCCGGAACTTCAATATTAATAACTGCATCAATCTTTCTGCCAAGTTCTGTCATGATTTTACTTAATGCTTCTGCTTGTTCAAGTGTACGTGGGAAACCATCTAATAAAAATCCTTTTTTCGCATCGTCTTCAGAAAGTCTTTCTTTAACGATACCCACAGTTACTTCATCAGGTACAAGTTCGCCACGGTCCATATAAGACTTAGCTTCTTTACCTAATTCAGTTTCATCTTTGATAGCTTTTCTAAACATATCACCTGTAGATATATGCGGAATAGGGAATTTCTTAACAATTTCACTCGCTTGAGTTCCTTTACCTGCGCCAGGTAAACCCATTAAGATGATATTCATATTGCCCTCCTACAAATTATCTACCACCAAAGCCTTTATATTCTTTTTGGTTAACTTGTGCTTCCAAGCTCTTCATAGTTTCGATTGCAACACCGATAACGATCAATAAGCTTGTACCGCCGACTTGAATCGATTGCGGTAAGTTCATAAATTTAGTAGCAAGAATCGGTAAAATAGCGATAACTGCTAAGAAGATAGAACCTACAAAAGTTAAACGATATAAAACTTTGGTAATATACTTTTTAGTTTTTTCACCAGGTCTGATACCCGGTACATAACTGCCTTGTTTCTTAAGGTTGTCAGCCATTTTTTCTGGATTAACTTGAACAAATGCATAGAAATAAGTGAATGCAATGATCAAGATAATATAAATTACCATTCCGATGTTACTTGATGGATTGGCTGTATTGGCAATTTGCTGCGCCCAGTCAGCTTTAGGGAAGAACATTGTTAACGTTCTCGGTAACAAGAAGAATGCCATAGCAAAGATAACCGGGATAACCCCTGCTGAGTTAACTTTCAACGGCAAATACGTTGCATTTCGTCCTAAACGCTGAGCGGATTGTTTTTTCGCATATTGAATAGGTATCTTACGAACAGCTTGTAATACGTACACAGCACCCATTGTTAGTAAAATCAAACCAATAACTAGCCCTGCTACTTGCAACCATGCGATTGTTGTATCACTTTGCCCTACAAAGGCTTGTTGATAGAACTGAATCAGTGATGATGGCAAAGTAGACAAGATACCGGCGAAGATAATAATGGAAATACCATTACCTACACCATATTGTGTTATCTGTTCACCTAACCATAATAAGAAAGCTGTTCCTGCTGTTAATACAATTGCAATCAACAAATAACTCATAGGTGAAGGATCAACAATCAATGCACCTTTAAGATAGTTATTGAATTGGAATGCCATCCCTATTGATTGGATGAATGCCAAAAGTATCGCAAAATAGCGCGTAACGTTGTTTAGTTTCTTACGACCAACGTCACCTTGTTTGGCCCATTCTGTAAACTTAGGAACTATATCCATTTGCAATAACTGCATAACGATTGAAGCAGTGATGTAGGGCATAATACCCATTGCAAAAATGGAAAAGTTCTTCAAGGCTCCCCCACCGAATGTATTCAATAGATCAGTGACACCTTGAGAACCTTGTTGACTTTCAAACGCTGCTGGATTGACTCCAGGCGCTGGTATATAAGTACCTATTTTAAAAATAACTAGCATTGCGAGCGTAAAAAAGATCTTGTTTCGCACTTCTTTTGTTTTAAAGAAGTTTACGAATGTGTCAAACATTAGATCACCTCGTGTGCTCCACCTTTAGCATCAATTGCTTCAGCTGCAGATGCAGAGAATTTATGTGCTTTTACTGTTAATTTTTTCTCTAGAGAACCATTACCTAATACTTTGATACCCGCTTTTGCGTTTTTAACTACGCCTGTTTCGATTAAAAGTTCAGGAGTAACTTCTGTACCTTCTTCAAAACGGTTTAATTGGTCTAAATTCACAACTGCGTATTCTTTACGGTTGATGTTTGTGAAACCGCGTTTAGGGATACGACGGAATAATGGTAATTGACCACCTTCGAAACCTGGTCTTACTTTACCACCTGAACGTGCTTTTTGACCTTTTTGACCACGTCCACTTGTTTTACCATTACCTGTAGCAGCACCACGACCTACGCGGTTGCGTTCTTTACGTGATCCTTCTGCTGGATGTAAATCATGTAATTTCATTACGGCACCTCCTTATATATTATCTAATTATGCGTCTAATTCTTCAACTTTTAGCAAGTGACTTACTTTGTTCACTTGTCCACGGATAGCTGGGTTGTCTTCTACAACTACTGTAGAGTTAGTTTTTTTCAAACCTAATGCTTCAACAGTTTTACGTTGTGTTTCTGGACGACCAATAACACTACGTGTGAGGGTAATTTGTAATTTAGCCATTATTCATTTTCCCTCCTTAATTGTATAATTCTTCTACTGATTTGCCGCGTAATTTCGCAACTTCTTCAGCACTTTTTAGATTTTCTAAACCATTGATTGTAGCACGAACCATGTTAATTGGTGTGTTAGAACCTAATGACTTACTTAAGATATCAGTGATACCTGCTAACTCTAATACGGCACGAACTGGTCCACCGGCGATAACCCCAGTACCAGGTGCTGCTGGTTTCAATAATACACTTCCTGAACCGAAACGGCCAGTGATTGTGTGTGGTGTTGTACCTTCAACACGGTTTACAGATACTAATTCTTTTTTAGCAGCTTCTACCGCTTTTTTGATCGCTTCTGGTACCTCTTGTGCTTTACCTGTACCGAATCCAACACGACCATTTTTGTCTCCAACTACTACTAATGCAGTGAAACGGAAACGACGTCCACCTTTTACAACTTTCGCAACACGGTTAATCGTAACAACGCGTTCTTCAAATTCTTTGTTTTCTTCATCTCTGCGAGCCATTATTTGTCCCTCCTTTTATGATTAAAATTCTAAGCCATTTTCACGTGCTGCATCTGCTAATGCTTTAACACGTCCATGGTATAAGTAACCTCCACGGTCGAAGACGATTGCAGTGATACCTTTATCAACTGCTTTCTTAGCGATTACTTCGCCCACTTTGGCTGATAATTCAACTTTTGAACCAGTTTCATTTTCGAAATCTTTATCTTGAGTTGATGCTTGAGCTAAAGTTACGCCTTTAGTATCATCAATGATTTGTGCATAGATGTGTTTGTTAGAACGATATACGTTTAAACGTGGTTTTTCAGAAGTACCAGTTAAGTTAGTACGTACACGTGCATGTCTTTTTAAGCGTACTTTATTTTTATCAATTTTGCTGATCATGCTTTATTCTCCTTTCTTTAGAGAGTTATTTATTATTTACCAGTTTTACCTTCTTTACGACGAACATATTCGCCTTGGTAACGGATACCTTTACCTTTATAAGGTTCTGGTGGTCTTACGGCACGGATTTTAGATGCTGTAGCACCAACTAATTCTTTAGAAATACCTTCAACTTTAACTGTTGTGTTTTTCTCAACTGTGAATGTGATACCATCTTCTGGTTTGAATTCAACTGGGTGAGAGTAACCAACGTTAAGTACTAAGTTGCTACCTTGCAATTGTGCACGGTAACCAACACCGATAAGTTCTAAAGTTTTTTCGAAACCTTTAGCTACACCTTGTACCATATTGTTAATTAACGCACGAGTTGTTCCATGAACTGTTCTGTCTTTTTGAGAATCAGATGGACGTACAACTTCTAATGTGTTGTCTTCTAATTTGTAAGTCATGCTAGGATCCATAGTACGTGATAATTCACCTTTAGGACCTTTTACTGTAACTGTATTACCTTTGATGTCTACTGTAACATCGCTAGGAATTTCAATAATTTTCTTACCTACACGGCTCATTTACGGGCACCTCCTTAATTATTTATTACCAAACGTATGCTAATACTTCTCCGCCTACGTTACGTTTTCTTGCTTCTCTGTCAGTTACGATACCTTCAGAAGTTGAAACTAATGCGATACCTAAACCGTTTAATACTTTAGGTACTTCGTCAGCTTTAGCATAGACACGTAAACCTGGTTTAGAAATACGTTTTAAGCCTGTGATAACGCGTTCGTTGTTTTGACCATATTTAAGGAATAAACGTAAAACACCTTGTTTATCATCTTCTACGAACTCAACGTTTTTAATGAAACCTTCGTTTTTAAGGATTTCAGCAATTTGTTTTTTAATATTTGACGCAGGCAACTCGATTTTTTCATGACGCACCATGTTTGCGTTTCTTACACGAGTTAGCATATCTGCGATTGGATCTGACATTGTCATAGATTGTTGCCTCCTTTCAAGACTCTCTTTAATTACCAGCTAGCTTTACGAACGCCAGGGATTTGGCCTTTATAAGCTAATTCACGGAAACAGATACGGCATAATTTAAATTTGCGGTATACAGAATGTGGGCGTCCACAGCGTTCACAACGAGTGTATTCGCGCACTGGGAATTTTTGCTTTTTAGCTTGTTTTACAACCATTGATTTTTTAGCCACTTAATTAGCCTCCTTTATATTAGAGCTTACTTTTGAAATGGCATACCGAATTGAGTTAACAATGCACGGGCTTCTTCGTCAGTGTTAGCAGTTGTAACAATAACGATATCCATTCCTCTTACTTTACTTACTTTATCATAATCGATTTCTGGGAAAATTAATTGTTCTTTGATACCTAATGTGTAGTTACCGCGACCGTCGAATGCTTTTTTAGAAACACCGTGGAAGTCACGTACACGTGGTAATGATACTGAGATTAATTTATCAAGGAATTCATACATTCTTTCTCCGCGAAGAGTAACTTTTGCTCCGATTGGCATACCTTCACGTAAACGGAATGTTGCTACTGATTTTTTAGCTTTTGTGATTAATGGTTTTTGACCTGTAATTAATGTTAACTCTTCAACAGCATTGTCTAATACTTTAGAGTTTTGAACAGCGTCACCTACACCCATGTTCACAACGATTTTATCGATTTTAGGTACTTCCATTACTGAACTATAGTTGAATTCTTTCATTAAGTTCTCAGTAACTTCTGTATTGAATTTTTCTTTTAAACGGCTCAAAGTGGATCCTCCTTTCAACTAGTTATTAATTATTAGTTTTGATTTCTTCGCCTGATTTTTTAGCGATACGAACTTTTTTACCATCAACAAATTTGTAACCTACACGAGTTGGTTCATTTGTTTTTGGGTCCAATAATTGTACGTTAGAAACATGAATAGCTGCTTCAGTTTCTAAGATTCCACCTTCTGGATTAAATTGAGTCGGTTTTTGGTGCTTTTTAATGATGTTCACACCTTCCACAACGACACGGTCTTTTTTAGGTTCTGTTGCTTGTACAACACCTGTTTTACCTTTATCTTTACCTGAGATAACGATTACGTTGTCACCTTTTTTGATATGCATGTGGGCACCTCCTTAGATTTTATTTATTAAAATTATAGTACTTCTGGTGCTAATGAAATAATTTTCATGTAGTTGCTGTCACGTAATTCACGAGCTACTGGTCCGAAGATACGAGTACCGCGTGGACTCTTGTCGTCACGAATAACTACACATGCATTTTCATCAAATTTGATGTAAGAACCGTCTTTACGACGTACTCCTGATTTAGTACGTACTACAACAGCTTTAACAACTTCACCTTTTTTAACAACGCCTCCTGGTGTAGCATTTTTAACAGTACACACAATTACGTCGCCGATGTTCGCTGTTTTACGACCAGATCCGCCTAATACTTTGATTGTTAGAACTTCACGAGCACCTGAGTTGTCAGCTACTTTCAAGCGTGTTTCTTGTTGGATCATGAATTAAACCTCCCTTATCTTTAAATGATTAAATAATAACTGATTCTTCAACAATTTCTACTAAACGAAAACGTTTTGTTGCTGATAAAGGACGAGTTTCTTGAATCTTAACGATGTCTCCTAATTTAGCTGAATTGTTTTCATCATGAGTTTTATATTTTTTAGAATATTTTACTCGTTTACCATATAATTTATGAGTTTTGTAAGTCTCTACAAGTACAGTTACAGTTTTATCCATTTTGTCTGATACGACTCTACCTACATAAACTTTACGATCATTTCTTTCGCTCACTTTTGTAACCTCCTCTTTCAATTATTATTGATTAGCCTTACTTTGTTCAATTTCTCTTTCACGAGCAACAGTTTTTAGACGTGCAATCGTTTTTCTTACTGTACGAATACGTGCAGTTTCCTCTAATTGTCCTGTAGCTAACTGAAAGCGTAGGTTAAAAAGTTCTTCTTTTGAAGATTTGATTTGCTCTTCGATTTCTGAAGTGGTTAAGTCTCTAATTTCCTTAGCTTTCATTTGATTCACCACCCAATTCTTCACGTTTTACAAACTTAGATTTAACTGGAAGTTTGTGACTTGCTAAACGTAATGCTTCGCGTGCAACTTCTTCTGACACGCCTGCAACTTCAAATAAGATTCTACCTGGTTTAACTACTGCGATCCAGCCTTCTACTGCACCTTTACCAGCACCCATACGTACTTCTAAAGGTTTTTTAGTATATGGTGTATGAGGGAAGATTTTAATCCAAACTTTCCCGCCACGTTTCATATAACGAGTCATCGCAATACGAGCAGATTCGATTTGACGAGATGTGATCCAAGAAGTTGTAGTAGCTTGTAATCCATACTCACCAAATGTTACAAAGTTACCGCCTTTAGAACGTCCTTTTGTGTTTGGACGATGTTGACGACGATATTTAACGCGTTTTGGTAGCAACATTATTATTTTCCTCCTTCACTATTGTTCTTAGTAGGAAGAACTTCTCCACGATAGATCCATACTTTAACTCCAAGTTTACCGTATGTTGTATCAGCTTCAGCATGTGCGTAGTCAATGTCAGCACGTAATGTGTGAAGTGGAACAGTTCCTTCTGAATATTGTTCAGCACGAGCGATGTCAGCTCCGCCTAAACGACCTGAAACTTGAGTTTTAACACCTAAAGCTCCTAGTTTCATAGCTCTTTGAATAGCTTGTTTTTGTACACGACGGAATGATGCACGGTTTTCTAATTGACGAGCGATGTTCTCAGCAACTAAACGAGCATCTAAATCAACTTTTTTGATTTCGATCACGTTAATGTGTACACGTTTGTTAGTTAAGTTATTTAATTTGTTACGAAGTTTTTCAATTTCTGAACCGCCTTTACCAATTACCATACCTGGTTTACCAGTGTGGATTGCAATATTGATACGGTTAGCAGCACGTTCGATTTCTACGTGAGAAACTGATGCTTCTTTTAATTCGTTATCGATGAACTTACGGATTTTTAAATCTTCATGTAATAAAGTAGCGAAATCTTTTTCAGCATACCATTTAGCGTCCCA
Source organism: Staphylococcus sp. CWZ226 (assembly GCF_018986355.1). Taxonomy (NCBI): domain Bacteria; kingdom Bacillati; phylum Bacillota; class Bacilli; order Caryophanales; family Staphylococcaceae; genus Staphylococcus; species Staphylococcus sp. CWZ226. The sequence goes on along the minus strand of NZ_JAHMSB010000002.1, from coordinate 253,554 downwards.
ATCACGGATAACACCAACACGAAGTCCGATTGGATTAATTTTTTGACCCACAGTATTCCCTCCTTAGATAGTTTATTAAGCTTCTTTAGCTTCTTCTTTGCCGTCACTTACGACAATTGTAATGTGGCTTGTACGTTTGTTAATTGCACTTGCGCGTCCTTGAGCACGTGGACGGAAACGTTTTAAAGTTGGTCCTTCGTTAGCATATGCTTCTTTAACAACTAATTCATCTGTATTCATGTCATAGTTGTGCTCTGCATTAGCTAAAGCGGACATTAATAATTTTTCAACAACTGGTGATGATGCTTTGTTAGTTAATTTTAAAATAGCAACAGCTTCACCAACGTTTTTGCCTCTGATTAAGTCTAAAACTAATCTGACTTTACGAGGTGCGATTCTGATAGTTCTAGCAACCGCTTTTGCTTCCATTTGGTCTTCCTCCTCTACTTAATAGAAAGTATTTATCTTCTTGTTTTTTTGTCGTCTGCAGCATGTCCTTTGAATGTACGAGTTGGAGCAAATTCACCTAATTTGTGACCAACCATATCTTCAGTTACATAAACAGGTACATGTTTACGTCCATCGTATACTGCAAAAGTAATACCGATGAAGTTAGGGAAAATAGTTGAACGACGTGACCAAGTTTTAATCACAGTTTTTTTCTGATTACCTTCTTGCGCTTCCACTTTTTTCATCAAGTGGTCATCGACGAAAGGTCCTTTTTTAATACTACGAGCCATTATGGCGCCTCCCTTCTTATTATGTGCGTGCAGCGATTACGCCGCACACCCAAATAAGTTGTTATTATTTTCTTTTACGTCTACGTACGATAAGTTTATCTGATGATTTTTTACCGCGACGAGTTTTCTTACCAAGAGTTGGTTTACCCCATGGTGACATTGGTGATGGCATACCGATTGGAGCACGACCTTCACCACCACCGTGTGGGTGATCGTTAGGGTTCATTACAGAACCACGAACTGTTGGACGGATACCTTTCCAACGAGAACGTCCGGCTTTACCAACGTTAACAAGTTCATGTTGTAAGTTACCAACTTGACCTACTGTTGCACGGCAAGTTGAAAGAATCATACGAACCTCACCTGAGCGAAGTCTTACTAATACGTATTTACCTTCTTTACCAAGTACTTGAGCACTTGCACCTGCTGAACGAGCGATTTGTCCGCCACGGCCAGGTTTTAATTCGATATTGTGAACTACAGTACCTACTGGAATGTTAGCTAATGGTAAAGCGTTACCTACTTTAATGTCAGCTTCTTCACCATTTTCTACTGTTTGTCCTACAACCAAACCTTTTGGAGCGATGATGTAACGTTTTTCACCATCTGCATATACTAACAATGCAATGTTAGCTGAACGGTTTGGATCGTATTGGATAGAATCAACTTTTGCTGGGATTCCATCTTTGTTACGTTTGAAATCAATAACACGGTATTGACGTTTGTGTCCGCCACCATGATGGCGTACTGTCATTTTACCTTGGTTGTTGCGTCCCGCTTTTTTCGGTAGCGGTTGTAATAATGACTTTTCTGGAGTCGTTTTTGTGATTTCAGCGAAATCCAATGAAGTCATATTACGACGACCATTTGTAATCGGCTTATAATGTTTAAGAGCCATTGTCGCTTACCTCCTTATTGGTAATTTTATTTTTTAGTTGAATAGATCGATTGATCCTTCTTTAAGTGTAACGATCGCTTTGCGTCTTCTGTTTGTATAGCCTTGGTAACGGCCCATACGTTTTTTCTTAGCTTTGTAGTTGACGATATTTACTTTGTCTACTTTAACATCGAAAATTTCTTCAACTGCAATTTTAACTTGTGTTTTATTCGCACGTGTATCTACATCAAAAGTGTATTTGTCTTCAGCCATTGCTTCTGAAGATTTTTCTGTGATTACGGGGCGCTTAAGAACGTCTCTTGCTTCCATTATCCGAGCACCTCCTCAACTTTTTTAGCAGCTGCTTCTGTAATTAATACACTGTCAGCGCTAGTGATGTCTAATACGTTTAAACCAGTTACAGTAGTGATTTGAACACCAGGAATGTTACGTGCTGATAATTCAACATTTACATCTTCTGATTCAGTAACTACTAAAACTTTTTTAGGTAATTCTAAGTTTGATAATACTTTAGTGAATTCTTTAGTTTTTGGTGCTTCTAAACCGAAAGCATCAATAATTTTGAATTCATTTTCTTGTACTTTGAAAGATAATGCAGAACGTAATGCTAAACGACGCATTTTCTTAGGCATTTTGTATGCATAGCTTCTTGGAGTCGGTCCGAATACGATACCGCCACCACGCCATTGTGGAGCACGGATAGTACCTTGACGCGCACGTCCTGTACCTTTTTGTCTCCATGGTTTACGTCCACCGCCGCGTACTGCTGAACGGTTTTTAACCGAATGCGTACCTTGGCGTAATGAAGCACGTTGTAAGTTAATTGCTTCGAAAAGAACATCTTTGTTTGGTTCAATTGCGAATACAGCATCGCTTAATTCAACTGAACCTGCTTTTGATCCGTCTACTTTTAATACATCATAATTTGCCATTATGCATTTTCCTCCTTTCGTTAATTAATTATTTGTTACCTTTTTTAATTGAAGTTTTGATTTCTACTAATCCTTTTTTAGGACCAGGCACATTACCTTTAACTAAGATAACGTTGTTTTCTGTATCGATTTGTACAACTTCTAAGTTTTGTACTGTCACTGTGTTGCCACCCATACGACCTGGCATTTTGTGACCTTTAAATACTTTAGATGCGTCAGATGCCATACCTACAGAACCTGGCGCTCTGTGGAAATGAGAACCGTGAGACATTGGTCCACGACCGTGGCCATGACGTTTGATATTACCTTGGAAACCTTTACCTTTAGATACTCCAGTTACGTCAATGATGTCCCCAGCTTCAAATGTATCAACTGAGACTTCTTGACCTACTTCGTATTCATCAACATTGATGTTTCTGAATTCACGAATGAAGCGCTTAGGAGCTGTGTCAGCTTTTTTAGCGTGACCTTCAGCTGGTTTATTAGCATATTTATTTGACTTGCTGTCTTTTTTGTATGCTTGTTTGTCTTCAAAACCTACTTGGATAGCGTTGTAACCGTCTACCTCTTCAGTTTTCTTTTGTAATACTACGTTTTGTCCTGCTTCTACTACAGTTACTGGGATTAAGTCTCCGTTTTCACCGAATACTTGTGTCATCCCGATTTTTCTTCCTAAGATTCCTTTGGTCATCGAAAGTCCACCTCCTATGATTTTCTATTATAATTTAATTTCGATGTCTACACCTGATGGTAAGTTTAAGCCCATAAGAGCATCAACAGTTTTTGGTGTAGGGTTAACAATGTCGATTAAACGTTTATGAGTACGTTGTTCGAATTGCTCACGAGAATCTTTGTACTTATGCACCGCACGGATGATAGTGTAAATTGATTTTTCAGTTGGTAATGGAATTGGTCCAGAAACTTCTGCACCAGAACGTTTTGCTGTTTCAACAATTTTCTCAGCTGATTGATCAATTACTCTGTGATCATAAGCTTTTAATCTGATTCTGATTTTTTGTTTTGCCATAATTTTCCCTCCTTATATCGTCTACATTTAGTGATAGACTTCTCCACGAAAACTATCTCACACAACGCCATGGCAAAGCGGCCGGGTGTGTCAGTAACCTTTCGCTTCATCGCGTATTCAAAGTCCAACATTAGATATGTTACACGAATCAGCGCTTAGTTGCAACCATTTCATGTAACTTTTTTTATGTTAGACTTTTTCTCTAACACATACCAGTATATTTTACTGCAAATGATTGCACACTTCAACCCGTATAAAGATTTTTTTCTCTAAGTCTTCATATTTTTTCAATCGACTCACATCCTATATAATAGTAAGTGAATGGTGGTGATTAAAAGTGAAACATAGTACAAGAATCGCATTAATCATTATAAGCATTATCTTGCTGCTCTCTGAACTTTTATATGGTATTCCTTTCTTAGGAGGTTCTATCATCGTTTCATTTGGTTGGCAGCCATTAATCATTAATGCTTTCTTCTATTTATTAATCGTTATCGCATTATTAGCTGACAGCCAAAGTACAATTCGTCCTATGGTCATTATTCCTTTATTAGGAATCGCTGGTTCGTTTATCGCAATTGTTCCTTTTGTCGGAATGATTGTACATTGGATTTTATTCTTCTTAATGTTGTTCTTCTTGTTTATTGTCATGAGCACTCCTATTTATATGCCAAATCGAAATGCGAGAGCTGTTTATGATGAGCATGGACGTCGAATTAAATAAGTTATAGATAAATACCGGCAGATCTGTCGGTATCTTTTTATATTTACAAGTAATTTTATGAGTTTCTTCCTATTGTAATGTAAACGCTTCTATTTATATTTATTTTAGAAGTTAAAGGTGTTTGGATTATTAATTTTTAGAAGCGGGTATATTGATAGAGTTCATAATAACGATGAAACATATTGCTTTTTAACTATATTGAATAGAAATAAAGCATGATATAGATAAAAGGAGATAGAGATATGTATCAAGATTTAGAAAATAAAGTAGTTATTGTCACAGGTAGTGGCAGCGGAATTGGTAAAGCTTACGCTGAAGCGTTTGGTAAAGCAAAAGCGAAAGTTGTTTTAAATTACCGTTCTTCTAAACACGAACCTGAGTTAGAAAAACTCAAAAAAGAAATCGAAGATCACGGTGGACAAGCTTTACCAGTCCAAGGTGATGTTACAAACGAAGAAGATATCATCAGCCTTGTAGAACAAGCCATCAAACATTTTGGCACTTTAGACATTATGATTAATAACGCTGGATTTGAAAATCCTGTTGCTTCACATGAAATGTCTGTTGAAGAGTTCCAAAAAGCACTTGATGTTAACTTAACAGGTGCATTCATCGGTTCAAGAGAAGCTGTTAAATACTTCCTTAAAGAAGATAAAAAAGGAGTAATCATTAATACAGCGAGTGTGCATGACATCATTCCATGGCCTTACTATGTAAATTATTCAGCAAGTAAAGCTGGCCTAAAAAATATGATGGAAACAATGTCTATGGAATATGCACAATACGGTATCCGCATTAATAACATTTCACCAGGTGCAGTCGTTACAGAGCATACGAAAGAAAAATTCTCTGATCCTGAAACACGTGAAGAAACCCTTAAAATGATTCCTGCAAGAGAAATTGGCGAAACAGAGCAAGTGGCTAACGTTGCTTTATTCTTAGCATCTGATGCAGCAAGTTATATTCACGGCACAACAATTTATGTTGATGGCGGTATGACGAATTACCCTGCGTTCATGGGTGGTAAAGGTTAATATTATCTCTTGCAGTAAGACACTTGCGAATTGTGCAAGTGTCTTTTTTTGATATATAAAAAAACAAGCCCATATCTCATGAGCTTGCTTAATCGTTTGTTTTAACCGTGTACGAATACGAAGTATAAAATGAATAACACCATTAATACATACATAATTGGATGTACTTCTTTATGACGTTTCGTCACTAACATTGTAATTGGATAGAAGATGAAACCACATGCGATACCTGTCGCAATTGAATAAGATAGTGGCATCATAATAATTGTAATGAACGCTGGAACAGCCAATTCAAATTTCTTCCAATCAATTTGTGATAAGTTTCCTGCCATTAATACCCCTACTACAATTAATGCTGGAGCTGTGACTGCACTCGTAACAACAGCCATTAATGGACTGAAGAATAATGCTAATAAGAAACAGACACCTGTTACAATACTCGCAAAACCAGTTCTTGCACCTACAGCAACACCCGATGTTGATTCAATGTATGAAGTCGTTGTTGTTGTACCGAAAATAGAACCTACGATTGTAGCGATAGAATCTGAGAATAACGCACGACCTGCACGAGGTAATTTATTATCTTTCATCATACCTGCTTGTGAAGCCACTGCCACTAATGTTCCTGCTGTATCAAAGAAATCAATGAACAAGAACGTTAAAATAACAATTAAAAATTGTACTGTAAATAATTGACCTGGGTCTTTAAATGCTTCAAATGCTGCACCGAATGTTGGCGCAATACTTGGAATCTTTCCTACTACTGCATGTGGCATTTGAATTAAACCAGTTAATAATCCGCCGGCTGACGTTAAAATCATACCGATAAAGATAGCACCCGGTACTTTTTTAGCATAAAGTACAACCGTTACGATGATACCAAATACTGCTAATAATACTTTACCGTCTGTAATATGGCCTAAAGTTACAAGCGTAGAATCATTATTCACAATAATACCTGCACCTTGTAAACCAACAAAGGTAATAAACAAACCGATACCCGCTGTTACAGCCATTTTCATCTCATACGGTATGGCGTTAATAATGGTCTCCCGGAGTCCTGTTACGGTTAATATCGCAAAGAAGATACCTGAACATAACACACCTGTTAAACCGATTTGCCATGGAATCCCCATTGTTAACACAACAGTAAATGCGAAGAATGCATTCAGTCCCATACCTGGTGCTAATGCGATTGGATATCTAGCAATGAGTCCCATAAATAATGAACCCACAAATGCAGCTAAGGCTGTCGCAACAAATACTGCGCCCTGATCCATCTTCATATCATCTGGGATACCTTTTACACCTGCTAAACTTAAAATCTGCGGGTTAACAGCTAATATGTAAGCCATAGATAAGAAAGTTGTTAAACCGCCTAAAATCTCACGACGATAATTCGTTTGATACTTATCAAATTGGAAATATTTTTTCACTTTAAAGTCTCCTTAAATGAAATACCTTAATATTCTAATCCCTATTCAAAGAAAATACAATGAAGATTTAAGAAAAAACCAAACAATTTTAATAGAAATTTGAAAAACACACTCATTTTCGAACGATTTCAACACTATATTTTTAAATATTGTTCGTTAAAATTCGTTAATGAGTGTGTCTTCTAATTAAAGTTTCAAATTCTTCAAAGCATCTTGGAATGGATTATTGTTCATTTCTTCTTTACCCATATATTTCTTCATCTCACGTTTAGATACTTTGCCTTTACCTTTATTCTTATGTCTTTGATCCATTTGTTCTTGTGTTTCAGAGTGACCGCAAACACAACGATATGTCGCTTTTTTACCTTTACCGAATAATGTCATTTTCTTATGACAGTTTGGACAACGTGCATTCGTTTTACGTTGTACATTTTTCTTTGTCTTACATGCTGGGTCTTGGCATACAAGCATTTGACCATTTTTTGTTTTGACTTTAATCATGAATTTACCGCATGTCGGACATTCTGTAGTGGTCAAGTTATCATGTTTATATTTCTGTTCACTGTTTTTGATTTCATTCACAATAGTTTCAGTAAAATGTTTCATCTCTTTTATGAACTGACGTGCATCATATTTACCTTGTTCAATTTGCGTTAATTTTTCTTCCCATTCTGCTGTAAGCAATGGTGAAGTAAGTGATTGTGGTGCGAGTTCTAAAATTTGGCGTCCTTTAGACGTAACTTTAATATGACCATCTCTTGCTTCAATCGCATTCATATTAAACAGCTTTTCGATTATATCTGCACGTGTTGCTACCGTACCAATACCGCCTGTTTGTTTCAGAGTTTGTGAATGTTTTTTATTTTTGAGTTCAAAGAACTTTTGAGGACTTTCCATTGCTTTTAACAATGTTCCCTCGTTAAAGTATGGCGGCGGTGTTGTTTCATGTTCTTGAATATGGAAACGTTGGACTTTATAAGTTGCACCTTGTTTAAATTGTATCGGTTCTGATTGTGTGGTTGATTCATTGCGTAATTGTTTGAAACCAAGTTGTAAGGTTACTTTATCTTGCAATTCAAAGGTCTGCTTACCGACCTTCAAGATAACTTTGACCGCTTCATACTCATACGGCGGCAACAAGTTCTCTATAAATCGTTCTGCAATCATTAAATAGACCTTTTGTTCACGTTGGCTCAAATCATTCATGTTAGGACGAATTTCTGTTGGAATAATCGCATGATGATCTGATACCTTCTGATTATTTACGATACCCATTTTAGCACTGAACTGTTTATTGACTAATGGACGCACCGCTTCTTTATACTCAGTCGCAAGCAATGCTTGTAAACGTTCTTTAAATGTTTCTACCATATCATCCGTTAAATAGTTCGAATCCGTTCTTGGATACGTAACCAACTTATGACGTTCATATAAGTTTTGAAGAGTATTCAGTGTTTCTTTCGCACCCATACGATAACGTTGATAAGCTTCTTGTTGTAAATCAGTTAAACTGAACAACTTCGCAGGATATTGTTTCTTTCGTTTTGATGTTACTGATTCAACAATGCCCGTTTGTTGTTCTAATTGTTGAACCATATCTGTGAATACTTGTTTGTCATAGATACGTTGTTTTGAAATCAACTTAAAGTTTTGTCCATCCACTTGTGCTTCAAACGTATAATATTTAGAAGGTCTAAAATGTCTGATTTCATCTTGGCGCATTTGAACAAGTTGAATCGTCGGTGTTTGAACACGACCTAATGATAACTGTGCATCATACTTCGTTGTTAATGCGCGCGTCGCATTAATCCCAACAATCCAGTCTGCCTCACTACGTGCTAATGCTGCACGATATAATGGCAAGTATGCTTTACCATCTTTTAAATGTTTGAACCCGTTACGAATCGCTTTGGCTGTAATCGAACTGATCCATAAACGTTTAATCGGTTTTTTATTATGCACTTTATCTAAAATCAAACGTGCAACGAGCTCCCCTTCTCTTCCAGCATCAGTCGCAATGATAATTTCTTTAACTACATCTTTTAACATCAATGATTTGACTGTATTGAATTGTTTCTTTGTTTTTGGAATAACGACTGTTTTCATATATTTTGGGATAATTGGCAGTTCTTGCAAATCCCATGTTTTAAACTTCGAATCATATTGTTCTGGAGTCGCATTCGTTACCAGATGACCTAAAGCCCATGTCACAATATATTGATTGTTTTCAAAATAGCCATTACGCTTTTGATGTACATTCAATGCGTTCGCAATATCACGGGCCACAGAAGGTTTCTCTGCTAGAATTAATGATTTCATCTTCATTTTCCTTTCTCAAAATCGTATTTCTATTGTAACATGATTTATTGTGCTTGTTTCTCGTACCTTTGCTTTTATCTCAACACAAAACAAAGTATAATAAATAAAAAGGTGTTCTTTATATAACAACCAAGGAGGTTCTTATGAAAGCCGTTAAAATTGAAGCTGTTCAAGACATCCAAAGTTTTATTCACCAAGCCGATACATCCTATTGTTCCGATATTTATAAGCTTCACGAAAAAAACGTTTCATTGACACAAAGTATTGAGGCTTTAAAACAAGACACAGGCGTCTACGCGCTCATTGACGAAAGTGACAAAGTCCGTATGCTGATGGGTGGATTCTCCTATGATACTAACCATTTTAAAATGGTTGGGCCGTTCATCAATTCAAATGATCAATTAGATGCGCAAGCTTTTAAAAGCCTTTTTGAAACTTTAATTGCAGATCAACCTGATCAATCTCATTTCAATTTTTCATTTGATATTACAGACGACTATAAAAGTTCATTGATGAAATCCATTGATGCACACTATACGTTCACTGACTATTATCTTTCAACTGATCACACAATTGAAACAAGTCCTGCGGCTGAACGTCAAATCATTCCATATCACAAAGCTTTTTTCGCACATTTCGATCGCTTACATCAGAAAAACTTCCGTCGTGAAGCAATGTCTGCTTCTGAAATTGTCAATACACTAGATGAGAACAATCATTTATTCTTTTTTGTCAGCGAAGGTATTTTAAAAGGCTACTTATATTTGCAAGTCAAACCTGATAAAAATAAAGCAGAAATTAAATATTTCTCATCTCATACGGATTATCGTTATGAAGGAATTGCTTTTAATTTATTAAGTCATGCGATTAACTTTGCTTTTAAATATGATGATATTAATAAAGTCTATTTCAAAATACGTAGTAAAAATGATCAATTAGTAGACCGCTTCAGTGAACTCGGTTTCGACATTCGTTCAGAACGTAAAAAATTCAAATATATCAAATAATATAAGCGTTTGTTATGAGGTTAACCTTCATAGCAAACGTTTTATTTTCCATTTATTTGTCTTTGTTTTATTCTTATTTTATTAAGGGGTAAGTTTAAATATAGAAAGGAAAAGATAGAAGATGGATTTACTTATCGCATTACTGCCTGCCCTCTTTTGGGGTAGTGTTGTTTTAATTAACGTTCTTGTTGGAGGCGGACCTTACAATCAAATCCGAGGCACGACACTCGGCGCATTGATTGTAGGTATTGTTCTCTTATTAACAGGACATTCTAGTTTTGAACCTAAAGTCATTATTGTCGGTTTGATCTCTGGTGCATTTTGGGCATTAGGTCAAGGTTACCAACTACGCTCTGTTGATTTAATCGGTGTTTCTAAAACTATGCCGATTTCTACAGGAATGCAGCTGGTTGGTACTACATTATTCAGCGCAATATTCTTAGGGGAATGGAGTACAGGAACACAAGTCGTTTTAGGTCTATTAGCGATGATTTTATTAGTGGGCGGTATCGCATTGACTTCACTTAAAGGTAAAAATGAATCGAGCGAAGGCCAATCTAAATTAGGTAAAGCAATTGTGATTTTATTAATTTCAACAGTCGGCTATGTCGTATATGTGGTTGTGGCGCAAATCTTTAGCGTTAATGGCTTAGATGCCTTATTCTTCCAATCAATTGGTATGGCAATCGGTGGTTTCTTATTATCAGCGAAACACCAAACGTCTACACGCTATACGTTACGTAACCTGTTGCCAGGTGTGATTTGGGCCATTGGTAACTTATTCTTGTTCTACTCACAACCTAAAGTCGGCGTCGCAACAAGTTTCTCATTCTCACAATTACTAGTAATCGTTTCAACACTCGGCGGTATCTTTATACTGAAAGAACGTAAAGATAAACGTCAAATGCTTGGAATTACTGCAGGGATTGTATTAATTGTCGTCGCAGCTTTCATTCTTGGCGGATTAAAAGCATAATGACTTTCTAATAAAATATCGAAGAAGATAATAGAAATATTAAAGGGATTGTCAGCCCCTTAAGTAATGGTTGACAATCCCTTTTTTATTATACGAAAAACATTTGGAAGTAATAGAGTATGACGATACTGATCACAATCGTCATGTTGGTGGTCATGCCAATCAAAGGCAATGTACGGTACTGGAATTGAATGGAGTAAGGTATGACCGCAACGCCGATTGGCAACAACCAAATGACCATTAAAGTCGTTTTTATCATTTGGTCAGAGACTGGTAAAAAGAAATAAACGAGTAAGCCCGCTATGAGTCCAAAGCCATAATGAATAGCCAAATATTTCAAGGCAATCGGTAAATAACGACGTTCTACTCTAAAGTTCAACATTAAACCTAAGAGAATCATAGATAACGGCATATTCGCTTGTGCCAATACATCTAAGAAATTGATAACAGGATCTGGTAAATGCAGGTTACTCATATTTAAACCAAACATCATCAAATAAGTCATCAATGGAATAGAACGTAATAAATTCAATATAAGGAATCTAAGATTAAAAGTATTATTTCCGCTGCTGCTGAAATAATTGCCTATAAAATAAGTGATACCGAACATGACAATCGCACCGCCGATATCTGCCATACCGAAATAAATCATGCCGACTTTCGGCCAAATCGCTTGTACTAGCGGATAAGCAAATAAGCCGATATTCAGTGATGCCATCATCATGCCGATGGTACCTCGCATCTCATTGTCATATTTTAAGAAAAAGCTGATAGCGATAACTTTTGCAATAATACCGTAAATGACCATCATAACCGGTAATACAGATAGTGAAATATCTAGTTCAGCCTTGTTTAAATTGACGATGACTAATGCAGGTAACGTCACATTCAGCACTAATTTAGCCAGTACTTGGTTATCTTCTTCTTTTAAAATATTGATACGTTTGAGTAAATACCCAAGCGCAATCAATATAACAATGACTGCGAATTTGCCTGTCATAAGTCACCCTTCTTTCTCTATTATCATTGAGACATTCATTCGTCATGAAATGTCATTTCTCGGTAATTACATCTCTAATCTTTCCATGATATACTATTATTATTGATAATAAAAATCAATAAGGTGGTGTATCTTTTGGATTTAGAAAGTCAATTAGCAGAATTAAAACAAGATTACGTACGTCTGCAAGACGATTTGGAAAAGCGTGAATCAACAGGTCAAGAAGTCGATCCATTGATTAAACAGCTTGAACAAATCGAACATGAAATCGCACACGTCCGTTCACAAATAAAACAGCAATAAAATCGACATCTTGAATAGAAACACGCCATGATTCAACGTGTTTTGCGATTATCAGAAAGGAAGTACACGCGATGCAACTCTATCTATTATTACTACCCGTTTTGTATTTATTTGTAAGTTATATCAGTATTTATAAAATGAATACAATCTACAGTAGTGTTTTACGCATGGTCATGGGTGGATTACTCATCCTTATTGTCGCAATGATTAACTTAACAGTTCCTCCAGTAGCATGGTGGGAGTTTGCGGTCATTGTGATGCTTGTAGGTAATGTGGAGATTACAGCCTTCAAGTATTCAAAAGGCGATCAAAAAGGTGTCTTCTTATTAAATGTGATGACCCTTTTAATTTTCGTAATCAGTACTATTTTAACATTTGTATTATATTAAGAAAGAAAAGCCCCTCAGCCGCGTATTATACGAGCTGAGGGGCTTGTTTGGTTTATTTGGTAACTTTGATACCTTTTTTGTAAACTATTTTTTGTTCCTGTAATGCTTTAATGTCTTCTAATGGGTTATGGTCTAGAATAATAAAATCAGCAAGTTTGCCTTCCTCAATTGAACCTACTTGGTTATCAATTTTAAGTAGTTTTGCTGCATTAATTGTTGCAGCTTGAAGTGTCTGTAAATTAGTCGCACCTGTACGCGTCATTAATTCCATTTCAAAAGTAGAATGTGTATCAAAATTATTCATAGCTGTACCCGAATCTGTACCCATTGCTAATTTAATTCCTGCTTTAGCTGCTTTACCGATACTTTCAAAATGCGCTTTTTCAATATCTAACGATTTTTGAACCATAAAATCTGGTAATAATTCTTGATTTTGATTAATCGCATATGGCGCAATCAGTGTTGGCACGATAAACGTTTCGTGATCTAAACATAATTGAATTGTTTCATCATCCAAGAATACAGCATGTTCAATCGAATCTACACCCGCTAAAATCGCATTTTTAATACCTTCTGTCCCTTGTGCATGTGCACAGGCTGTTCGGCCTTTATGATGGGCTTCTTCGACTGCAGCTGTTAATTCATCTAATGACAATTGAACATCATGTGGTGTTTCACCACTAAATGAAACACCTCCTGTTGCCATTAATTTAATATTTCCAGCGCCTTTTTTTAATAATTTTCTAGCAAATTTACGCACCTCATCAACACCATCAACTTCGTAGCTGCCTTCACAGAAGTGACCGCCAGTCATGGTCAATGGGCTGCCTGAAGCAACAATACCTGGTGCCAACAATTCACCTTGCTGTTCTAATTTAGCTAGTTCTAAATCTACATCATAAATTGAACCGACATCTCTAATATATGTTACCCCATCGCTCAATAAATCACTTAAATTCTTTAACGCCATATAAGTTGCGGTAACCGGATTACTATCTGGTGATCCTAGCTTCGTTACTTTACCATACGGATCAGCAACGATATGTGTATGCGTGTTAATTAAACCAGGTACTACAAATTGTCCTTTTAAATCAACCGTCTCATCAGCATTATCGCTTGAACTAACAAATTTTCCCGTTTCAGAATCGACTACAAAACTTTGATTATCTACAAATGTTTCTCCATTAAAAAGTTGTGCATTTTTAAATAATACTTTTACCATTCAACTCTACCCTTTCCTTACAATAATTTAAGAAATAGTGAAGCGATAATAATAGAAGCGACAGATACCGTCGCAAATCCGCCCACTAACATTTTCGGCATCATATAATCGATTAAGACATTGCGTGCTTTCTCATCTTTCGTTAAATTGTTGACGACTTCATTCGTTAAAATATAATCAGCTGGGAAGCCGAACAATGCAGTTAACGCTGTCGCAAATGCCATATCTTTGCTCATCTTTAATGGTTTAGATAATAAAGATGAAGCTAGATACATACCTAAAATACCTAATGCGATCAAAACCAGAATTAATATCATGATTCCACTTAATACTTTCGGTGTTGTCATACTAAGTTGCGAGAATACAAATGCTAATAAACCATACATTAACCAATTAAACACTTTGGCTTTATTTAAAATTTGCTTTTCTAAAAAGCCGATTTGATGGAAAATAACCCCTAATACTAAGGCAATAACATTCCCATTAATTGCTTTGTTTGTTGCCTTTTCGAGTAGTACTGCAAGTACCGCAACCAATGCTACTTTTGCAAGTAAAAATGCAGGTGTTTGAAATTTCTCACTTTTTAAAAAAGTCGGCTTTTTTGTTAATGTTTCATCGGCTTCTTGACTCAACTCTGTTTTCTTAAAATCAAGCTTTTGATTATCATATTGCTTTAATAATCGTTTCCCTTCTCTTTTCAATACAACAGATGTTAATGGATAACCAATAATACTATGTGTGATATACATTGCGACAGGAATTGCAACTAAAGTCGTTAATCCCTCTGCTTTTAACCCATCTGACATCAGTGCTACAGAAATAACACCTCCTGTTAATGGTGGCACAGCAGCAACAACTGTATGCCAATCAAATAACAATGTTCCGATTGTCAGCGTTAAAACCATAGTACCGACTACTCCTGCTAAAGCAACTACAACTGCTCTCCATTGTGCAGCAAGTTGTTTCAAATCCATCATTGTACCTAAATGAACAAGTAATAACGGTACTGCTATAGCAACAAATTCTTTACCAAATGATGCTTGATTAACAATATCTTTAGGTAAGAATGTCCAAAATCCAATCGTGAAAAGCGCAGCTGTAATAAATACAGAAGGTATGTATGCTTTCGAAAAATTAGATCCCCACTCCCCAATGAATATAAAAACCATTACCACCAAAAATGCGATTAATAACTCCATATGTTACCTCCAATTCCATTCCTCTTATATTTATCCAATTATAAAACCTTTGAATGAATATGTGAAGATAACATTCAAATTTTTCTGAATTATTTGAGTATATTCATTATTATAATGTACAACTACTCTCATAATAAAAAACGCACTCCCTGCTTATATGCAGAAAGTGCGTAGAAATCAGATGCTATTTAAATTTTAAACTTAATTCTCTTTTTTACGTTTTGAGCTAAACATATGTGTTACTTTATCTTTCAGCGTAAATAGAATTTCATAAATAACTGGTACTACTATCAGTGTAAGAATAGTAGAAGAAACCAGTCCGCCTATTACAGTTGCGGCTAAACCTTTGGAAATCAAGATAGAGCTGTCTTGTCCGAATAACATCGGTACAAGTGCGCCAATTGTCGCAAGTGCTGTCATTAAGATTGGACGTATTCTCGTTCCGCCCGCTTCTAACAACGCTTCTTTCATTTCCATACCTTTATGCTCATTATTGATAACTCGGTCTATGAGTACAATCGCATTGGTTACGACAATACCTATTAACATTAAGACCCCGATCATACTTGGTACAGAAAGTGTTTCTCCTGTGAATACTAAAGCTAACACCACACCAATCACAATGTATGGAAGTGAGAATAGGATGGTAAATGGTGCTAAGCCGCCTTTGAATGTTAATACGAGTACAAGATAGACAATTACAACTGCCGCAATCATTGCTAGACTTAATTGCGTCATCGCTCTATTAATATCATCTGTCGCACCGCCTGAATTGATTTTAACATTCGCTGGTTTATCGACTTTATTTACTTTATCCATTACTTTCGTTGAAATACCGCCGACATCTTTACCGCTGATTTTACCTGTTACAGTTGTAGTATAGTCGCCATCTTCTTTAATCAGCTTACTTGGTGTTTGTGTTGATTTTAATGTTGCGATATCTTTCAGCTGAACCATTTCTCCTGTCGGTGTCGGAATTTCAAGATTGTTTAATTTCTCTTTGGTCCAGTTCGTTTGTTTTTCTTTTTCAACTTTTACATCGACTTTATGACCTTTTTCATTAATCGTTGTCAGTGTTGTTTCTGGAATGTTTTGATTTAAGCCCATCGCTAATTGACCCGCTGACAAGCCTTTTTCGGTTGCTTTGTTTTTATCAACATCTATTGTGTATTGGTCATAGACTTCAGTTAAATCAGATTTAACGTTCACTACACCTGATGTTTGTTTCATTTTATCTTCGATTGCTTTCACTGTGTCTTTGATTTCATGACCTGATGGACCAGATACTTTAACTTCAATTTCATTATTTCCGCCGCCAGTACCCATGTCTAAGTATTTCCATTCGCCTTCTTGTTTAAAGCCTGCGATATGTTTTAATACTCTGTCTGGTTCTGTATCAAAGTTTTTCGTATCACTCGCATATTCAATCATCACAGCCATATTGTTTGTACTGCCTGTCGGATCAATTGGTGATGCGCCACCTAGTGAATACTGAACTTTCTTCACTTTATCTTTACTGTTAAGATATTTTTGAACTTGTTCAGCATTTTTTAGTACTTGTTCTTTTGTTTCACCAGGTTTTGGTGTATAAGTCAACGCCATGAATTTATCTTCACCTGTGGAAATAAAGCTCGTTCCTATTTTCGCAGCACCTAATCCGATACTGCCGATTAAAATAACAGTCGTTATAATTAAGACAATCCATTTATGGTTTAACGACCAATTCAATACTTTTTTGTATCCTCTGCCTACTGCACCTAACGAACGTTGACGTTTTTGTTTGATACCATTTTTAAAGAACGTTGAAGCTAATGCCGGCACAATAGTGATAGATACTAGTAATGATGCTAATAAACTAAATGTAATTGCGAGTGCGAATGGTCTGAACATCTCACCGACTGAACCAGCCACAAAGACTAATGGTAAGAAGACGACAATCGTTACAAGCGTAGAAGACATAATCGGTTTGAATACTTCAGCTGTCGCGCTGATAACCAAGTTGTCGCCGCTCTCTCGCTCTTTCGGATCGGACATCCGTCTGTATATATTCTCAATAACAACAATAGAGTCATCAATTACACGTCCGATTGCGACGGTTAATGCACCTAAAGTCAAGATGTTCAATGAGACATCTGATAACTTCAAGGCAATCATCGCAATTAATAACGACATTGGAATTGAAACGACTGAAATTGCTGTTGTTCTGATATTACGTAAGAATAATAAGATGACAATAATCGCAACTATCGTACCAAGAATCGCTTTTTCAAGCATTGTATAAATAGAATCTTGGATTGGTTTTGCGGTATCCATAATCTTAGTTTGTGTTAAATCTTTATTATCTTTCACAAACGCTTTAATTTTCGCATCTGTATCTTTTTTCACTTGAACAGTATTGGCATCTTGTGCTTTTACGATTTGAACATCAATCGCATCTTTACCGTTCGTTCTGGAGATTGACTCACGTTCTTGTCCGATTTTAACATCGGCGATATCTGAAAGTCTCACCATGTCATTACTTTGTGGTCCTTGTGAACCTTGTGACATCATTGAACTTTCATCTGACCCAGGTTGGCCTTGTTCTCCTTGTGCTGCGCTGACAGGAATTACAAAGTTTTTCAATGCATCTGCTGAAGTGAATTCTCCATTCACTACAATGGATTTTTCTTTTTTACCGAATTGGAATAAACCTAAAGGTGTTTTGCCAGAAGCATTTTTAATATAGTCCTCCACACCTTTAGCACTCATACCACGTTTTTGTAATTCGCTTTGTTTGAATTTAATCGTTGCTTGACGTGCAGTTTGACCGTTCATTTGTACATTTTGAACACCGTCAACAGTTTCTAATTTCGGAATGAGTTGTTTCTCAATCGCTTTCGTCGCTTTCTCTAAATTTCCATTTTTATCTGAAAATGAATAAACAACTACAGGGAATGCATTCATACTATTCCTCATTAATTCAGGTTCCCTTGCATCCTCCGTGAGTTTAAGTTTATCAATTTCTTTCTTTAATGCTTCTTCAGCCTTATCCATATCTGTACCATCTTCATAGCTAACTTGGACCATAGAAACATTTTCTAACGATTGGCTTTTGACATTTTCGACATGCGCCATGCCTCTGATCTGATTATCTATTTTATCACTGATATCCTCTTGCACTGTCTGAGGTGTGGCACCCGGTAAGACAGTATTGACAGATATCATCGGTTCTTCTACATCAGGCAATAATTCTAAACGCATTTTTACACTGGAATAGACACCGCCCAAGATGACTAATACAACCATTAAAAATACAGCGAATTTATTGCCTAAAGAGAACTTCAGCAAACGATTAATCATGCGCTCTTTCCTCCTCATTTCTCGTTACTTTAAATTTAACACACCCCGCCTTAAAAGGTCGTTGATTTCACTCAACATTTTAGGTTTCTCCAAGAAAAAAGATTAAGACCAATATTAGTCTCAACCCCTTTATCTATACTTATGAAAATATGTTGTCTAACTGTATTATTTTCTGCCTTTTATTTTGCGAGAAACTTTGATTTTAGCTTTTGTTAATGCTGGTTTTGCTTTTTCAATCATATAATACAATGGTTTATTTAAGACATAATCAAACTCACCGATTTTTTCACTTAAATACGTACCCCATGTTTTCTTAAATGCCCATAAACCATAATGTTCTGAGTCTTTATCCGGGTCGTTATCTGTACCGCCGAAATCATATGTTGTAGCGCCTTTTTCACGCGCATAACGCATCATTTCAAACTGCATATGATGGTTCGGCAAGAAATCACGATAATCATTAGAAGATGCACCATATAAGTAATATGATTTGTGGCCACAGAACATAAGCAGTGCGCCTGATAAATAAACACCTTCTGGCTCACGTTGGTATAGTTCTTCCATTTGATCGATTAATTTTTGGTTACGCGCAATTTTAGCTTCAGCATCTTTGATTTTATTCAACGTCTTTTTATCTTGTTTCTTTTGTTTCAGACGTTCAATATCTTGTTCAACTTCTGCATTTTCACCTTTTAACTCTGTCAATACAGGTTTCGGTTCTAATTTAACCAAGAATAACTCTGCGTCGCCGTCAGGATGTAATGCATCGTAAATATTTTCAAAGTAGCTGATATCACGTGTTAAGAAACCATCACGTTCCCCAGTAATACGCATCAAGTCTGCGAAGATTTTAAGTTGATCGCGACCTGCACGTTCTACTTTCGTTCCACGTTTTAATGATAAACGTACTTTTGAACGGTTACGACGTTCAAAGCTTTGAATCAATTCATCATCTGTTTTATCAATCGGTGTAATCATTGTCATACGTGGTTGAATGTAATCTTTTGATAAGCCTTCTTTGAATCCTTTATGTTTGAATCCTAATTGTCTTAAATTACCTAAAGCATCCCCTGCTTTATCCACTTCTACATCTGGATCGATTTTAATCGCATAGGCTTTTTCATCTTCAGCAATTTCTTTTGTGTATTGAAGGAGGGCTTCGATGACTGCTTTATCATCATAATCTGCGACGAACCCTCTAGAGACATAACAAAGTGTATAAGGTAGTTTCGGTATTTTCTTGAATAATAATTGACCGACACCTTTAACTTTTCCATCTTCACCTACTGCGACACGTCTAGAGTACCAACCAGTCAGCTTTTTCGTTTCTGCCCATTGTGTGAGTTGAAGCAAATCACCATTGGGATGAGATTTAACAAATGCATCATGTTCTTGGTTCGTGATATTCATCTTTTCCATAAAATAAAAATCTCCTTTATTTTCCTTACACTATCTACTTATTATACAATGAAACTAAGTGACTTTCATGTCGTATCCTCACGTAACCCTATAAACTATAAAGATTCAGAGGTGAAAAGTGTGAGAAATATCTTTTTAATTATCATGATTATTTTAAATATCATTGTGATTAGTATAACATTAGTCAACCATGTTCAAATAGACAATCTCAGCTTGCGTGTATTCTTTACCGCATTTTCTTTAGTAACTGCTGTTTATCTTGTCTTATTACGTAAATCACGTGTTGATATGTGGCTAGCAATTATCTTATTCTTAATCGCTTTAACTTATGCGATCATGATTGCGAACGCAGTTTATCATTATGTGTACTAAATTTTAAGGTTCGAAGTGATAAGCTCCACCGCGTGTCACGATATGATAAGGTGTTTCGGCGGTTGTATCTTGAATCACAATCGCATACTTGTCTTTGCGTCCTGATTGAATACGATATTCAATCGCTTCATCAGGCAATTTTAATGTTGTGATTTCTTCATCTTCAGATACCACTTCCATACCAAACCAATCCCGCCATTGATTGACCACTAACGCTTGTTGTGTGGTTTGAATTTCAATGGCTTTTATTTTGAATTGCGGTTGAAATCTATTTTCTAACGCCTCAACACGTTCTTCTTCTGACTTATTCCACTCTATAAAGAACGGCGGTTTCAATTTCGCATCCGGCTGATTCAAATATAATAAACGCCAAGACGTTTGTTCACCTTTTTTATTTTCTCGGCCCATTTCAATTGGTCCTACGACATCTAATCCTTTCGCTTCAAACTCATCTTTAAGTTTGTCTAAATCATTTGTGCGTAAGGCGATTGCTTTAAAGCCTTGTTCGAAATTATCTTGTACGATTTTCGCAACGAAAGATACACGTCCTTCATTCGATTTAATAACCTTCTTCAACTTTTCTTCATCGTTTACACCGATAATTTCAATATAAGCCAAATCTGTATAAACCAATTTATTATATGTACCATAGCGATTGTGTAAGCCGCCTGGTGATAACTTCATTACTTCTCCTGGATACTCAAACTCATCAATATGCTTGATATAATGGATGATATGATCAAATTTCAACTGAACCATTTAGACCATCCTCTCTTCATTTTTCTTCATCTTATCAAATTATGAATCGAATTGCCTTTTGAAAGACTAATTTCAAAAAATCTCTTGATTTTTATTTGAGAATTTTCTACAATAGTAAAGTAAATTAGTTAGCTTAGCTAACCTTTTTAACGAAATCAATCAATTACCCTGCAAAAAAATCAAACTGATTTCGTTTATATATGAGGTTGTGACGTTTTACTGAGGTCTCAACCTTTATCTTAATTTAAGGAGCTACAACATGGAAATCAATCAATTATTTAATAGCTTTACTGAATTATATAGACCTTATGTAAAAAGCGTTCAACCTTTACTTGATCAGTATCAGCTACATACTGCTCAATTTTTAGTTCTAAAGGATATTTACTTACATGAACCGACAACACTTGTCGAAATTTCTAAACGTCGTTGTATTGAAAAACCATCAACACGTAAATTATTAAAAGTGTTACATGAACACGACTTGCTGACTGTTACACCAGGGGAAGATAAAAGACAAAAACTATTAAGTCTGACGGACAAAGGTAATCAGATTTACCACGAAGTCATCGAAAAAGTAACAGCACTTCAACAACAAATCGTTGAAGAAGCAGGTCTTAGTCAAGAGGATATCGAGCAAACCATTCGAACGCTCAAAGCTATCAAACATCAGTTTTAAGGAGGGATTTCGCGTGGATCATTCTCAACACGCACCAATATGGACTAAAAGTTTCAATATGAACTTTATCGTCAACTTCTTCGTTTATCTTTGTATGTATCTGTTAATCGTTGTCATTGCAGGCTACAGTAAAAACGAATTTGGCGCTTCAGATAGTTTATCCGGATTAGTAACCGGATTATTTATTGTCGGCTCATTAATCGGCCGTTTTATTACAGGAAAATATGTCAATGCGATGGGACCTAAACGTACATTAATTATAGGATTGATTTTTCTTATCGTAACGCAAGCCCTTTACTTTATAGAAGGTTCATTAGGTTTCTTAATGTTTACCAGATTAATTAATGGTGTTGCGACAGCAGTTGCGACTACTGCGACAGGAACAATAGCTGCGTACATCACACCACCTGAACGTAAAAGTGAAGGTATCAGCATGTTCTCACTCAGTTTAGTTCTCGGAACAGCTGTCGGACCTTTCTTTGGTTTATTATTATCAAATCAATACTCCATTGATGTCTTATTCGCTTTATGTTTAGTATTAGGCATCATTGGTTTAGCTTTATCATTCTTCATTCATATCAATTTTGAAACAACTAAAGTTTCTGAAACTCAACCATCAAAAGGTTTCAGCTTAAGTCAATTTATCGCTAAAGATGCAGTACCGATTGCGATTGTAATTTTAGTAACTGGTGTGACTTACTCATCTATTCTGACATTCTTAAAATTCTTCGCAGAAGAGCGCAATCTAGTCGCAGTTTCAAGTTACTTCTTTATTTTCTATGCCTTAACATCATTAGTCACACGTCCAATTACAGGTCGTTTAATGGATAACAAAAACGAAAACGTTGTAGTTTATCCATCTTATTTCTTCTTACTTATCAGCTTTGTGCTTTTATTCTTT
Source organism: Staphylococcus sp. CWZ226 (assembly GCF_018986355.1). Taxonomy (NCBI): domain Bacteria; kingdom Bacillati; phylum Bacillota; class Bacilli; order Caryophanales; family Staphylococcaceae; genus Staphylococcus; species Staphylococcus sp. CWZ226. The sequence goes on along the minus strand of NZ_JAHMSB010000002.1, from coordinate 230,882 downwards.
GCACATTCAGGCTGGATGTTATTACTTGCAGGTGCAGCGTTAGGTGTAGGTTACGGTAACTTATCATCACTTATGCAAGCTATTGCGATCAAAGTTACGACACCAGAAAAATATGGCCTAGCCACTTCTACTTTCTTTATCGGTATTGATTTCGGTATCGGCTTCGGCCCTTCTGTATTAGGTGTCTTCACTTCATCTATTACTTATGCACAACTTTATGGCTTCATGGCTATATTAACTATTATTACCGCAGGACTTTACTATGTCCTACATGGCCGCAAAGTAAAATATTTAGAACGTGCTTAATTATAAAAGTGCAGATCAAAACGGTCTGCACTTTTTTATATAATCCATCCTTTTTCAATAGCTTTTTTCCACGCATCAAAACGATTTTCTGTCTCCATTTTATCAATAATGACAGAAGTATAATTACGAACTGTCCCGTTTGAAAGAAAAAGCTTTTGTGCAATTTCTTTACTTGAATAACCATTGCCGATTTCTTTCAGTATTAACTGTTCTGAAGGCGTTAATGGATTTTTCTCATTAAAATATGTAGTCATCAGTGTTTCACTATATTCTTTTTGTCCTGCCATAATATTATGCATGGTCTGAATCAGTTCTTCTACGGAACGTTCTTTTAATACATAAGCATCTACATCATTTGCGACTGCTCTTTCAAAATAACCTGGTCTTTTGAACGTCGTTACAATAATGACTTTTGTATTTAACTTTGCTTCTCTTATTTTGTTCAATACTTCTAAACCTGTTAATTCCGGCATTTCAATATCTAGAATTGCGATGTCAGGCTGATTGGATTCAATCATTTGCCATGCCTCTGCTCCACTTGAAGTATCAGCAATAATGTTTATATTTCCATCCATCTCTATAAGTTGAACCATCGCTTTTCTCAGCATTTCTTGGTCTTCAGCTAGAACAACATTTATCATAAATTATCACCTCGTGGAATTCGAATCATTAATGTAACACCTTGTTCAGATTTTATTGTAACTTCACCATCTAATAATGCTGCACGCTCTCTTATACTATGCAGTGTAGCTTCAGGTTTACTGATACCTTTGCCATTATCACTAATTATCAACGTAATGATGTGTTGCGCTTCTTTTAATGTACCAGTTACTTTTGTCGCATGTGCATGTTTAATAATATTATTGACCGCTTCTCTCAATAGCATAGCTAATATAGACTGTTGTCCTTTATTTAATGTTCTAGCAGTGGATTGTCCCTCAAAATCAAAAGTAATATCTGCTTGTTTTAATAGTTGATCTACAGACTTCACTTCTTCTTCAAAATCTTGAAATTTCAGATGTTCTACAATAGTTCTGACTTTATTTAATGCCTCTTTAGAAAGTTGATTAACTGCTAACATTTCCTCTTTGGCTTTTTCTGGATTTTGATCTATCAATTTAGAAGCAAGCTCAGATTTTATGCTCAAGCTGGCAAATACATGACCTAACGTATCATGTAAATCTTGGCCGATTCTTTGACGTTCTTGTTCAGCAATCAAAAAATTGATGTGACGATTTTTCTCTTTCATTTGCGCCCTTACTTTTTTATTTTCGATAAATCTAAAGTTAATGAACAACGAAATGATTACAACAAGAATCAGTACGACAACTATTGGTAAAGCTTTTGGAAGTAAGTATAGTGAAAGACCAGATGCGATGAGTAAAGCAATATAAAATAGTATACTTTCCACTGACTTTACAGTCGCTTCATAAACATATGGCAACACATAAGAACCAAAAAAGAAAAACATGATAAATGTGCTGCCCATTGCCCAACAAAAATAAAGTGTGCCGATCAAATAAATCATCCATACAATCAACCGCTTCACTTTAAACTGATAAACATCAGATAAAATTAAAATACCATAATTAATTATGAATACAGCAATCACTATAACAGCAATTACTTTAGGTCCTTTGATGTCTTGATAAAATAAAGCGATAATTGGAAACAACAAGTAAATAAAACTCGCAACGCCCATTGGGTTTCCTTTTATTTTTCTAAGCAAAAAAGACATTACATCACGTCCGATTTCTTTTGAATAACTAAAGCAATGATTATAAATAGTATACAATACCCCAAAAGAAAACCAAGTGCCGCTATATTAATCGTTTGATGCTGAATAAAATCTAATCCTAGCTGTTTTAATCGGTAGGTCGGCATATATCGAGAGATAGAAGCTAGCCATTGAGGAAACAAGCTAATAGGAAACCATAATCCACCCACAATCGCTAAAACAATATACAATAAATTACCTATACTACTTGCTTGCTTCACATCTTTATGTTGTGCCAGTAATAACCCTATGGACAAAAATAAACTGGATCCAATCCATAATAATAATCCTGATACTAACCATTCATAAAGAGACATATGAATGTGTCTAATCATTCCTCCAACACTAAACATCAGAATAATTGAAAATAAAAAAAGACTCATGATTTTGAATACTTTAGCTACATAATATTTAATGGGTGTCATCGGTGTCGCAAAAAGTTTTTTCTGCCATCCGTTTTGTTTATCCTGTACTAATTCAACAGGGAAGGTCAACAAACAATAACTAGTTAAACTAAAGACCGTCATACTCATCAAACTTTCTTTATAAATTTGATTGGCTTCTGATTGTGGTACTTTAGTTAATGAAGTGAAAATCAAGAAAAATACTAACGGCATCCCTACTGAAAGAATAAGATATATTTTTTGTCGCAAAGTGATTGTCCAATCTAATTTCAAATATTTAAAAATCATGATAGAATCTCCCCTTCACTTTCAAATACATAATCTTCTAATGAACTTTTCTTGATTTCTAACTTATTTAAATCTATATCTATTTCAATCAATTGTTGTAAAACTTTTTGAACCGCATCTGTTTTGATTTGAAGTTCACTTTGATCCTTTTGATAACTTAATTGAGTTTGATTTTGAATGATTGACTCAAATTGTTCAGGTAGATATATCGTTGATGTTTTATCAAGGTGTTTTAATTGTGAAGGTGAACTATCATTCATTATCTTTCCTTGTTTCAATACGATAACGCGATCCGCAACCTTCTCTACTTCTTCAATATAATGCGTCGTATATAATATGGTAATACCTCGAGCCTTCAAATCATTTATGATGTTCCAGAAATAACGTCTCGTTTTAGCATCCATTGCAGACGTCGGCTCGTCTAAAAATATTAATAAAGGTTGTCCTGTTAACATCAATATAAAATCTAATAAACGTTGTTGACCTCCAGATAATTTAGTCGCGTATTGATTTAATTGTTTATCAGTAAACTGGGTCAATGTTTTAAACTTGTTGTAATCTAACGCATTTTTATAAACCGATGAATAAAATGCATAGAGTTCTTTTACTTTGACCCATTCATTAAAGATTGATTTTTGAAATAATACGCCGATATTATTTTGTATAGCAGAATCCCTTTCAATACGCCCTTCATCTGGAACTAAATTACCTAAAATCAAATCAATCAATGTGGACTTACCTGCTCCATTTACGCCTATTAAAGCGATACATTCTCCTTCTTTTATTCCAAATGAAACATGATCTATTGCTTTAGTATTGTGGAATGATTTAGTTACACCGTTTACTTTTATCATTTAATCACCTCTTTATTTCCTTGATTTAATGATATATTTTTAAAAATTGTAAACATAGTAACGTTTGTCATAAATTCTCTATGACATTTGTCATTTTCTTGTTTTATACTTTTAGCACTTGAATCAACTTTTCTTTCAACATATTCAATTTCGGTTCATAATTTCCGTGATAACGCACTTTTTTTACTATTATAGTAAATTAAAGAGAATAGATTTATATTGAAATTCGTTATATAATATAATAAGTAAAACAATTATTATTCCTGGGGGAATACAACTATGAAAGGGCAAGAGGAGGAATATCAATGTCAAAGACAATTGATCATTTAATTGAGACAGAATGTAAACTTAGCCAGATTAAATATTGGCTAAAAGCAGAACATCATCTTACCATGGAGGAGTTCATTATTTTATACCGCTTCAATGGTACTGACAAAATTACAGGTAAAGTATTGAGGGATACCCTCCATTACGACATGAAATGGAATACGAGTAAAATTGATGTATTAATAAGAAAACTTTATAAAAGAGAACTGATCGCAAAAGAGCGTTCAGAAACTGATGAACGCCAAGTCTTTTATTTATTAGATAAGACACAACGTGAATTCGTCGCATCTGTCATCAAAGAATTTGAAACCTTCGCAAAGTAATCATTATGAAAAAGCACGCCTTTCCGAAAAAAATCAGAAAGACGTGCTTTTTATTATATATTTCATTCGACTTAACCGCCGATATAGTTCATATTAATTTTCTTACGTCTGCGATTTGCGACCGTTTGTTCAGTTCGTTCATCTGAATATCTGTCATCACGAATATGCCATAACTCTTCGAATTTCGCTTGTAATTCATCGTCCGTTTTACCAGAACGCATAAATTCTTTGACGTTAAATCCATCGACTGTGCTGAATAAGCAACCATAGAATTTACCATCAGAAGATAAGCGTGCTCTCGTACATGTTGAACAGAATGACTGAGAAACACTCGTAATTAAACCGAACTGTGCTCCGTTATCTTTATGACGATAATATTTTGCGACTTCACCATAATATTTCGGTTCAACAGCTTCAATATCAAATTCATCCTCGACCATCGCAAGCATTTCATCTTTTGTGACAACTTTACTGAAGTCCCAACCATTGTCATTGCCGACATCCATAAACTCAATAAATCTTACAACAATATTTTTGTCTTTGAAGTACTGAATCATTGGGATGATTTGGTCATCATTGATACCTTTTTGCACAACAACGTTCACTTTCACTTTAAAACCGATTGATACTGCATAATCAATTTGTTCTAGGATGGTATCTGCTTTGATATTACGGTTATTGATAGATTGGAATAATTCGTTATCAATAGCATCTAAGCTGACATTGATACGTCTTAATCCGGCATCATAGAGTTTTTGTCCATGTTTTTTCAACAATAGACCATTGGTAGTCAGACCAATATCTTCTACACCGTCGATTTCATTAAGAGCGGCAATTAATTTATATAAATCTCTACGCATTAAAGGTTCCCCGCCAGTGATACGAATCTTCTTCACACCTAGGCGAGTATATACGCGAGCAATTCTTTCCATTTCACTAAAAGTCAATAATTCATCTTTGGGTAAAAAGACAAAGTCATCGCCGAAAATTTCTTTAGGCATACAATAATCACAGCGGAAATTACAGCGATCTGTCACGGATAATCTTAAGTCACGAATCGGGCGACCTAATTTATCTGTTATTTGTTTTACCATCTTTTGACCCCCTTTTCTTTCTCTCTTATCGCTTGATACATCTCATCAAAGCGATTGATTTCTGACTCTGGCTAAATCATCTTGGTAGTTAATATTTTGGTACCAATCAGGTCTTGTATCAACCTCATGAACATCCAGCCAATCAGAAGCGACTTGGTTATAAACATGTTTCATACTGTAATCATCGGATTCTAGTGCACGTGCAATGACTGGCAAACACGTCGGACTATAAAATGCGATAGTAGGAATCGGATACCCCTCTTCTTCATACCCCGCAATATCTAACTGATCTTCAATGACATGTTCAACCATAAATTGATATAACGTGCTGACAGCTTTTTCTGTGATTAACGGTGTATCTACTGAAATCACAAAGAATAGTTCTGCTTCAAAATCTTGCTTCATTACTGAGTAGATGCCTGAAAGCGGTCCTTTCGCTTGATGTTCTTCATCATCTACGACCACTTTGACATCTTCAAATTGATCAGCCAATTCCGCACTAGAACTAATGATAATCTCATTAAACATATTGGCTTCATTCAAGGCTTCGATAATATGTTGATAAAACATTTTACCATTGAGCCTCGCAAATGCCTTAGGCGAACCGAAACGTTCTGAACGTCCGCCTGCTAAAATAATTGCTTTCACTTTCTTAACCTCCGCTTACCGGTGGAATCAACGCAACGACATCAGAAGGTTGAATCATTTCATCATTTGGCACAAATTCTTCATTCAAGGCGATTTGGAATTGTTTGCCGCTGATTTCTGGATACGTTTCAAATAAATATTTTTTAAACGCCTCTACTGTCATTTCATTCTCTAGTTCAAATTCTTCTGTACCTTTTTGTAAGATTTCTTTAATCTCCGCAAAATAAAGGACTTTCATTCTGTTTGCCCCCTTTCAATGGCATCTTCATGGTAACCACGTTGATGACCGATCCATTGTGCGCCATCTTCCCATATTTCTTTCTTCCAAATCGGCACTACTTCTTTAATACGATCAATCGCATATTCATTTGCCGCATAGGCATCTTTTCTATGTGGTGAAGAAACTGCGATTAATACCGCAATATCGGAAATATGCAATGGTCCGATACGGTGAACAATGCTGACAATCGTGCCAGGCCATTGTTCGTTGATTTCATCGCCGATTTGAGCTAATTTTTTTTCAGCCATTGGCACATAAGCTTCGTACTCAAGATGTTCTGTACGAATGCCTTTTGTCCATTCTCTGACATGACCTGTAAAGACCACTACTGCACCCTGATGCGGTGTCAGTGTAAAGTCTCGATAAGGTTCTGTTTGAATCGGCTCAGTCACAACTTCAAATTGTTTCATTTTGACTCATCCTTTTTTCTATCGATAAAAGTTAATAACCACTTTTTAAAATGACTTAACTCTGTATTTTTTTGAAACGGTAACTTATATTGTACATGACTCAGCTCAGATAAAGAAACTAATTCCGCTTCATCTCTATAAATAATCACTTTATCATAATCCGCTTGTTTAAAACCTTCAACTAGTAACACATCATAATCAATCGTGACCGCTGATTCAATAATGTGGGATAAAGTTTGTTCTGTTGTACGTGTGACTGTTTCTCTTAACGCATGACCTTGCACAATGCTTTGGTCTGCCCCTGCTTCAAAATGTTTCATATGATCGACTTCTGCTGCTTGTAAGGTAATATCTTCACTACCATGTCCATGATGTTTAATCGTCACTACACGATAACCTTGCGCTTTCAGAAACTTAACTGTTTCTGCCATCAAGGTTGTTTTGCCAGAATTTTTATATCCCACAATTTGTAAAATCATAGTGCTAATTCCTCTTCAAAGGTATCTGTTTCAGTCAGAATGACATCCACTGTGTAGCCTTTTTCAAAGCCGCGTGTACCGCTCGGCAACATAATCATCGCATTACTGTGTGCAATCGCGACAACCGCACCTGATTTGTTGAAACCAGAAGGTACTACTGTTGTTTGTAAACCATTTAATGTAGCTTTTGCACGAATGAAACGTGTGAATGGATTGGCTTTTTTGAAGTCTTCCATCAATGTGGCTTTTACAACTTGAGGGAAACGTTCAATCGCACCCATCATATTTAAGACTGCTGGTTTTACGAACAATTCAAATCCTGTATAGCACGCAGATGGATTCCCTGATAAACCAAATAAATATTGGTTATTTGCGACAGCAACTGTTGTGACACTGCCTGGACGCATTTGTACTTTATTGAATAATACTTCTGCACCGATTTCTTTGTAGATAGCTGGTAAATAGTCGAAGTCACCAACAGATACACCGCCTGTTGTGATGACCATATCATGAGAAGCAAGTGCTTCTTTAACGACTGCTAAACTGCTGTCGAAATCATCTTCTTGAATTTTATAAACTTCACAGTCTAAGCCGAATTGATTTAGTAAGCCTTGAATCATCGGTCCATTAGAATTACGGATTTTACCTGGTTCTAATTCATCACCGACATCTAATAACTCACTGCCTGTCGCAATAATAGCTGCAGAGGGTAAGCGACGTACAGGCACTTCTGTATAACCGAAGGTCGCAAGTACTGCGATAGCCCCAGCATTAATACGTTGGCCTTCTTTTAATACGACATCTCCGACTTCTGTTTCCTCACCTTTTAATGAAACATTTTCATTATGTTCGAAGGTTGTACGAATCGTAAATGAATGTTCACCTTCACGTGTTTGTTCTAACATCACAACTGCATCTGCACCTGCTGGAATTTCTGCCCCTGTCATAATACGGACAGCTTGGTTCGGTCCGACTGTTTTATCTGACACACTGCCTGCACCGATGTGATCAATGACTTCAAATTCAATACGGTTGTCACCGCTTGCACCTTTTGTATCTTCACTTCTTAACGCAAAGCCGTCATAAGGTGATTTATTAAAACGTGGGATTTCATACGTTGCCACGATATCTTCAGACAGTATATATCCTAAACTGTCATTTAAAGGCACTTGTTGTGTTTCTGTACGAAATTCTTGTGCTACCACACGTTTGATTGCTTCTTTTACCGCAATTGGATTTCTTTTTTCAACTGGCATAAACTATCTGCTCCTAACATCTATTTTATTTCATGCTATAATGTCTAAGCGAGGAGGAATAACATGTCTGAATTTACTCATATCAACGCTCAAGGTAATGCGAAAATGGTCGACGTTTCTGATAAAGACATCACAAAACGTGTTGCGACAGCACATTCAAGCATTACTGTTAACGAAGCGATTTACAAGCAAATTGTAGAACATACAAATAAGAAAGGTAATGTGCTGAATACTGCCCAAATCGCGGGAATCATGGCAGCTAAGAATACCTCTACGATTATTCCTATGTGTCATCCGCTCTCACTGACTGGTATCGATATTGCCTTTGAATGGGATACAACATCGTCATATACACTTAATATTGAAGCTACAGTCTCTACATCAGGTAAAACCGGTGTAGAAATGGAAGCTCTCACAGCCGCTTCAGCAACGGCTTTAACCGTTTACGATATGACCAAAGCACTTGATAAAGGGATGGTCATCGGCGAAACTTACCTTATCTCAAAATCTGGCGGAAAATCCGGGGATTACCGCAGATCATAAACTATTGTTGTTCATGCTTTACCCTTTTTATACGTAAACATGAACTTCACAACAGCACTACGGAACCATTGACGTTGTGATTTTACTGTCACAACGTACAATCGTTCCGTTTTTTTCATGTTACTCCTATTATATAATGCGAATTCTTTAAGTTAAATAGGCTGAATGGATGAAAAAACTGATGAAATCTTATGAAATCAGTGATTGGCTTCAGTGTTTTCCCTTATTCAATCAAACAGTACAGTGAAGAAGCGGTTAGTCTTCTACCTGAGTAAAATCTAACCGCTTCTTCTTGCCTTTTATTTTGTTAATTCATGAATGAGATGATTCAATTCAGGTTTAATTAATTTTTCAATCGCTAATCTTACCGCACCAGATGAACCTGGCAATGAGAAAATCAATTGTTCACCTACTGTACCGCCGACAGCACGTGATAATAAAGCACGTGTTCCCACATCTTCAGCATAACTTAAATATCTGAATAACTCTCCGAAACCTTCAATTTCTTTTGTTAATAAAGGAGTTACTGCTTCAATCGTCACATCACGTTGTGCGATACCTGTACCGCCCGTTGTAATAATGACATCCACATCTTCATTCAACCATTGTTGTACTTGTTCAGTAATCGCTTGTTTATCATCTTTGACGATTGTGTAATGATCATCTGTAATTTCCACATTAATCTCTGATAATAATTCTTTAGCTAAATTACCACCTTTATCTGTTTCTTTTGTTCTTGTATCAGACACAGTTAAGACTGCTGCGTTGATGATTCTATCTAATTTGACATTCACGTGTTCATTTTTCATTCATTAGGCCTCCTATGTGATTTACTCAACCGAGTAATTGGTTCATTAATTTAATCGCTTCTTCAGGTTTTGTCATGCCATGTATCAACATGCGTCCGCCTGAGAAGCTGACGATTCGATGATTGTTGAATTCGAAGCGAATCATATAAGGGTTCGCATGATACTTAATATGATGCGTTTCAAGATATTCCTTCAACATTTCCTGGGTAATATCCTCATTATTGTATTGAACTGTATCTCTTCCGCATAATGTCGCAAACTGTAAATCAGTATGATTTAAATGCGGATAGGTCGCATGTTCACTACACGTATGACAATCAGCTTTAAACATACGACTGAATCCGAATGTATAGTGTGTCCCTTCCCAAATATCACCATAAGTTAATTTAGGCGTAAAAGGTGTTTCAGTCAGGATTTTCAATGCATCACGTGTTTGTAAACTCGTGGTCATGGTTACCGCTGGTTGAATTACCCCTACTGTATCACACGTCATGTTAATGACTGGTAATTGCGGCATCAGACAGTTGAAACACGGAGTTTGTCCAGGAATGAAAGCTGCTTCGATATATGTACTTTGTACAACCCCGCCATATATCCAAGGTATATTATATTTATACGCAAAATCATTCACTAATAAACGTGTATCGAAATTATCTGTCGCATCTAAAATTAAATCTACCTCAGTTCCATGCGTTTCTAGAAACTGGGGATTGACTTGAGCGATATGCGCCTCAATGATGACATCACTTCGGATTTCCTGCAGCTTTTCTTTCGCCGCAATCACTTTCGGCATCGCGTCTGTCGCATCTTGTTCTGTAAACAACATTTGACGTTGTAAGTTGCTGAACTCGATGTAGTCACGATCAACAATCGTTAACTGTTTGATGCCCGCTCTGACTAAACCGTCCGCAATGTGTGTTCCTAATGCACCCATGCCGATTATCAGCGCATGTTTTTGCGCAATTTTCTCTTGGCCTTCTCTGCCTATATGTTTAAACAAAATTTGTCTGGAATAACGTTCTGACATCTTTCGATTCCTTTCTTAAAGTGCATTGTCTTTATTATAAGACGAATAGAGACGTGTTACAATCGTTCGAATTGTAGTATGTCACCTAAAATCCGGTCATGCCAATAGAAGACAGACCGGATTGAAACTTTTTATTATTCAGCTGGTACAGAACTTAACGTTATAATTTCATCCGCCAATTGTTCTGCTTCGTAATTAGAATGTGTCACAAAAATAATCGGGATTTGCCATTCATCAAAGAGTCGTTTCACTAAACGCATACTTTCTTCTTTCGTCGCATCATCCAAACTAGAAAATGGTTCATCTAATAAAAGTAAATCAGGACGTGTGCTTAATGCACGTGCTAATGCGACGCGTTGTGCTTCCCCGCCTGATAATCTAGCTGGATATTGTTTTTGTAAATAACTGATGTTTAATTGATGCATCAACGCTGTAATATGTTCAGAAGGTTGCGCCATAAACGTGATATTTTGAAAAACTGTCATATTCGGAAACAATTGATAGTCCTGAAATAAATAACCTAAATGACGCTCTTGAATTTTAACATTCACAGATGATTGCGTATCCGTTAACACACGTTCGTTGACTTTGATATAAGCGTTATCTGCAGCCCTTAAGCCTGCGATCATATTCAAAACAGTCGTTTTCCCCACTCCTGAAGGTCCTCGTATCGCATAAATTTTAGGTACTGTATCTTGAATATCTAACTTCAGTAACTGTCCTTTTAATTGATGTGTAATTTGGATGGTCAACATCTTAATCCACCTCCAAATAACGATCTTTGTTCATTAAGTTAATCGTACCAATAACAGTAATCGCAAATGCGACTAATACTAATACCCATAGCCAAGCTTGGTTCTCTTTGCCTTGTTCAACTAAGAAATAAATCTCTAAAGGCAACGTATTGGTTTTATTTGGAATATAACCCGCTACCATTAAGGTTGCTCCGAACTCACCGATTGCACGCGCAAATGCCATCATCACACCAGATAAAATAGCACGCTTAGATAGCGGTAAAATCAGTCTGAAGAAAATTTTATTTTCACTTGCACCCATTGTTCGTGCTGTATTCAACATTTTATGATTAATACCTCTAAAACCTTGAATCGTATGTTGATACATTAATGGAAAACTGACAATCACAGAGGCAATAATTGCACCAGTGATTGTGAATATGACAGGCATATGTAAAACATTTGTCATAAATGCGCCTACAGGGCTTCGTGGTGAGAAAACAATTAATAATAAGAACCCCATGACTGTCGGAGGTAACACAATCGGCAGGATAATAATACTCTCAAGAAGTGTCACAATACGTCCACGACGTCGATATAACAGTCTTGAAATTAAAATCCCAAGTGCTGTTACAATAATCGTGCTGATTACAGCCACTTCAATTGATATCCAAAATGGCGTTAAATCAGGCATTTCCACTCCTCCTACGCTTCAAATTGATAATCTTTTAAGATTTGTTTCGCTTCATCTGATTTTAAGAACTCAATCCAAGCTTTCGCTGTCTTATTATCAGATGTTGTTCCGGCTTCATAAACAATCGGTTGTTTTAATTTCACCGATTCGATTTCTTTTACTTTATCATTTTTAGTTTTGTTTTTATATAAATCCGTTTTATAAACAAAACCGAGTTGCGCGTTCCCTTTTTCCACATAATTCAAGTCTTGACGGACATCTTTCGCAAAGACAAGATGATCTTTAACGCTGCTGTATAATCCATTGTCTTTTAAGTAACCTTCTGCGTATTTACCTGCAGGTACAGAGTTCACTTCGCCTATCGCAAGTTTTTGTCCATCTTTTAAATCTTTGACTGATTTTAAATCAGTGCCTTGTTCACCAATTAATACAAGTTGATTTCGCGCATAATCATAAGTGTTATCAGCTTTCTTCTTATCTTTTAACGCTTGGACATCTTTTGTGTTGGCTGACATAAACACATCAACAGGTGCACCTTTTTCAATTTGTTGTCTTAACGATCCTGATCCGCCGTAGTTAAATGTAATATCAACATCTGAATGTTTTTTCTTAAATGCTGTTTCTAAATCTTTCGTCACATCCGTTAAACTTGCGGCAGCTGCGACATGTAAAGTATTTTCTTTTTGATTACTGTTTGTTTCTTTTTTATCATTTGAACATCCAACAACAACTAAGCAGACGCTCAACAGTATAACCGCAAAGTATTTCAACTTCATCTTGAAGAAGCCTCCTAAAAATGATTAATTCACTCTCGATTATACGCTTTCGGTCCATAAATTCCAATTTGAATTTAACCATTATCTTTTGTATTCGCACAAGAAAAAAGGCCAATATGACATTGACCTTTTGATTATAATTATAAAGTTTGAACAAAACGTTTAAAGGCTTCTAAGCCTTCAGTATCACGTTTAAACACACCTGCATCTTCTAAAACACGTTTGAATTTCTGACCTACAGCATCTAAAACAATACCTTCAGCATTTTCAGGTGTAAATTGATGTTTCTCTTTTAGTTCATCTGCGAAATCTTGATGCACACCTAAATCTATATCAGTTTCACCTAAAACATATTGTTCGACTTGTTTAAGCTCATGTTTTAAACGTGCTGGTAAAATCGCAGTTCCCATCACTTCGATTAAACCGATGTTTTCTTTTTTAATGTGTTGTACATCTTGGTGCGGATGGAAAATACCATCTGGATAATCTTCTGATGTTTGATTGTCTCTTAGTACTAAATCTAATTCAAAACGACCTGTTTCTTGACGGTAACGTGCAATCGGTGTGATGGTATGATGACGTTCGCCCGCCTCACTTTGTGCTTTGACTTGAACACTTTCATCACTGTACGCATTCCATTGATTGAAAATATGTTCTGCCGCATCAATGAGTTGTGCTTGATTATTACCTTTTAAACGGATTACACTCATCGGCCAATCTAACAACACCGCTTCTACTTCAGGATAATCATCAATAGTAAAACGTTCTATTTCTGTCGCATTATCCATCGGGAAAGTGTGGCGCCCTGTTTGGTAATGATTGTGAGACAAGATTGAACCGCCTACAATCGGCAAGTCCGCATTAGATCCCGCAAAATAGTGCGGAAATTGCTTCACAAAGTCTAATAGATTCACAAAAGTTTGTCGTCCGATCTTCATTGGCACATGTTGTGCAGATAATACGATACTATGTTCTGGGAAATAAGCGTATGGTGAAAATTGGAATCCCCAGTCTTCTCCATCTAACTTAATACGCGCAATTCGGTGATTACGACGTGCTGCTTGGGTTACAGAACCTTGGTAACCTTCATTTTCCATACATAACGCACATAAAGGATAACTTGTTTGTTTTGCTTCTCTTGCTGCCGCAATTTCTTTCGCATCTTTTTCAGGTTTAGACATATTAATTGTAATTTCTAAGTCACCATAGTTCGTTGGTGTATAGAAATGAATATTTTGTGCGATGGCATCTGCCTTAATATAGTGGTTGCGCATACAAATATCATATAAATATTGCGTCGCTTTCTCCGGGCTGTCTTGATACAACTGTCTAAAGTTGCGATTAATAGTTGAAGGTTTCGGTGTGATTAAATCTAATAGTTTCGTTTCAACCATTTCTTTTTGATATACCGCATCTTCTATTAAGTGATGTTCAATCATTCGATTAATCCAGTGTTGTGCAATCGCATTCGGTGTATCAAGTTCTGAGATATCTCTCTCCTCATGTTCGATATCTTCTGCTTGTGTAATCTCTAGCACTAGGTTTTGAATATAGAAAGCATCTTCCTTTTCAAAGTCCCCATATTCTACTGCATATGAAATAAAGCGTTGTATCAGCTGTTGATTCAGCTTCATGATACGGCCTCCCTTTTTATTTATCTTCGTAGCCATTCGGATGTGCGCGGTGCCAATGCCAAGCAGTTTCAATAATTTCATGAATATCATCATGTTTCGGCTCCCAGCCTAACACGTTACGTGCTTTATCACTTGAAGCGATTAATTTACTTGGATCACCTGCACGACGTTTGCCGATTTCTGATTTAATCTTTTCACCAGTCGCTTGGCGTGCTGCTTCCACAATTTCAATAACAGAGTAACCTTGACTGCTGCCTAAGTTGAATGCGCCGCTCTCACCGCCATCTTTTAAGTAACGATACGCTAAAATATGCGCTTCAATTAAATCTGTGACATGTAAATAATCTCTGACACATGAACCATCTTCTGTATCATAATCTACACCGAATATCGTAATCGCATCTCGTTGTCCTAACGCTGCTTCTAATACAATGGGAATTAAATGTGTTTCCGGATTATGATCTTCACCAATCGTACCGTCTTCACGTGCACCTGCGACGTTGAAGTAACGTAATGCTGCATAGTTCATACCATATGCGTTATGGCACCAATGCATCACTTTTTCCATCATCAATTTACTTTCGCCATAAGGGTTGGTCGGTGCTTTTTTCGCATCCTCTGTAATCGGGACAACATCTGGTTCACCATAAACTGCTGCTGTTGAAGAAAAGACAATATCATTCACATCATGTGCTTTCATCACTTCAAGCAACACTTGCATACCATAGACGTTATTATTGAAATAATCTAAAGGTTTCTCTACCGATTCTCCAACTAATGAATAAGCACAAAAATGGAAGACACCTTCAACATTTTCCGTTGCGAACACTTGATTTAAGAATTCGCTGTCACGGATATCTCCTTCATAAAAACGTGCTGCTTTAGGCACGGCACCTCTATGACCTGTTCCTAAATTATCCACCACCGCGACATCATAACCAGCATCTATCAATTGATGCGCTGCATGGCTGCCGATATAACCAGCACCGCCTAATACTAAAACTGACATGATTTTCCTCCTTAAAGTTCGATTGTTTTCACGCCGTCACCGATATTGACATGGTAAAACGATGGCGCATAACCAATCTTGTCTGTATAAATACGAGAGACTTCATCTTCTAAATCTTTAACTTTTGATTGATGAACTAAAGCAATCGCACATCCTGCGAATCCTGCACCTGTCATACGTGCACCAAGGACTCCATCAACATTTTGTGCAGATTCTGCTAAAGTATCTAGCTCTGTGCCCGTCACTTCATAATCATCCTTCAATGAAGCATGGCTTTGGTTTAATAATTCACCAAAGCGTTCAAAGTCTGATTGCGCTAAAGCATCATACGCTTCTTTAACACGTGCGTTTTCAGTAACTGCGTGACGTGCACGACAACGTATCGTTTCATCTTCAATTAAATGCGCATATTTTTCGAACGTTTCAACGTCTAAATGTCCTAACGCTTCAATATCCAATTCTTGTTGAAGTAACGCTAATGCTTTCTGACATTCTTCTAACCGTTCATTATATTTAGATTCTGCTAATTCACGACGCTTATTCGTATTCATAATAGAAATCGTGTAATCTCCGAATTCAGTTGGAACATAATGATACTCTAACGTATGCGTATCTAATAAAATCGCTTGATCCTTTTGACCCATACCCACAATGAACTGGTCCATAATACCTGAATTGACACCGATAAATTTATTTTCTACTTTACGTCCAAGTTGAATTAATTCTAAGCGCTCTACATCTAAGTTAAAGAGTTGCTTCATTAACCAACCTGTCAGCATTTCAATAGAAGCTGAAGAAGATAAGCTTGCACCGTTTGGAATGTTACCTTCAACGATGACATCAAATCCTGAGTCAATTTTATAACCCGCTTCAATTAAAAACTTAACCATGCCTTTTGGATAGTTCGCCCAACTATGGTCAGCATTGTAATCTAAATCATCTAATGAAAATGAAATAATACCTTTTTCTTCAAAGTTCAAAGAGTAAAAACGAATCGTACGATCTTCACGTTTACGTGCTAAACCGTATGTGCCTAATTCAATAGCAGCTGGGAATACATAACCGCCATTATAATCTGTATGCTCTCCGATCAAATTAATACGTCCTGGTGCGAATGCGGCAACATCTGGCTTTGTTTCAAAATGCTTTTCAAATTGCGTTTGCATAGATGCCAACATAATATAACTCCTCTCACAAGGTAAATTTATTAGTAAACACAATTAAAGTTTATTTGTTTACTATATGTTTTGTCAACACTTTCATTGGTTCTTAAAAGAAAAAGATTGTCGCTCTATTTGTTTCGTTTGTATCACAATATGCATGGCAGACTGACGTGTTTTTTGAATACGTTCTTTTGCCATTAAGACAGCACTTTTACCAAACTGCTCGATATCAATACGCACACTCGTCAATGATGGTGTTACATATTGATTTACATCTAAGTCATTAAATCCGATAACTCCAGCATCTTTAGGGATTGTGACACCTCTTTGTTGGAGGCCTTGAATTAGACCAATTGCGACCATATCATTACCCGCTATCAACACATCTGGGATAGTGTCTGCTTCTGTTATCGCTTCAAAACCATCTTCTCGTTCCCAACCGATTAAATTGCCATTCGGTATCTCATCATGTTGTTGACACCAAGAAAGATATGCGTGATATCTTGCATCATTTTCATACGCTTCTTTCCCATCTAAATTACGTTCTTCGCGTATGCCTCCATAGTAAGCGATATGTGCATCATGATAAATGTCCCTGATTTGATTCAGCAGCTGATACATGGCTTGTTCTAGATCAGAGTACACTGCATCGATATAATCAGGAACTTGCTTATTATTAATCACTACAATATTAGGGTTATGGCGATAAATTTCTTTTAAAGCATCCAATGAGAAATTACCGATGACTAACACTGCACCTGCTTTTTTCACATCTTGTAAATCTTGTTTTTTAAATCCTGTTTCAATTCTAAGTGTCTTCTTTAATGTTAAATTTAATTTCTTAATTTCAGACTCTATTGCTAAACGCAATTCACGATGAAACGGGTCAGCCATTTCTCGTCTACGAGACGCATAAGTAATGATTTGAACTTGGCGATTTACACGTTCTGCTTTGTGATATTCAAGTTCTTTTGCGGTATTTAAAATACGAGTTCTTGTACTGTCGGCTACAGACAATGTCGGATCTTCATTAAGTACACGCGACACTGTACCTGGACTGACACCCGCTTGTTTTGCGATATCTCTAATACTTGCCATAATTGACACCTCTCTTTTGTTTACTTTAAGTTTACTATGCTCTGTTTACTTGTACAACTTTTCATTTTAAATAATGAAACATTTCATGCAAATCTTTTTTGTAAATTGAAGTGATGTAGTATATTGTTAAATTAAGGAGTCATGCATATGAATAAAGATAAAGATGTTTTAACGAATCAGACAATTGTCCGCTTTGAAGATGGAGAATTATTTGAAACAACTGATAGTTATGTTACAGAATTTCCATTAACTGTCATGGTTAATGGCGAAGAATTTGCAACCGTCATCTGCAGTCCAGACCACATGGAAGAATTGGTGCTGGGCTTTTTAGCGTCTGAAGGTGCAATTTTAAAACGCAGTGAATTGAAATCGATTCAAATAGATGACAGCAAGGGGTTTGCACATGTTGAATTAACGAAAGACTTAGGGGATCGTTTCGAGTATTCAACCAAGCGCATGATTGCTTCATGTTGCGGTAAAAGTCGTGAGTTTTATTTCCAAAATGATGCGGCGGTGGCTAAGACGTCATTGTCGAATATCACACTCACACCTCAACAGGTCATCAATATGATGACGAGACTACAAACTGCAAGTAAACTGTTCAAACGTACAGGCGGCTTGCATAACGCGGCCATCAGCGACGGTGATGCTTTCTTTGAACACCGTCAAGATATCGGTCGACATAACGCACTCGATAAGTTATATGGTTTCTGTATTGAACGTCATATTCCTGTTCGAGACAAAGTCTTAATTTTCAGCGGTCGTATTTCATCAGAAATTCTGATTAAAGCGGCTAAAATCGGAGTTGGTGTTATTCTTTCTAAATCCGCACCGACTACGTTAGCTGTGACGCTTGCGAATGACTTAAACATAACAGCCATTGGATTTATCAGAGATGGCAACTTCAATATTTATAGTCACCCAGAACGAATAAAAGCTGTGTCCTCACAAGATTAACTTGTGAAACACAGCTTTTTTGTTTGCTTATATATTCTCTTTTATCACACTATAACAATAACTGATGAAGGTATAGCCTTGTTTAATATACATTTCCTTAGCAGTATCTTCACCGTCTGCGATTAAAATCAAAGGTTTATGCTTGGCATAATTTGCGACATATCCCTGCATAGCACGTCCGATTCCTTGTCCACGCATTTCTTTGATCACACCGAAACTATCGATTTCAATCGTTTCTTCTGATTCAATCATATCTAATGTGCCGACTGGTTGATTATCTTTATAAGCAATCACCCGCTTCACATTCGTTGCGCCTTCAAATTGTTGTCTTAAAGTTTTAACCACTTCGTCTGCGTAGTCTTTACCGTAATCCAGTGAAAAATAACGACAGATTTTCAAATAATCATCCAAATGATAAATATCGACAAAACGGATATCTAAACCATCTGGAATGTCACCTGCAAGCTCATGTGCTTCGATCGCATACATTTCTAACAACACAACATCAAAATTTTCTCGTTCAAAATATGTACGAAACGTGGAATCTAAAGGTGTGTTTTCTGGAAAAGTAAATGCCAAATGGCGGCTCTCTTGTTTGAGATGTGCGTGTGTTTGTGTTTTGACACCTTCTAACCAAGTTTCAAACGTCGGCATGTCATGATATACCCATTTATTCGTATAATACGTTAAAGGTTCTTGTGGTGTTAAATAAATCGTCTTTTGTTCATCTTCATAAGCAATCGTTCCAGGTTGATCAATTAATCGCATGGATAGCGGCCCCATCTTTATCCCTCTTTCTGCTACCTCAGAAACGAATCAATTGTTTAAAGCGTGTGTGATTCAATAATGCTGCACCGATTAAGCATGCGATAATCGCTTTAATAATATCCCCCGGCATAAAGACAAATGATAAAAAGAATGCTTTTGATAATGGCATATGAGTAATCACGCCCATAATTAATGTGCCGACAATGTCTAATAATAAGACACCCGCAATTAATGTAGGTAAAAATAAACGACCGAAATTGATTCGTTCTATAGATTTATCGCGCGCATACCCAATTAAGAAAGCGACGACTGGATATAAGAATAAGAAACCTGCTGATGGACCAGCAAAAACTCCTATACCGCCACGACCGCCTGATAGTACAGGTAAACCGCACGCTGCTAAAATTAAAAATACAATTACGCTTAATGTACCATACTTTTTGCCTAAAAGAATACCTGCTAGAAAAATACCGACATTCTGCAAGACAATCGGTACTGGCATGAATGGAAGCGGAATAGGTGGAATCAGACCAAGCAATGCGATAATAGCTGTCATAATCGCAGTAAATGTGATATGTTTTGTTGTCATAATATAACCTCCTCAAAATCTTACATGGAAGATTATATCACATATGTTAACTTTAATTTACGATAAGTTAACATTTATTTGTATAATTTTACACGTCTAGACACGAACCTTTGCGGCAAGGTTTGTCATGTAGTCAAAGAATGCATCTCTGTGCACATCATCGACTAATCTGATTGTACGGCCGCCCTCTTGAACACGTTTAGTTCGTCCTTGACTCGGTCCTTTTGTAATCACTTCTGTTTGTACTTCTTCAACATGTACTAACTCAGGTTTTCCAACAGAAGCTGTTGTTAAGACATCCCATAAGAAATACGTAGAGTTCGTCACAAAATGCGTTAATGGCGGAACTGCAGCATAACAAACACCTAAGAAATCTACACCTAAAATATCACGTTGATCTGCCCACATTTGTCTGACATCAATTGTTAACGGCACTTTATTTGTACTTTCTAACGCAACCATATCAATCGCAATATCTGTATCAAAAACCGTTGCGACTGCTTCTGGATCCCAAAAGGCATTCCATTCTGCAGTTCCATCATGTTCAGGTTCTTCAACATTACCTTTCGTTAAGAATGTTCCCCCCATCCATACTAAGCGTTCAATTTTTTCTGTGATATGCGGAGCAACCTCTAATGCTTTAGCTAAGTCTGTTAAAGGTCCAGTAAATAACAAGGTTACTGGTTTCTTACTCGCTTCTAATTTTTCTATTATATCTTCATATGCTTCAAGTTCTGATTGCGATGCTCGTTGTTCAGTACGTGATTCATTCAATACTGGTAATGCATCTACAAAAAAGGCATGCATACGCCATTCTTTAGGAAATGGATTCTTCCCTCTTTGTGATGATGCGGCAACTTTTAAATCTCTATCTGAAAAGCGGTTAATGATTTTAATAGACGCACTCACTGCGGGTTCTACATAACTGTCAGCACCAATTGCGCTGACACCGATTAATTCAACATCTTCCATCTGTAGTAATAAAAAGAGAGACACTAAATCATCTACACCGCCATCGTGGTTGAAATATATTTGTTTCATGTTCTACCTCCAAAATTTATGTATATTACTTATTAAATTGAAATTCACAACAAATGTAAAGTAAGCATTTAACCAGAAATTTAATTGTATGATGTCTAGCTTTTCTCGTAAAACAAATGCAGACCGCTAAAAACTACCAACTCTCTATTCCGAGTGATACACTAAACTTAACAAGGCAACAAACGTCAGGAGGAATGACATTGTTAGAATCAGGATTAATTCATACAGAGATTCAACGTAAATGGTTAACAAAATTACAATCAGTCAAAGACGAATTTCAAGCACATGCAGCATACAATGATGCGCATAGCCGCTTCCCTCACGAGAATATTGATTGGCTCGTTAAAGAAGGTTATACCTTATTAACCTTGCCGAAAGCTTATGGCGGTGAAGGTGCGACAATTGAAGATATGGTTATCATCCAAAGTTATTTAGGTTCTATTGATGGTGCCACAGCTTTATCTATCGGTTGGCATTTAAGTACTGCAGGACAAATATTTGAAGAACAAAAATGGGAGCCTCACCTACTCGATCAATTAGCACAAGCTATTCAAGAAGGTGCGTTGATTAATAGAGCGGTGAGTGAAGCGGATACTGGAAGTCCGACACGTGGCGGCAAACCTTCAACACACGCTAAACGCTCAGGTTCAGAATATGTTTTAAACGGCGTTAAAACTTTTACTTCAATGTTGCCAGCTTTAACCCATTTCTTAGTCAGCGGCTACAATGAAGCCACAAACCAATTCGGTTTCTTCTTAGTTGAAAAAGAAACGCCTGGAGTGTCTGTTGCTGAAACTTGGAATGTGGTCGGCATGCGTGCGACTGAAAGCCATGACCTGGTATTAGAAGATGTGCATATACCACAAGAAAACTTTGTAGAAGTTGCGGGCGGTTCAAAAGGACCGAACGGTTGGATTCTGCATATCCCAAGTGTGTATTTAGGTATTGCACAAGCTGCGGCAGATTATGCGAAAGACTTCGCCAAAACACATCAGCCAAATAGTATTGATTACCCTATCGGACATCTTCCGACTGTCCAACAATCAATCGGTGAAATGGAGTCGTTATTACTTTCAGCACGTGCCTTTTTATGGTCTACAGCCCGTACGTATCATGAAGCCCCTGATGCACCTGTTTGGAATGAAACTTCCGCAAGTAAAATTTTAGTAATGAATCAAGGTTTGAAAGTCATCGATTTAGCAATGCGCATTGTCGGTGCGAAAAGTTTAGAAATGGATCGCCCGCTTCAACGCTATTATCGTGACATGCGTGCTGGTCTGCATAATCCGCCAATGGAAGATGCGGCTTACACAAATATTGCCAAATCAGAACTCAACTTATTCTAGTGACTTAACACTATGTTCAATAGTCGAACATAGTGTTTTTCATTTTAAACAAATAATAAATGTTGATTTATTTAGAAATTTATATTGTGCTTTCTGCGAATACCCTTTATAATTTTGAATAACGCTAAACGATAATCGTTTTCAATTAGGAGGAAGATATAAAGATGAAAAAATTACTCATCCCACTGATTGTGTTAGTCCTTGTGCTTGCAGCATGCGGTAAACAATCCAGTGATCAAAAAGATTCAAAAAAAGAAACACGTTCATATACAATGGATAACGGTAAGAAAGTAGATATTCCGAAAGAACCTAAACGTATTGCGGTTGTTGCACCTACATACGCTGGCGGTGTAAAAAAATTAGGCGGTAACGTTGTAGCAGTCAACAGCCAAGTCGATGACAGCCCTATCTTAAAAGAAAAATTCAAAGGTGTTGAAAAAATCGGCGCCACTGGCAGCGAAGATGTTGAAAAAGTAATCAAACAAAAACCAGATTTAATCATTGTTTATTCAACAGATAAAAACATCAAGAAATATCAAAAAGCAGCTCCTACTGTAGTTTTCGACTACGCAAAACATAAGTACTTAGATCAACAAATTGAACTAGGTAAATTGTTAGGTAAAGAAGACGAAGCTAAAAAATGGACAGAGGATTGGAAAAAAGAAACTAAAAAAGATGGTAAAGAGATTCAAGATAAAATCGGTAAAGATTCAACAATCTCATTATTAGATGAATTCGATAAAAAACTTTATACTTACGGTCCAAACTGGGGTCGTGGCGGTGAAGTGATTTATCAAGCATTCGGCTTACAAATGCCAGAAAAACAAAAAGAACTAGTTAAAAAAGATGGTTGGGCAGAAATAAAACAAGAGAAAATCCCTGAATATGCAGGCGACTATATTGTATCAACACGTGCCGGCAAAGCTGAACCATCTTATACTCAAACAAACCTTTGGAAAAACCTTCCAGCAGTTAAAGAAGGACATGTCATCAAAGTAGATGCGAAAACATACTGGTTCAACGACCCTTACACATTAGAATTCATGCGTAAAGATTTAAAAGAAAAACTCGAACAAGCAGCATCTAAATAATATGAAAAAACGGCTTACACAGTAAACAGGTTGTGTAAGCCGTTTTCTTTATATATTATTTATTTTCAGTTTCGCTTTCAACAGGCATCACATTTGGTTTACCTGCCATCAACATCAACCATGTTGCGACGATGAACGGTAATGTGAATACTGGCAAGCCGAATGGTTTTAACCAAGTCACTAAACCAGCATGTACAACCACTGTGATAAAAATACCAAATAACATACTTAAATATTTGTTAAATACTGAAGTTTCTTTAAAGGTAACACCTAAAGCCAATATTACTAAGATAACATTATAGCCATATAATCCTGTATTTATATCATCATGGTTCGCCCCAAATAACATTACCACAAAAACACCGATAATATTTGCGACGACTGAGAAGATGCCTGCACGTTTAGAAGCAATAAAGATACCAATCAGTATTAATAAGCCCCCTACTGTACTTTTCACCAAGAAAATTTCACTAAAGCCATCTAAGAAAGTCATCACACCGTTAATCGCGTGATGTGAAAATGTAATCTCACGTACCGTAGAAGGTAAAATATTAACTCCAGCATTGACGTGTTCGAATTGGAAGGACATAAATAAAAACATCCAACTGATAAACACATACGGCATGGTCAACATCGGCAAGTCAAAACGCGATAATAAATGACGAAATGCGGCACCAAGCGGTAATGTCAATACAACCGCAAGTGCTGTCATACCAATACCTTTAATGTCTGGCACTAAGAATATGGTTAAAGCCACACCTGTCAGCACTGGATTAAAACCAGCCAGCCCCTCTTTGATTTCTTCTTTGGAATAATTTGTATAAGGTGCTAATACATAAGCAATCAAACTAGAAAGCAATGCTGCTAGCCCTACTTTCCAATTTGCTACAAATAAACCTGCTAAAATGAATAGCCCTGTCCAAGCATTATTTAACAATAATACTTGTGAAATATTCTTTAATACAACGTCGACTAATTGACGCATCGATCCTTCACCTGATTTCTCAAAATTTATAAACAGTTATAATTTTAACAAAATAGGATTTCGAATAAAACCTATTGCTCTCTATTTATAATTTTTTAAGATTAAAATACAACGTTTGTTTGAAAATGTACCAAAAAAGGTAAAACTCCCTTGGGTTAATTAAAGTGTACATTCAAGCCTTAACTTGTTAATTTGCAATTATATTTGGCACCACAAATATATATTTCTTGTATATCGATAAGTCGAGTCTTACAATGGATTAGTATTATTTAACATATATGAAAGAAGGGATTACTTTGCATTTTACTCAACGTGAACAAGATAAATTGATGTTGGTTATTGCGAATGACGTTGCACGCAGACGTCAAAAACGCGGTTTAAAATTAAACTATCCTGAAGCGGTAGCTATCATCAGTTACGAAATGTTAGAAGGTGCAAGAGATGGTAAGAGCGTTGCCGACCTTATGAGTTACGGCAGACAAATTTTAAATAAGGATGATGTAATGGAAGGTGTAGCAGATATGATCACAGACATCGAAGTTGAAGCTACATTCCCTGACGGCACAAAATTAATTACGATACATCATCCGATTGTTTAAAGGGGGATTATATATTATGAGACCTGGTGAAATTATAGTAAAACGTACTGAAATAGAAATAAATAAAGGTACTGATTCTACTGAAACAGTAATCGTTGTTAAAAATATAGGAGACCGCCCTATTCAAGTCGGTTCTCATTATCATTTTTTTGAAGTAAATGATGGCTTAAAATTTGATAGAGAGAAAGCATATGGTAAACATTTAGATATTCCAGCTGGCGCAGCTGTACGCTTTGAACCTGGGGATGAAAAGAAAGTACAACTTGTGGAATATAACGGTAATCGTCGTATTTACGGATTCCGAGGAATGGTTAATGGACCGATTGATGAAGATCGTGTCTTCCGTGTAGACGATAATCATCCGAACGCTGGTATTAAAGACGACGAAGGAATGAAAAATGCGAATAAAGAAAGTGGGTATGATCGATGAGCTTTAAAATGACACAATCTCAATATACAAGTTTATATGGTCCGACTGTCGGTGATTCTATTCGATTAGCTGATACAAACTTGTTTGCACGAGTAGAAAAAGACTATGCGTCATATGGGGATGAAGCTACTTTCGGCGGCGGTAAATCTGTGCGTGACGGTATGGCTCAAAACCCTAACGCAACACGTGATGACCGTAATGTTGCAGATACTGTTATTACAAACGCAGTTATTATTGATTACGATAAAGTATACAAAGCAGATATCGGAATTAAAAACGGCTATATCATGAGATATGGTAAAGCTGGTAACCCTGATATTATGGACAACGTTAATATCATTATCGGTGCAAACACTGATATCATTTCAGCTGAAGGTAAGATCGTAACAGCTGGCGGTATTGATACACACGTACACTTTATTAACCCTGAACAATCATGGGTTGCGCTTGAAAGTGGTGTTACAACACATATCGGCGGCGGTACTGGTGCTTCTGAAGGTTCTAAAGCCACTACGGTTGCTCCGGGTCCATGGCATATGCACCGTATGTTAGAAGCAGCTGAGGCTCTACCTGTCAACGTTGGTTTCACTGGTAAAGGACAAGCACATAACCACACAGCATTAATTGAACAAATCCACGCTGGCGCAATCGGCTTGAAAGTCCATGAGGACTGGGGAGCAACACCATCTGCGCTAAGTCATGCATTAGATGTAGCTGATGATTATGATGTTCAAATCGCATTACACGCAGATACGTTGAATGAAGCGGGCTTCATGGAAGATACGATGAAAGCAATCAAAGACCGTGTCATTCATATGTACCACACTGAAGGTGCTGGTGGCGGACATGCGCCTGACTTAATCAAATCAGCAAGCTATCCTAATGTCCTTCCATCATCTACTAACCCAACACTACCTTACACAACAAATACAATTGATGAGCACTTAGATATGGTTATGATTACACACCACTTGAACGCTTCTATTCCTGAAGACGTAGCATTCGCTGATTCACGTATCCGTAAAGAAACAATTGCAGCGGAAGACGTATTACAAGATATGGGTGTGTTCAGTATGGTCAGCTCTGACTCACAAGCAATGGGTCGTGTCGGTGAAGTTATCACACGTACATGGCAAGTCGCACACCGTATGAAAGAACAACGCGGTTATTTAGATGGCGACTCAGAATACAATGACAACAACCGTATCAAACGTTATATCGCAAAATACACAATCAACCCTGCGATTACACACGGTATCTCTGAATATGTCGGTTCAATTGAACCTGGCAAACTTGCGGATATTGTAATTTGGGAGCCTGCATTCTTTGGGGTAAAACCTGATGTTGTCTTAAAAGGCGGAATGATCAGTACAGCAATCAACGGTGATGCAAATGGTTCTATCCCAATCTCAGAACCTCTTAAATTCCGTAAAATGTACGGTCAACTTGGCGGTAACATGACAGGTACAAACATGACATTCGTATCAAACATTGCTTATATGAACGATATTCAACGTCAATTGAACTTGCATCGTTTAATCCGTCCAGTTAAAAATATCCGTAACCTACGTAAAACAGATATGAAAAACAATACAGCAACACCAAAATTAGACGTAGATCCACAAACGTATGAAGTGTTTGTAGATGGCGAAAAAATCACAAGCGAACCTGCTAAAGAGTTGCCATTAACACAACGTTACTTCTTATTCTAGGAGGCAAGCTTTCATGATAGTAGAAGAAATTCTTGGCAATATCGCCAATTTATCACCTGAAGAAAAACAAAAGCACACTGAAAAAGTGTATCTAGAAAACTCTGATTTAGTTAAACGCATCCAACGTGTCAAAACTGACCACGGTAATGAAATCGGAATCCGCTTAAAAAACCCTGTAGACTTGCAGTATGGCGATATCTTATATGAAGATGACAACAACCGTATCGTGGTTGATGTCAATTCTGAAGATATTTTGGTTATCAAACCACGTTCACTGCAAGAAATGGGAGATATTGCCCATCAGCTTGGTAACCGTCATTTACCTGCACAATTCACAGAAAATGAAATGTTGGTACAATACGATTATTTAGTTGAAGATTTATTAAAATCATTAGGCATCCCCCACTCACGTGAGGATCGCAAAGTAAACAAAGCCTTCCGTCATATAGGACATTCACATGATTGATCATGCGTCTTTACGCTTGTTTCAATTTTGCGATTCGCAATTCCCTACAGGTGCTTTCAGCCATTCATTCGGATTAGAAACTTATATCCAAAGAGGGACTGTTCATGATGAACAGTCCTTCCAAGAATGGCTGAAACTGTTTTTAAGTGAACAACTCACATATGCGGATGGATTAGCGATGCGCTTCGTTTACGAAGCACTGAATCAGAATGATGAAAAAAGAGTATTAGAATTAGATCGTTTATTATTTGTTCAAAATATGCCGAGAGAAACACGTGTCGGTACCAAACAAATGGGAACACGTATGGTGAAACTAGCTGATGAACTTTACGATAGTGAATGGATTCATTGGTATCACGAACAATATCAAGCAAAACAAGCGAAATTGCATCCAGCAATCTGCTTTACAATGCTTGGTCATTATCTCGGTGTCGATATTGAAATGATTATCGATTATTATTTATATCAAAACGTTTCATCTTTAACTCAAAATGCGGTCAGAGCCATTCCATTAGGACAAACTGCAGGTCAACGTATTGTGACGCAGATGATTCCTTTTATGAAACAAACACGCGACCATATTTTTGAGCTTAAAGCATCTGAATTCGGCATCACTGCACCAGGACTTGAAATCAATCAAATGGAACATGAAAAAGTGAATGTACGAATCTTTATTTCTTAGGAGGCAAGACTTATGACTCAACCTATTAAAATCGGAGTCGGCGGCCCTGTAGGCGCAGGTAAAACCGAACTTGTAGAAAAAGTAGTAAAACATCTTTCTAAAGAATTAAGCATCGGTGTTATTACAAATGATATTTATACAAAAGAAGACGAAAAAATCTTAGTAAATTCTGGCGTACTTCCTGCAGATCGTATCATCGGAGTTGAAACTGGCGGTTGCCCTCATACAGCAATTCGTGAAGATGCTTCAATGAACTTTGCGGCAATTGATGAATTAGTTGAACGTCATGAAGATATTGAATTGATTTTCGTAGAATCAGGCGGCGACAACTTAGCTGCGACATTCAGTCCAGAACTTGTAGATTTCTCAATTTATATTATCGACGTTGCACAAGGTGAAAAAATCCCACGTAAAGGCGGACAAGGTATGATTAAATCTGATTTCTTCATCATCAACAAAACAGATTTAGCGCCTTATGTCGGCGCATCTTTAGACCAAATGGCTGAAGATACACGTACTTTCCGTGGTGATCGTCCATTCACATTCACAAACCTTAAAACAGAAGAAGGTTTAGACAATGTGATTAACTGGATTGAACGTGATGTGCTGCTTAAAGGACTAGAGTAATGTCTGAAGAAAAGCAATGGACAGGACAGTTAGATATCACCGTTTTTAATGACGGTGAACGTTCTGTAGCACGCGATATCTTTTTTGAACAAGCATTAAAAGTGATTCGCCCTATTTATTTAAATGGCTCAAATATCCCGACATTCTATATTGTTAATGTCGGCGGCGGCTATTTAGATGGAGACCGTTATCGCTTAAATGTTAAAGTGAAAGAAAATGCGGCAACGACACTCACATCGCAAGGTGCAACAAAAATCTACAAAACATTGAAAGATCATGTTGAACAGTACCAAACGTTCACGATTGAAGATAACGCTTATATGGAATATGTAGGCGATCCGATTATAGCTTATAAAGATGCAAAGTTTTATCAGCATAATCAGTATCATCTGGCTAAAACCGGCGCAATGTTTTATACCGATATCTTAACGCCTGGTTATTCTCCAGATGAAGCGCACTTTACGTATGACTATCTTCACCTGCTTAATGAAATTTTCGTTGACGGTGAATTAGTCGTCTACGATAACTTGTTGTTGAATCCAAATAAAAATCGTGTTGATGCTTTAGGTTATATGGAAGGATATTCTCATCTAGGGTCTTGTTATTTCATTCATCCAGATGCGAATAAAGAAACAGTTGAAGAACTTTATGAGATTATGGCACCTTATGCGAAACAAGAAGACTGCAGAATCGGTATTACTGAACTTGCAACACATGGTATCAGTATCCGTATTCTTGCACATCAAACTGATTTAATTTTAGATATTCTAAATGACGTGCAACAACAACTTGTCAGAAAACATTATGACAGAGATGTAGATTTCTTAAGAAAATATTAAAAGCAATCAAGTTATACACCTGATTGCAAACTAAAGGACGGTTATTCATTCTTTGATAACCGTCCTTTTTACATACATAATTTTATAAGTTACTGTTTGTTCCAAAATGCTTTAAGCGCTTGTGCTTCTTCATACCCTTGTTGGCGTGCAGCTTCAGCTACTTCCTTACGCAATGCACCATTCATTGTATTATAATCATATTTTTCCAGAATACTCATTACAGTGCTATCTGGTTTGACTGTATACACACTTTGACCTCGTTCTTGCATATGGTCCACTAAATCAGATAATGCATAAGGTGTTTTCACTGGTAAATTCGCAGCTAATACCACAACTTTATCCGCTTCACTGACATCTGGATTATCCATAGAATAAGAACCGCCATCATAATAGTGTTTATCATGCAGTTGAATCGTCGGATAAGCCCCTTGGAATGCGCCACTCGCCGCAATAGCTTTAACTAACGGTACATCAGAGTTTTCATCAAATACACGACGTTGATTTGTTTCTACTTCTGTCACTACAATTTTGATTTTAGGTGTCCAGCCCGAAACTGCATTGCCTAAGCTGTTTCTGATCATATTGAGTCGTTCTGTTTCAGGCAAATCTACTTTAGGATGCATAGCCATCCGACTCATACCATCAATCCATTCTTCTACAGTACGCGCATTTTTCTCTAATTGATCAAATTGCGCAAAGATATCTGCTAAATCATCATCCGTTAATGGATTTTCAGCTTCTCTTTGATAGTTTAGTTGTTCTTCCCATATTGTTTCCCAGTCTGCTTCTGATGCGAAAACTGTGCCCACTTGTGCACCCGCAGATGTTCCGACAAATTCATCGGCATCTCTCAAGTCTAAACCTTTCTCAGCTAAACCTCTTAAATAACCGATTTCCCATGCCATGCCGAATTGACCGCCGGCACCTAAAATTACTGATGTTGTTGCCATATGATTCACTTCCTTCAACTTTTATTATGACATGAATTATTGATCTTTGTTTAAAATCCAGCTTCCTGTCGCAAGATAGCTCGCAAATGCACACCATAATGCATAAGGCACCATTAACAAGCCGCTGCGTTTATCTGCTTTATAGAAATTGACTGCCGTGACGACAACAGATGCGAATAAAGCATAACTTTCAATCATTGCTGCTCCACGTAGTTTATATTTGAAATACAATACAGACCATAAGAAATTCAAACCAAGTTGTGTATAGTGTAAAATCGGTACAGATTTATCTTTACTTGCGTTACGTGCAATCATATATGCGACGCCCATCGCAAGATACAAACCTGACCAGACAATGGGATACGTAATACCTGGCGGTGAAAGCGGCGGGTTCTTTTCTTTTTGATAAACTTGACGTGCATTGCTTGTCACATATTTTGCTACCAAAGTGCCCCCTACTGTCGGCGTTATTAAATGTACAATATCTCTCAGAACTTTGAATGGTTGTTTCAAACTATCCCTTCCTTCTGTTTCATATAATTATTTTCTTTACTTTATGTATCTACCCTTTAGAAAAAGCATTAAATATCATCGTTGTATGTTTATGTTATTATCTGCGTGATGCTGCATAACAACAGGCTTTTTCGGGAATATCAATATAGAACGTCTTATATGTATGAGGTGAATTTATATGACAGAATCTAAAGCGTATCGTTCTAAGATGATGTCTAAAATCAAAGGCACAGGCGGCAAAGCTGAAACACAACTTGCTAAAGCTTTATGGCACCAAGGTTTCCGTTATTTTAAGAATTATAAGAAACTACCCGGCACCCCAGATATCGCTATCACTAAATATAACGTAATGGTATTTGTAGATGGGGAATTCTGGCATGGTTATGATTGGGAAAATGTTAAACAAAAAAGAATCCACACGAACCGTTCATATTGGATACCGAAATTAGAACGCAATATGGAAAGAGATCAAGAAGTGAATCAGAAATTAGAAGAAATGGGTTATACTGTCTTACGTTTTTGGGAGAAACATGAAGTGTTTAAGGACATGGATGCTTGTGTCCAACAAGTGTTAGATGCGATTGAACAAAATAAACAAAAATAAAAAAGTGAGCTATCTCAATGAATAACTCACTTTTTTATTACTAATTTTTTGTGCCTGTTGAAATAATCTTAAATTCCCCAACTTCTCCTATGATTAAAATACTTTGCTGACCGCTTTACAAAGAGCCTCGATTTCCTTTCTTTGCTCTGGATCAACTACTAAAATCACGGTTCTTTCATCATGTTTATTTCTTTTTTTAGTTAAGAGTTTACGCTCTTTAAGCTTTTGAATCGCTTTAGAAATAAAATATGGTTTTAAGTTGGAAAGTTGAATGATTTCTTTTACATTGAACTCTGTACGTTCTTTTTCACTGCTGTGAATGTAGTTTAAAATAAAGAGTTCTTCAAAAGTGATTTGAAACTCACTTTTTATTGTAGCACTGACCTCTCTTACTTTTTGTGCTACAGTGACGAATTTTGATAAATCATTAATTATGTTTTTATTGTTCATAGTGAAATTCACTCCTTCTTGATGTTTTTCGAAGATGTTTAGTGAATTGTTCTGATAATTTCAAGCAAGCCCCTACATAAACTAATTTTATTACAACTCTCATTAAATAACAATCTATTTTTGTTCCTAAAATAATCAAAATAGTAAACGTCATAATGTTGAAATCAGTCATCACGAATGTAAAGTTTTCACTAAGGTTAATTGGGTTAATAGGATGACTGTCTATTCAAAAAATCAAAAGCAATAAAAGTAGTAATAAATGAATATTGGGGAATACAATTAATCAATGTCATAATGAATGTGTATCACATATACAAACAAGGAGGATGAAAGGATGAAACAAGATTATATCCGTGTCAAAGGTGCGACACAGAATAATTTAAAATCCATCGATGTAGACATTCCTAAACATTTCATAACTGTATTTACAGGCCGTTCTGGTTCAGGAAAGTCTTCACTCGTTTTTAATACACTCGCTGCTGAATCAGAGCACCTTTTAAACGAAACTTATTCAAGTTACATACAGTTTCATCTTAATCAACAACCTAGACCTAGCGTCGATCACATAGACCATCTGCCTGTTGCGATGACAATCAGCCAACAACGTTATAACGGCAACTCTCGCTCAACAGTCGGCACAATTTCAGACATATACGCATCTGTGCGTTTATTATGGTCACGTATCGGCACACCTTTTGTAGGCTATTCTGATGTTTTTTCATTCAACAGCCCATCAGGCATGTGCAAAGAATGTGAAGGTTTAGGTTACATTGAATCAATTAATTTAGATGAATTGTTAGATTGGGATAAGTCATTAAATGAAGGTGCCATCGACTTCCCTTCTTTCGGTCCGGATAAAGAAAGAGGAAAAGCATATCGCGACAGCGGTTTGTTTGATAATGACAAAAAGTTAAAAGACTTTACCAAAGAAGAACTTGATTTATTTTTATATCAACAGCCGACAAAGCTTAAAAATCCACCGAAAGAATGGAGAAAAACTGCGAAATATGTGGGATTGATTCCGCGTTTCAGCCGTATCTTTTTAGGCGATAAAACTTTTGCGAAAAAACGTTATGCACGCCATTTAAAACACGTCGTTACCACTAAAACATGTCCTGTTTGTGAAGGACAAAGACTAAATCAAAAGGTATTAAGTTGTAAAATCAATGGCTATAATATTTCTGATTTTACTAAAATGACAATTAAAGAGAACTTGGCTTTTTTAGATCAATTGAATCAACCAACTGCAGAATTTATTATTGCGCCGCTTCGAAAACAACTTGAAGCTCTAGATTTCATAGGATTAAGCTATCTAACACTCGACCGTGTCACAACAACACTTTCTGGTGGAGAAGCACAACGTCTTAAATTAATCCGTCATTTGAATAGTCCTTTATCTGATTTAGTTTATATTATTGATGAACCCAGTGTTGGTTTGCATCCTGAAGATATACAAAAAATCAATATTATTTTACAATCACTTAAAGAAAAAGGCAATACTGTTTTAATTGTTGAACATGATCCTGATGTTATTAAAGAAGCGGATTATGTCATTGATATGGGACCAGGTTCTGGTAAGAATGGTGGAGAAATTACATTTGAAGGAGATTATCCAGCATTATTAGAATCTGATACAGCGACAGGTCATGCGTTAAGAAAACCACATCACCTTAAAAATGACGTGCGTCAACCTGCAGGATATTTCCATCTCGGACCAATTACAGAAAATAATTTAAAAGATGTCACGGTTGATTTACCTAAACAAGTCATGACGGTTATGACAGGTGTCGCAGGTTCTGGTAAGAGTACTTTGGTCAAAAAAGGATTTGAAGATAATGAACACACTATCTTTGTTGATCAAAAAGCAGTTCAAGGTTCAAGCCGTTCTAATCTACTGACTTATTTAGGTGTCTTTGATCAAGTACGAAAATTCTTCAGCCAACAAACCGGATTAAGCAAAGCGATGTTCAGCTATAATTCTAAAGGTGCATGCCCCAATTGCGGCGGTAAAGGTTATATTAAAACTGAACTAGCCTTTATGGCTGATTTTTCTCAGACTTGTGAAGTGTGTCATGGTAAACGCTATAAACCTGAAGTATTAGAAGCAACAGTTAACGGTTATAATATTGCGGATGTTTTAAACTTAACTGTAGATGAAGGTTTAGAATTCTTTAAAGGGCATCAAGAAATTGAAGATGCATTAGAGTCATTAAGCCAAACTGGATTAAATTATATGGCACTCGGTCAACCGCTAGACACCTTATCTGGCGGTGAGATTCAGCGCGTTAAATTAAGTCAGCATTTAGTCGAACCGACAACTGATTATGTTTATATCTTTGATGAGCCGACAACAGGTTTACATGAAGAAGACATTCCTCTACTATTGAATCGCTTCAATGATTTAATTGAAGCTGGGAATACAGTGATTCTGATTGAACATAACTTATCCATGATGTGTGAAGCGGATTGGCTCATTGATGTCGGACCAGGTCCAGGTTTAGAAGGAGGACAAATCTTATTCAGCGGCTTGCCTAAAGACTTCCTACAAACAGATACCTTAACTGCCAAACATTTAAAACGTTATACTCAAGCATAATAAAAAGGCTCAACCACAGTTTTGTGATTGAGCCTTATTCATATATACACTGATTATTTATTATTTTTTACTGCAAATTGTATCAGCTGAAGATAATGCAGCTAATTTCAATAAGTCAGTTGCGTGTTTAGCGCCTTCTTTACCATGACCTGCTTCGTAGTGTTTGTAAGCTGCAACACCTAATACACCTACTGCTAATAATGAAGCAACATTTGTCATTTTTTTGTTGCCGAAGCTTAGTAAATAGATTAAACCACTTGCTGCTTCTAAAGTACCTGCAACTGTTACCCATTTAGAATCAAGGCCGAACACATTTGCGAAAGTATCTTTCATACCTGCGTCACCTTTTAATTTTGGCTCTGAAGCCTGTAATAATTCCTTAGCGATTTTAATATTGTTTAAATAACGTAATAACATAATACAATCTCCTTTATTTATTATTAAAATATTCCTCTACAATAGGTTTTACCCTTTCTCCGTATAATTTAATTGCATGCATTACACGGTCATGTGGCATAGACCCTACTGGCAGGTGAATCATGAAACGATTCAAGTTCAATTCTTCGATTACTTTAATCATTTTCTTTGCGACTGTTTCTGGACTTCCTACAAACATTGCGCCTTCATCGCTGATTTCACGTTGGAAATGCGCTTGATCGTATGGCGGCCAATTACGTTCTCTGGCGATGATATCATGTGTGACTTTAGTCGGCGCGTAAAACTCACGTTGTGCCGCTTCATCAGTCTCTGCGATATAACCCCAAGAATGTACTGCAACCGGCATATCTTCTGCGCGATAACCTCTGTTTTCAGCAACTGCACGATACACTGCAATATTACGTTTGAAACGTCTAGGATTACCACCGATAATCGCGTAGGTAATCGGTAAACCGAACTCTGCAGCTCTCATAGAAGACTCTGGTGTGCCTCCTGTTGCGAGCCAAATTGGAATTTCCTTTTGCACTGCTCTAGGATATACACCTAAGTTGTTAATTGCTGGACGCAAACCGCCTTCCCATTTAACAATCTCATGTTGATTGATACGTTTCAATAATTCCAACTTTTCAATAAACAATTGATCGTAATCATCAAGGTTGTAACCGAATAATGGGAAAGATTCGATAAACGAACCGCGCCCTACCATAATTTCAGCACGTCCGTTAGATACTGCATCCAATGTCGCAAAACGTTCATAGACACGTACTGGATCATCTGATGATAAAACCGTTACTGCCGATGAAAGTTTAATACGTTTCGTTGTTGTCGCTGCTGCCGCAAGTACAGTCACAGGATCTGAAACTGCATAATCTGAACGATGATGTTCACCTAATCCATATACATCCAGCCCTACTTCATCAGCAAGTTGGATTTCTTCTACGATGTTTCTAATACGTTCTGCTGCTGTTAATTTTTCTTGAATGCCGTTTTCTGTATAAATATCAGTGTTGTCTGCAAAGGATGTCATTCCAATTTCGAGTTTCACTTTTTTCACCTCTTTAGGTATAATTTTTATACTTAAATAATACATCTGTTCTTTCCTTAAGTCAATACTTTCAACTCGAGCTGAACAAAGAGATAAAAACTTCCATTTAATGAAGAAAAGCCTAACTTTACATTAAGTTAATAGTTAACATCCACCTATTATGTTTAATTAGATGACTATCTATTCGACAGAATTTTAAAAATAAATCTCCGTCATATTAACTACAAAACAACATTTATTCATTAGAAATTATGTTTCAAAGTTTTCTGTTATATTACAAGACTGTAATATGAAAATCCTTTACAAATAATTAAAAATGTTAAAAATGCGATAACATCAACATTCTAAGACTATAGTCCTACTTTCATGCTTATTACATCCAAATACATAATTATTAGAACTAAATTACAAAACGATAACAAACCACACAAGTGCAATTTTTTTTGGTAGAGTAAGTCTTGTCGTTAAGAGAACGAAACAAATAAAACAAATTATGAAATTTAGTAAATGTTAATCCAGTCACGAGACTTAAAAAATAATTTAGCTTATTATCTTTAGGAGGATATTTTATCATGAATAAAATCGCTACTACTACAATCGCTACAGCAGGTTTAGGAATCGCTGCTTTAACTTTATCTAATCACGATGCAGACGCTGCACAAAATAACGGATACAACTCAAACGATCCTTATTCTTACAGCTACTCATATACAATTGATCAAGATGGTAACTACCACTACACTTGGGAAGGTAACTGGAACAAATCTAATCAATTCAATAACTACTATGGCACTTACGCTCAATACAATAACAACAACACAGCTAACAATAACTATACAAACTACACTAGCTACAATACACAAGCAACTGCTCCACGTACTGGCGGTTTAGGTGCTTCATACTCAACATCAGACAACAACGTTAAAGTAACAACTACTTCAGCACCAAAAACAAGCACTAACACATTCGCTAACCGTTCATCATCAGGTGCTAACTTATACACTGTAGGTCAATGTACTTACTACGTATTCGACAAAGTTGGCGGTAAAATCGGTTCAACTTGGGGCAACGCTAACAACTGGGCTAACGCAGCAGCAGCTTCAGGTTACACTGTAAACAACAACCCATCAGCTGGCGCAATCTTACAAACTAGCCAAGGTGCTTTCGGTCACGTTGCATACGTTGAAAGTGTAAACAGCGACGGTTCAGTAAACGTTTCAGAAATGAACTACGGTCAAGGTCCTGGCGTTGTAACTACACGTACAATCTCAGCTAGCCAAGCAGGCGGATACAACTACATCCACTAATTAATAAATTTACGATATAAACCAACTGATCAGCTACAATCAGTTGGTTTTTTTATGCCCTTTTTTTATTTCTATTGCTTATCCTGCCGCTAACTTATACGCATAACAAAGAAGCCGGCGACTTAGGAATTTACACCTAAGCCTGCCGGCTTTTCTATCTATTTACTACGTTATAACCAATATGCGATCATAATCCAGAATGCGAAAGCTAACACATATAATAATGGGAAGCTTTCTGATACGGGTCGTTTAAGTTGTCTATAAAGAACATAGCCTCCTAAACCTATGGCCATACCGGCTGTTAGGACAATACGTACCACAAACATTTCTACTGTGGCATTAATCCCAAGCTGAGGACTCGTAGTCATAACCTCAATAAGAGATAAGATTAATATCATTACTGTATAAACAACAGTATCTTTTGTTTTGTTAGTTTGGGATAATGTCCAAAATATTAATAGCCCGAAGATAGACGTCATTAACATTTCATGTGCTAAAAATTCCGACATAGAAGAATCAACTCTATATTGCAAAATCGCTACAAAATACAATATAAAGCTGATTACTAAATAGATAATAGAAGAATATTTTACAGTTAAATTATCTAAATTGAAGTATCGATGAATTCCTAGACACAATAGTAATATCGCTACAAGTATTACTACATATAGCATGGAATCACCTCATTCATATATATTTAATAACCGTTTTAGTACACAACTAAACCTAATAAATATTAATTTTTTAAATGATTGGAATTGCAATTAATCCTTCTTAGATAACTATAATTGTTCCACCATTAGTATGTTATACCCTGGATTCACGCGTTTAATGTGTAAAATCCGAAAAATTGTAAAAAGTCAAAGAAAAACTGCCTCACTTTAAAAAGCGAGACAGTTCATCTTTAACCGTGCTGCGTATAATGTGTTGTGTCTAGTGATTTCACCTTTTTCACTGACCAGCCAGTAAAGGCGTAGAATATAGCGAAAATCACACATAAATAACAAGGTACCGTCCAAATAAAGTAAGAATAGACGTTTACACCTAATTGTTGCGTATAATAAATTCCTGATGTGCCCCAAGGGATCAATGGAATAATCATCGTACCTGAGTCTTCAAGTGTACGTGATAAGTTTGTACGAGACAGCTTCATCTCATCATACATATCATATAACAACATACCTACTACGATAATCACAACAGATGCTACTCCTGCTGCTAATACCATAATCAAACCAGATATTACTGTAACTAAAATTAATGTACCTGGTGAAGTGACTTTATCTTTAATTGTGTTCAACATCACTGTTAAACAACCTGATTTTTCGACAATACCCGCAAACGCATAGCCGCAGAAGATTGTCACAATGACTTGTGTCATACTCATCATGCCGCCTTGCTCAAGCAAAGTCGTCGCTTTATCATTTAAATTGACTTGATGGACAATCATATCTGGTTTAAAACCGTCAAAGGCCGCTTTAAAACCATCAGTAAAATTAAAGCCATGATTCAGTGCTCCGACAAAGATCGCTGCCACACATGAAACTAACATAGCCGGTACGGTTGAGAAGCGGAATAATAAACATGCGATGATAACAATCGCTGGAATCCATACACTGAAATTAATATGATATACATTTTCAAGTTGACGTAATAATGCATTGATTTGGCTTTTATCCGCACTCGATTTATGATTTAATCCCGCAAAGAACCAAACTATCATACCGATAATCGACGCAGGAATCGTCGTCCATAACATCGCTTTAATATGGGCAAAAATGTTCACGTTCGTGACCATTGCCGCTAAGTTTGTTGTATCAGAGAGTGGTGATAACTTATCACCGAAAACTGCACCTGCAATAATTGCACCTGCAGCCATACCCGCATCAATATGTAATTGATGTGCAATCGCAATTAATGCGATGCCTGCTGTTGATGCAGAACCCCAAGCGGTTCCAGTGGCCATAGACGTTATCGCTGAAATTAAAAACGCAGAGACCAAGAAATAACTTGGATTCAACAATTTTAATCCATAATAAATCAGAGCAGGTACGGTTCCAGAATACATCCATGTCCCAACTACAATCCCTACGCATAAAATAATATAAATCGTAGGCATCGCTGTACTCAGCCGCTGTGTAATCCCCTCTTCTAAATCTTTCCAACGTAAGCCTACACGCCAGGCAATTACTGACGCATAAGCCGCTGAAAGAATTAATAATGGTTGTACTGGAATTCCAAATACCACAAATCCAACAATAACTAATAACATCATTACAACGATGGTTGAAATGGATTCAAGTAATGTCGGCATTCTCTTCATAATATGTCCCCCTTTATTTAATTGTTAATCTAATCCAACTTTATCTCTGCCTAACTCGTCGATTGTCAGACCCTCTTCAAAGAAATCACGTTCTAAAATTGTAGAAGCTATGACGATAATCGCATCAATATTCGGCGTTTCTACCCCAATTTCACGCCCTAAGCTAGACCATAAGACTAAACCGAATGCAATATCTTCAGTTAAATAACGATTCTTCACGTGATTTGGACCTGGAATTTGTGAGAAAACAGGACTTTCGTTAAACAGACGATTTAACGGTTCATCTTCACGATCTCTTTCTAAATAACCACGTTGAATACGTGCTTCTTTTGCTGTTTGCAGTTCGAATCCTAAACGACGGCCAAGTGACAGACGCTCAAGCTCTACCGCATGCAGTAAACGAACCGTATGTTTAGTAATCCCTTCTTTATATAATGAGAAGTCTCCAGAGTAATCAATACGTCCAACGTTTAATAAAGTTGGTCCTGGGTGCACTTCTGGGTTACCATTTTCTAAGTTTGTTTTCCATAAGTTTTCTTCTTTAATAATTTGAGGATAAATCTTTTCAACAATTTCAAAGTCTTCACTTAAATGTTCTTGAATATAAGAAGTGAAATAGACTTTACGTACATTTAAAGATAGATCAACAATACCCTCTTCAAAGTCAAC
The DNA here is from genome assembly GCF_018986355.1 of Staphylococcus sp. CWZ226. NCBI lineage: Bacteria > Bacillati > Bacillota > Bacilli > Caryophanales > Staphylococcaceae > Staphylococcus > Staphylococcus sp. CWZ226. The sequence continues at coordinate 189,922 of NZ_JAHMSB010000002.1, read as the reverse complement.
ACGCGTACCATACGTTAATGTGTTTGCTTCACAAAAACGTGGGCATACATCGATATATTCATCTTCTAATATGTTAAGGAATCGTGCTGAACCCATAGCAGCTGCCATGTTGAAGAATATAATTTGGTCATCCTTAACGAACGGCGCCATAATACGTGCATAATATTCAATAAATGTTGATGGAATAATCATTTGAATAATTTCTGCATCTTGTATAACCTCTTCAATGTCATCGCTGACTTGTGTAAATTTCACAAAGCTTTCTTCACCTTCATTATTGAAGTGGAAACCGCCTTGTTCAATCGCTTTATCGAACTTTTCGATAGAAGCGTTACGGCAATACAATTTGACATCGTGGCCCTTGCTTGTCATATCAACGGCTGCTGTGACTGCACCGTTACCTGAACCAATAATTGCTATTTTCATGCTTCATACCTTCTTTCTTTGTTTAGTCATGATTATGAGAGACCGTACAATAGCTTTATTGCTAGAAATAAAGTGATGTACGGTCTCTCGAAGTGTGAAAATATTATTTATTCTATTTAACCGTCTTAAAGAAAAATAAAACAGAAAACTTGTGAGACTTGTGTATGCTAAAACACGCACAGTTACAGCTTTCTGCGACCATCAAATAGTGTATTATAGTTATCGTAACATGATTAGACAAATAATAAAATAAAAATTTGTTAGCTACTTATTAACAATAACGTCTATATATTTCATACCCTACTTCTCTTTATTTATTGTTATTGTTAGGTGTCCAAAATGGTAAAAAATATTGAAGATTTTCCGATTGTGTTTCATTTAAACTCAATTATTGCTATATTTAAAGTAATCTTAAATATCGGAGGAGCGCTATGACTAAGGAACATTCACCTGAACAAGTCACCGAGCACACTGAAGTCTATCAACAATTTCCAACAGAAGATGCACGTTTATTCGCGTGTTTAATTTATATACTCAGCTTTTTTACAACTATTATCGGACCCTTAATTATTTGGTTAACCAAAGGCAGTGAATCTTATTTTGTAAATAAGACCGCTAAAAACTATTTTAATTTCGTTATTTCTTATACGATATGGACGATTGTAGCATTAGTTTTATGCATCGTATTAATTGGTATGATAATATTACCGGTTCTCGGTATATTGAGCATTGTATTCTCAGTCATAGCGGCTGTCAAAGCATATAATGGCGAGGAATACCTAATCCCGCTATCTATCCGCTTCTTCAACTAATCACACACAACCACAGCGTTGTGTGTTTTTTTGATGCTTTTTTCATAAACACATTCATTGTTTCTCTGTGTGTAATTTGAGAAAATAGACAGTGCTGAATTAAGAAGAAGGAGGCGTGTGTATGCGCTGGTTTAAAGTCATTTTAGCTGGCTTAGTAGAAATTATTTGGGTCAATTGTATTAAAAATGCAGATTCAGTGCTCAGTTGGGGACTGACTTTAATTATGATTGCGATCAGTTTCGCATTAGTAATCAATGCTTGTAAATCATTGCCTGTGGGAACGGCTTATGCGATTTTCGTAGGTATCGGTACAGTGGGTACCATTATTTTAGATATGGTGGTCTATGGCGACCCCTTCAGCTTTACCAAACTCTTTTTCATCATCTTATTATTGATTGGTATTCTTGGACTAAAACTATCAACAGATGAAACAGAAAGCGAGGGCTCACACTGATGGCATGGTTATATTTATTTATCGCAGGCTGTTTCGAAATTCTTGGCGTGATTCTTTTAAATGAATTAAATCGAACAGGCAAGAAATTTTATATTGTGTTATTAGGTATCGCCTTTATCTTCAGTTTCAGTATTTTATCACTCGCTATGAATTCCATCCCGATGGGTACTGCTTATGCGATTTGGACAGGTATTGGAACTGGCGGCGGTGCAATTATCAGTATGATATTTTATAATGAATCCAAAAATATCTGGCGTATTCTTTGTATCGGCTTAATTGTCGTTTCTTCTGTTGGGTTAAAACTCATTTCATAGTCATGCATACGCTTACGGTGTATTCATTGTTTCTCCTTCTTCCTTTTAATATAATTGATATATAAACTAAGAAAGGGAGTGTTTTGTATGGCTAAGGTCTATATTGCAGGCCCTATCCCACAAGTAGGACTTGATATTCTAGAAAAGAATAATATCGAAGTCGATATGTACGATGGTCCAGGAGTTGTGGATCAAGAAACATTAAAAAATGGCGTGAAAGATGCGGATGCATTAATCAGTATTTTATCTACAAACGTAGATAAAGACGTCATCGCAGCAGGCGAAAACTTAAAAGTGATCGCAAACTACGGTGCCGGCTTTAATAATGTAGATATTGAATATGCTGAATCTAAAGGCATCTATGTGACAAACACACCTGGCGTTTCAACACGCTCAACAGCAGAATTAACATTTGCGTTAGTTCTTGCAGTGGCACGTCGTATTGCTGAAGGTGATCAGTTATCACGTACGAAAGGATTCGATGGTTGGGCACCATTATTCTTCAGAGGACGTGAAGTATCAGGTAAAACTATCGGTATCTTCGGTTTAGGAAATATCGGTTATGCAGTTGCTAAACGTGCGAAAGCATTCGATATGGATATCCTTTATACAGGTCCACATCGTAAAGAAGATAAAGAAAAAGAATTAGGTGCGAAATACGTTGATTTTGACACATTATTAAAAGAATCAGACTTTATCACAATCAACGCTGCTTACAAACCAGAATTGCACCACTTGTTCGATACAGAACAATTCAAACAAATGAAACCGACAGCTTATTTAGTTAATGCTGCGCGTGGTCCGATTGTAAACGAACAAGCACTTGCTGATGCATTGAAAGACAAAGTCATCGAAGGTGCAGCGTTAGACGTTTATGAATTCGAACCGAAAATCACTGAAGATTTGAAATCACTAGATAATGTCGTGATTACACCGCATATCGGTAACGCTACATTTGAAGCACGTGACGGCATGGCTGAAATTGTCGCAAACAACACAGTAGATGTCTTAAAAGACAACAAAGCACCACAATATGTTGTAAATAACGTTAAATAAGATATTTACACTTAAGTAAAATGAGGCCTGGGAAAATATCCCAGACCTCATTTTTTTATTTCTTTATTTATCGTTTTAAACAATGTTGGTTGTTTATACAGATTTCGTTTTGTATAAGAATTTCGCTTGATTTGAAATCAATTTAGACGGTGTGCGTTTCAACACAAAGTTGCGCAAGCCAATCATCAAGCCATTTTGATATTGTGCTTTTTTACCAATACTGCGAGAACGTTTAATCACTTTTGCAGTATGTTTCACACGTAACGCATCATAACGTGCTAAAGCTTCTCTGAAATCATAAGTATTTAAGCAATTTGCTAACACAATCGCATCTTCCATCGCTTGTCCTGCACCTTGTCCCATATTCGGTGTTGTCGCATGAGCTGCATCACCTAGTAATAATGTGCGACCATAGACGAAGGATTGAAGCGATGTTAAATCGTAAATATTATGGTGTAAAATACCCGTTTCACTTTGTTGGTCTAGAATACGTCTGACCTCATTTGGATAGTTATTGTAATATGCTTGAATATAAGGTTTCGTGAATTCTTTAAATTTAGGATCGTTTTCTTTCGCATTAACCGCAATAAACCAATACGCTTGGTTATTTAACATCGGCACAATCCCTACACGACCTTTAGCACCCCAAAACTCTTTCGCTGTATGCGGATCATTCAAAGTTACATCGTCGACCATTCCTCTGAAGCATGTATAACCTTGGTAGTTAACAGTGGCTTTAGGGTTTACTTGTCCACGAATAATTGAATGTACGCCATCTGCACCGATACATAAATCAAAGTAATGTGTATCACCTTGTGCAGTTGTTAAAGTAACTTTCGAACTGTTTTGTACGAGTTTCACGATTTTAGTTCCTGTATGGATTAATTCTTTTGGAACATAAGATGCGATAACATCTAATAAAGCTTGTCTTGGCAGTGTTAAATTAACTGTTCCTTTTTTCATCACTGCTTTATTTAATACATGTCCTTTGTCATCTAAAATTTCCATTTCTTTGATGACTTGTCCTGCATTTTTAATTCCTTTTGCCATATCATGATTGCCGAGTTTGTCTAATACATTACCACCGATGCCGATACCTGCACCGATTTCTTTGATTTCATCTTGTTGTTCAAATACATGTATTTCGTGATCTTGTTCATGTAATAAGGCAGCTGCGGTGAGTCCGCCAATGCCGCCGCCGACAATTGCTATTTTCATCTCAATAATCCACCTCTTTTTAACACTTCCTATTTATTCTATCATATTCCCTATTTCCTATGTATCTAGCTGGATAGCTTAAAAAAGAGGGCTGCTGCCCTCTTTGGTTATTCATAGAAGTTTTTACGAATATCATCTTTTTTAATACCATATTTTTGATAATACGTATCCATCATACCTGCAATATTTTGATCCCAACCGATGTCACTCGCATATTGATGCTGACCAGGATTGCTAGGATTCCAACGCATTTGATAAAGTGAAATTTGTCCTTTATCGAAGAAGTCTTCTCGTACAAAACGTGCACCGCCCATAATTGCACGTTCTGGTGACGTCCACTTCTGCTTTTTCGCATAACTATGGCCATGCTTCATTGCGTCTTCATCAAACGCACCGATGCCATAAAAATTATAATATGTTTTTCCTTTAAACTTAATGCCTTTCGATAACTCAGAACGACCATGTCCTGTTTCCACTAATGCATGACTGACGAGATAAATAACATTCACATCATATTTATCTTGTGCCTTTAAAAATGCGTCCCCTTTATTTTCAAGCACGCCTTTGCCTTTTAATAATTGATTCACTTCTTTTTCATCCATTGAGATAGGCTCTGAAATATCCATATAACTGATATTATGATTCTGTCTTTTAATTGCCATAGCTTGTTCAACATCTGCTTTAGATGCATTCACAAATTGACCATTGTCTTCTTTCGTATTCAATACACCTTTTGAAGTTTGAAGTTGAACAGCTTCATCAAATGTATAATTCTTATCATTGCTGAACCAATTCGTTTCATTAATGATAAATAGAATAATAAAAGTTAAAAGAATTAAGCCGACAAACAGCCTGAAAATACGCGTTTTTACTTTACGATTCATTATGCGAACTCCTCATGTATTTTTTCTATTTCAACATAAAGTATGCTGCAATGATCACAATCATCACAATTGTAAAAGAGAGATTGATAATTATCTTCATTCCTGTTCTGTCACGGAATAAAACATTAAACATCATTAAACTGATAATTAAACCGATCGCAAACATGGTAATCGCAAGCACGGCTTTCATCATAATCAAAAAAATAAAACCAAGCACGACAAATAAATTTGAAATCAGTGCTAAAGCTTTTAATATGTTCGGGTTAATCGTCAACACCTTCTTTCTATCATCTACATCTAAATTCTATTAAAGTTTATCATATTTCTGACAGCGTCGGCAGATAGATTCTGTATGTAAAAAAAGAGCCGTTCTAAAAAGAACAGCTCTTATAGAATGACGCTTAATCTTCGCGTGACATTCCTTTTAATAAGTTTACGAAATACGTAATACTTCTGTTTGCTTCATCGTCTTTCAATAAGCCGACTAAGCTAGAAATTGTTGTACGTTGATTTGGACTTGCAGCATTCGCATTTTTAAGTCCTTTGTTCAACTTAAGCAACATTTCTTCTGTACCTGCTACATCCACTTTACCAAGCATGAATACAAGTGGTGCTAAGTTGTTTAATAAGCCAGTATATTGCTCTTTATTCAACTCTTTTGTGATCTTGTTTGTAATGAAGCCACGTTTTTCAACTGCGCCGATACCAGCATCTAAGATTTTCGCATCATCTAAGACACGCATTAAACGGATTGCTTTGATGATAACATCTTTGTTTTCTGAAATAGCATCAGTTACTTCTGCAAGATCTTTCGCTTTTTGCTCTTCATGTGAAATTTCCATACGTTTGATTTTTCTAATGTTTTCAGCCATCGTGTCTCACCTGATTTCCTGGGAACACGTAGTCTGGACGTGCCCATTTTTTCTGAACTTGAACACTGTATTGCGGGTTACGTTCTGTATTCACACGGAAGTTAGAAGGGTTAAGTGGTGACTTACCTCTACGTGTAATGACTTCCATACGTGCTGATGTACGTTTGTAAGATGGTGTATCTGTGTCTTTGTCAACATCACTGTTTGTCAGCATATTGACTGCACCTGCAGTACCATCTTCGTCAGCGTTATTATTCATCGGAATATAGATTTCTTTACCTTTAACACGGTCAGTAATGTGAACAACTAATTCAACTTGACCTGTTGAAGAAACTAATCTAACATCTGCACCTTCATGAATACCGCGGTCTTCCGCAAGTTCTGGTGAGATTTCAACGTAAACATTCGGCACTTTGTATTTGATACCAGGCACTTGGTAAGTCATATTACCTTCATGGAAGTGTTCTAGGATACGACCATTGTTAACATGGATATCATATTCTTCATCTTCTTTGAAGAAATTGTCGAATGTTAATGGATATAATTTGGCACGTTTATTAGGGAAGTTGAACCCGTCTAAGTATAAAGTAGGTTCATCTGTTCCATCTTCATGTACAGGCCATTGTAATGAATTGTAACCTTCTAAACGGTCATATCTTACACCAGCGAATAATGGTGTTAAGCTTGCCATTTCATCCATGATTTCACTTGGATGTGAGTAGTTCCAGTCTAATCCAACTTTGTTTGCGATCAATTGAATGATTTCCCAGTCAGGTTTTGAGTCGCCTAATGGTTTCATTGCTTGATATAAACGTTGGATACGACGTTCTGTATTTGCGAAAGTACCTTCTTTTTCAAGTGAAGGACTAGCTGGTAAAACAACGTTTGCGAAACGTGCTGTTTGTGTCAAGAATGCATCTTGAACGACTAAGAAGTCGACTTTTTCAAGCGCTGCTTGTACAAAGTTGATGTTCGCATCTACGATACCAGTGTCTTCACCATAAATGTACATTGCGTCGATTTCATCGTTATGGATACCTTCCATCATTTGATGGTTATCACGTCCAGCAATAGCTGGTAGTTCCATACCCCATGCTTTTTCGAATTTCGCACGTACTTCATCGTCAGTTACATCTTGGTAACCAGGGAATTTATCCGGCATACTACCGCCATCACTACAACCTTGTACGTTGTTGTGACCACGTAATGGATAAGCACCTGTACCTTCTCTTCTATAGTTACCTGTTACTAATAACAAGTTAGAGATTGCAGTACTTGTATCACTACCGATGTCTTGTTGAGTAACACCCATCGCCCAAGCGATACATACGCCATTAGAATCAACCATTTCATGTGCGAAGTGAATCAAGTCATCTTTAGGAATGCCTGTTGTTTCTTCCGCAAATTCTAATGTGAATGGTGCTAATGATTTGTAGTACTCATCGAAGTGATCTACCCACTCATCGATAAATGCTTTATCGTGAAGGTCGTTATCGATAATGTATTTAGTAACTGCAGCTAACCATGCCAAGTCAGTACCTGGTTTTGGTTGATAGAATTTGTCTGCACGTTCAGCCATTTCATGACGACGAATGTCGAATACATGAAGTTTGTTACCGAATAATTTATGTCCACGTTTGATTTTAGAAGCAATAACTGGGTGAGCTTCAGCAGTGTTTGTACCTACTAATACCACCATACCTGCTTTCATTAAATCATCCGCTGAACCTGAGTCACCACCGTGACCTACAGTTCTGAATAAACCTTTCGTTGCGGGTGCTTGACAATAACGTGAACAGTTATCGACGTTATTTGTACCCATTTGACGTGCTAATTTTTGCATCAAGTAAGATTCTTCAATTGTACCTTTAGATGATGCGATGAATGATAATGCATCTGAACCTTTAGCTTCTTTGATACGTAAGAAGTTTTCGCTAATTACGTTCAATGCTTCTTCCCACTCTACTTCAACGAATTCGTCACCTTTACGTACTAAAGGTTTCGTTAAACGTTCTTCAGAGTTGACGAAGTCCCAACCGAATTTACCTTTCACACAAGACGAAATACGGTTAGCTGGTGAATCATGTTGCGGTTGAACTTTAAGAATTTCACGGTCTTTCGTCCATACATCAAATGAGCATCCCACACCACAGTATGTACATACTGTTTTCGTTTTCTCAATACGTTCTTCGCGTAATGCAGATTCTGAATCTGAAATTGCGAATAATGGACCATAACCTGGTTCTGCTTTCTTAGTTAAGTCAATCATGTCTGCTAATGTACCTGGTTCAGTATCAGTCATGTAACCTGCTTCACCCACCATGTGGTTTTCCATCATTGCGTTACATGGACATACAGTCGCACATTGTCCGCAAGATACACATGATGATTCGTTGATTGATACGTCGTTATCCCAGATAACACGTGGTTGTTCACGTTCCCAGTCGATTGATAATGTTTCATTGACTTGAACGTCTTGACAAACTTCTACACAACGACCGCAAAGAATACATTGACTTGGGTCATAACGATAGAAAGGACCGAAGTCTTTCTCGTAACCTTTGTCTTTATATTCATATGATTGTTCCTGAACACCGAATTCATCCATTGTATTATGGATTTCACAATCACCGTTGTTGTAGTCACATACTGTACAATACAGAATGTGCTTTTCTAAAATACGATCTAAAGCTTCTTTTTGAGATGCTTTAACATCGCTGTTTGTCGTATTAACGACCATTGGTCGATCAATTGTTGTGCCGCATGCACGTGCAATCTTTCCGTCGATTTCTACTGCACATGTATCACAAGTTTCAATCGGCCCTAATGATTCGTTATAACAGATTGACGGCACAAATGTATCTCTAGATTTAATAAACTGGAGAAGATTCGTACCTGGTTCCACAAGATAGTCTTTCCCGTCTAATGTAAGGACAAGATGTTCTTGCATGTAATCACCCCTATATTCTGAGGTCTTGCAAATGTGTTTAAGCTGATGACATACCGACAGGTATACTGCATTCTGATTGATGAGGGTCAAAAGAACAGTATAAGAGTCGCATGAAATCCCCGATGTCACGCTTACGTCACAGATACGAATGTATGTATCAACATTAATATCTATTGAAATTAAGCAATCTTTAGATGAACAATGCAACGAAGTTTGCGGTTGCATCTCACTTCCTTTAGAAACATTCAGCCTCTAAAGATTCAACTCATTTCCTAAACCTCTATTTATTTTATATATTCCGTAAATATTGAAGACTAGTCTTTTTTTGCCCCACGCAATAAAAAATAGTCTTATTACTAATTCTATTACTTTTAAAGTTAAATGTTAAGTCCCATACTTATATATTCTCTCTAAAGTTGACATATTAAACTTTTTATTCATGAATCTCTTTTTTTGGTGCCGATTTAAAGGATTTAACATAATGTATTACTCTATTTCATAGACGAATTAGTTTAAACTTTCTTTTAAAAAATACCGACATATCACATGCCGGTATTTTGCTTACTTATCGTGTAATCTACCTAATACTTCTTGTTTAATAATATTGATAGCTTCATCAAATTTTTCTTCATTATGGTTTGCATCTGCATGTGCAATTAATGAATTGACTAAATCAGCATCATTATATTCGCTGACTTTCAATTTGAATTGATCAATTCCAACTTCTACAGTGTTGCCATTCGGTTGGAATTCATTGATGCCATAATAATTATCTGCACCTAAGCCGCCTTCATCAACCATTTCAGATACATCTTGTACTTCTTTTTCATCTACTTTATTTTGATTTTTATTATTATTTGTCATAAAAAATTCCCCCTCTGTTTATCATTACCCCAAAACATGTATTTTATTTATATACAATTTTAAATTTTAGGGTAAAATAATACCAAGACAAAGATTAACCCTGCCTCGGCATTTCATTTATAATTCTAAATTTTGTCTTAGCGCATTTGAAACGTTATTCAATGAACTTTCATCAGGTACAAAGTAATAAACGCCATCACTTTGAATACCTCCACCGCCTTGTAGTTCTAAACGGTTCATATTTTCATTTGCTTTTTGATATTTAGAACGGACTGTATTTAATTCACCTAGAGATAGGTCAGTTGTAACATTCTCTTTGATTTGATCCGTCACACCATTAAAGTTCGTTAGTGACTTCACACTTGTTAATTCATTCGCAATACCACGTAACACTAATTGTTGGCGCTCTTGACGACCGAAGTCACCGCCTGCACCTTCTTCTTTACGCGAACGGATAAACGCTAAAGCTTTGTCACCATCTAAATGTGTTTTTTCGCCTTTCACAAAGCTATAACCACTATAACTAAATGTCGCATTACTGATAACATCTACACCGCCGATTTCATCAACCATACCTTTGATGCCATCCATATCAACTGTCGCATAATGATCAATCGGTACATCCAGCAATTTCTCAAGTGATTTCACAGCCATATCCGGACCACCATACGCATAAGCATGATTGATTTTCTCTACTGAATCATGTCCGACAATTTCAGCTTGAGTATCACGTGGGATACTGACAATTTCAGTTGTCTTTTTATCTGGATTAATAGATAACACCATGATTGAGTCAGAACGTTGTCCGTCCCCTTCACTTTGACGTTTTTCATTACTATCCACACCAAATAAAGCAATTGTGAATGGATCACCTTTGTTTAAATCTACTTTTTCTTTTCGTAATTCTGATTTGTCTCTGTCTAGAGGGTTATGAATCTTTCCGCCAACCGCAAAAATCTTAATTGCTAAGTAGATTGCTGCAACAAGCGCAAGTATTACTAAAATTCCAAATGCCCATAATAATATTTTTGGTACAAGTCCCATTCTACGACCAGGTTTATCTGTTCTCTTCACCCAACCACTCCTCATCTTTCATTTCAATCTATTATATTATAGTTGATTTTATCTAACATGGTGCTTAAGTCTTAGTAACTTTATTAACTTGATAACCGCCTTTTTGATTTAATATTTCTAGAACCGCTTCATGACACCCTTTATTACTAATAATAAACGGTCCGCCAACCGCAAAATCAATTGGTTCATTATCAAGATTCGTCATTTTCAAATCAAGTTCTTTCGCAAATAAAAACTGTGCAGAAATATCCCACGGTTTCGCATTTGTATTAATGTGTGCTCCGAATTGACCTTTCATCACGCGTAAAGAATCTAATCCGCAAGCCCCGATTAATCGATAACTGAATGCTGCTGCTTTTAAATCTGCTTGTGTATGATCATTTAAAACATATGGATTATACGACAGAATTATTTCACTGATATCTAAAGAAGGAACCTTAGGCATACGTACTTCATTTTCAAATGCACCTTCATCTCTGATTGCTTTATAAAGTGTATGGTGCGGATAATCATAAATGTAAGCAAGCATCGGTTGACCTTCAGAGAAATAGCTTAAGATAATACAATAATCTGTTTTTTGTTTTACTAAATTCGCAGTACCGTCAATCGGATCCATTATCCAAACATCGCCATGTTTCGCATCTACTAGGTCATTGTTTTTTTCTTCAGCGAAAAGTTCATGACTTGGGTAATGTTCTTTTAAAAACGCGTCAAATTGATCTTGAATCATTTGATCTACATTGGTTACTAAATCAAACTGATTTGCTTTTGTTTCTGTATGCATATCCGCAATCAGTTTAGGAATAATATCATCCAACCCTTTCAACCAGTGTCTGATTGCTTGGTCTAATTGAAGCAGTTGATTACGATTCAAATTACACACCTCATCCTTTATTTTTCTTATGTATGTTTTCATTCTAGCATGGAACACAAATGAACTGTTAACGACTTTATAATCAATAAAAAAAACCGACTAGCTTAACTAGTCGGCATAGAAAGGAAAGTAAGTAATAATATTGAAGATGTTAATTAACTAGTGATTCGCACGTTCTAATAAATCACACGACATGATTTATCATTACCCCTTTGTTCACTAAGTGCTATCTCCTAGTTACTAATGATAGTTTAGCACATAATTTTACAAAATGTAAGCGTTTACTTGAAATTTTTTCGACTTTTTTTAATTTTTTCTACAAGTACATTACCTAAAAACATCAAATTTTAAGAGATATGATATAATGATTGTAATATGTAATATATCGGAGGTGGCTTAATTGAATAAAATAGAACGTCAAAATAAACTTGTTCAGGCAATTGAAACCAACCATCAACTCACTGCAGCACAACTTGCGAAAACACTTAAAGTTTCAAAGCGTACGATATTAAGAGATATCCAAGATCTTGAAAAACAAGGTGTCCAAATTATCGCAAAACAAGGCATGCTCGGCGGATACCAGATTCAAAGCCATCCTGCACCGATTCAACTCGAATTAAACGAAGCACAAATGCTAGCTTTATTTATGACATTAAACGAGAGTCAATCTTATTCTCGTTTACCTTATAAAAAAGAAATTGCACAAATTATCAAGAAATGTCTCAATCAGCCAGCAACACATATCAGACGTTTGTTAAAACGCATGGATCGCTACATTAAATTTGAATCTAATCCAAACGAGACAATACCGCAAATCTTTTCAGACTTATTAATTTATTGCGCAGAGCGTAATGTGATGTTAGTCGAATATGATTTGGAAAGTGAGACCTATACTGAAAATGTCATCTTTATCGGATTGATATGTCGCAAAGCTGAATGGCGTGTCGTTATTTTCGATATTGGTCATGGACATACAAAAGAAATACCGATTCAAGCGATTTAAGACATCTCTTATTCATTCCATAAAACATTAAAGACTCACGATATTACTATCTATAATTATCAACAATTTTTAAAATCCAACTAAGGGATACACCTCAGTTGGATTTTTTTATTATAGATATAAAATTGTGATGATAAAAGAAACAAAATTATTCGCGATGTGAATTGCGATAGTAGCTGCAGTATTTTTACCTGATTTGAAATATACATAAACAATAACAATTGCCATAATTAAATAGGACCCGATTTCAAATGGAGATTCGGCTCCTGTAACATGAATCAACGCAAAGCCGATAACCGAAATAATCGCCATGACAATATAATTCAACTTCTTCCCTAACTCTCCAATCAAAATGGTACGGAAGAATAATTCTTCAACAACAGGACCTATAATTACTACAAAAATAAATGTGAAAGGTAAAAATGCCGGATTTCTGAACAATAATTCTAATTCCTGTTCATTTTGTGTTTCTGTATACTGTAAATTTTCAGGCAAGAACGAAACCAAATAATTGTAGAGTGTTTCTCCTCCCATTGCGATCAGCAGCATAATTAACAAGAACAACCAATGTTTCTTAACATAATGCCATCCAGACGACAATTTCATAGGCATTTCACTATAGTGAAAATAATAGTAAATAATTAAAAGTGCGATATATGTATTGATTTGACCTATAGCTGAAATTGGAATTAATGTTTCAACGGTCATCGGTACATTAAAATTGGCTGCTATTAACGTTTCTAAAAAAGTAAATAGAAAGATTAAAACAAAACCAATCGGAATTAACGTTAAATCTCTCCATGCTGGCTTATTATTTTTTAACTCCATAAGATGCTCCTCTATACAAAATTTAACTTCTCATGCATTTATCTTAAGTTATCGGCTTTCAAATCACAAATTAAATTTATCTTTTAAGGAATGATTAGTAATGACAAAACAAACCATTGAAACAGATATTTACGCACAACTGATTCATTTGATTACTTTAAGCGACACCTATCATCACTATATAACTTTAAATCAACAGAAACCTGCTGAACAGACTGCAAATGATATTACAACATATCTACAAGCATATTATCATAAAGCACAAAGCTTAGTTGAAACACACCCTTCTTTTATTACACAACGCTACTGTGACTTATTAGCCAAATTAATCTTGCAGCCGTTAGTAATCCTTAACACTGGCAATACAAATGTGATGATCAAAACGTGGCAAAAACCCATTCATCACTTGCTTTTTCTTTTAACCTCACACTCAATTATTGACTAATTTTTTAATATTTTAACGTTAATCGTTTAAATCTTTATCAGTTAGGTATGATAATACTAGTGAGTGTTGTTTTTAAAATTCTCAATTGTGTTAGCTGTCATCCTATAGTACACTAGAAACCATTATAAAGATAAACTGATAATTGGGAGACTGTCGGTTTGTCTGAGTCGTGCTTTAATAGGCGTACAAACAATAATCAAAGTAAACTGTAGCAACTAAGGGTTCTGTTTACTGCTATCTATGATTTACAAAACAAATGAAAAAGCAGCTTTGTTTTTTCATAGAGCAGGTGATTATGATGACAAACATACTATTTAAACTAGAAACAAAATATAATGTTTTAACTAAAAGCGAGAAAAAAATCGCAGACTTTATTTTAAAACGGCCACAAAAAGTCATTGATATGACAACTTTAGATTTAGCGAACAGCACCAATACCAGTCCTTCTTCGGTCGTCCGCTTCGGTTACAAAGTAACAGATGGCGGCTTTCAAGAATTAAAAACAGAAGTATCAAAATACCTTTCCAAACGTACAAAACCCCAACCTATTGAATTACAACCGAATGAATCGATTGATTCTATTAAACGCAAAATGTTGTCACGCAGTACTCAAACATTATGTAGAGTTTCAGATGAAGTTGATGAACAGAAGATTGAACAAGTCTGTATCAGGTTGAAACGTTCACGTACCATCTTCTTATTTGGCTTTGGCGCTTCCTTTGTTTCAGCATTAGATTTAACACAGAAACTATCTAAGGTTGGTTTAAATGCGCAATGCGTTGAAAGTGTACACGCGTTAATCAGTTTAATTGCAACCCATGATGCTCGTGATACATTATTCTTAATTTCTAATAGCGGTGAACACAATGAACTCGAAGCCATTGCACGTGTTGCGTCGGATTATCATTTGTGCCTGATTACCTTAATGGGTACACATCATAATCCGATGACACGCTATAGTGATATTGATTTGATTTACAGCGAATCAGAAGAAAATGAGTTTCGTATGGCGGCTACTACTTCTCTGACAGCCCAGCTCTTTACTATCAATGTGCTGTATTACCGTTATTTGTCTATGGACTTTTCAAATGCGTTAGATACAATTACGCAATCTAAAATGGCTTTAAACAACTATAAGAAACATCTTTCTAAAATTAAATTTGAACATTAAAAAAGAGTTGAGCATAACGCCCAACTCTTTTTCATTTGTCTTATATTATTCTAAATGTTGATCTTTATAAGGTAATTTGTCGTATCCTCTGATGAAGTAGAACGCTGTCATGAAACCTAAGAATAAGAATCCGATAACAACTGATACAACTGTTTCTTTATTAAGCAACATACCGATTAATACGATAATTAAGAAAATAATAGTCGCAAAGCTTGCTGGTGCTCCGCCTGGCATTTTGAATGGATGACCTTGGACTTCTTCAGGATGAAGGCGTCTGAAGCGGATATGACTGATTAAAATCATAAACCAAGGAATCATACCAGGTAAGATTGATGCACTATAAACATATACGAAAATACTGTCTGCACCTTTAATGAATAAAGGTAAGATAACGTTTAAGATAACACCGATAAAGATACCGATTGAAATCGCAAGTACTGTGTACACAGGTACACCATTTTTCATTACTTTCAAGAAGAATCTAGGTAATTGTTTGTGTTGTGCCAATGTATAAATCATACGGCTCGCACTGAAGATACCTGAGTTACATCCTGACATTGCGGCTGTTAATACTACGAAGTTGATTAAACCAGCTGCAATTGTAATACCGACTTTCGCGAATGTTGCTACGAATGGACTACCGATTGTACCAAGTTGATCCCATGGATAAACAGTTACAATAACGAAGATAGCTCCGATATAGAAGATTAAAATACGCCAGATAACACCGTTAACTGCTTTTTTAATATTCTTTTGAGGATTTTTAGTTTCCCCTGCTGTGATACCGATTAATTCTACACCTTGATAAGAACCTACAACGATTGATAAAGCAAAGAAGAAGCCAAGCCAACCGTTAGGAAGGAAACCGCCGTGTGACCATAAGTTAGATAAACCGATGGCATTTCCGCCGTTACCAAGTCCGAAGAAAATCAATCCGAAACCAGCAATAATCATTAAAACAATAGTGACAATCTTGATCATCGCGAACCAGAATTCAAATTCACCGAACGCTTTAACTGATACTAAGTTCGCTGAAGCTAATAATACAATAACGATAACACCAGGAATCCAATCCGGAAGTTCTGGGAACCAATATCTCATGTATTCTCCGACTGCGATAACTTCACTCATACCAACTACAACCCACTGGAATATGTTACTCCAGGCTGTTAAATATCCTGCTACTGGATGAATATAGTCACTTGCGAAGTTCGCAAATGAACCTGTAGTAGGATGTAAGTAAACCATTTCTCCCATTGCACGCATTACTAAAAATAAAAATAGTCCAACAATTAAATAAGCAAAAATAACAGATGGTCCTGTCCATTTAATTGTACTTGTCGCACCCATAAATAAACCAACGCCGATGGTACCACCGAGTGCGATCATTTGAATCTGTCTAGAACTTAATCCCCTGTGTAATTGAGTTTCTTCCATTAGAAAATACCCCTTCTCTTTCATGATTTCCAGGCCCTATTACAAGTTATCGATAGCTGCCCCATTCTCTCTTTCTATTTCAGCGTCCCAATTTACTAAAATTTAAAAGATTGCGAAAAATTTAACAATGTTTCTTTTTGCTATCGATTTGTAACTTTTCAAGCCCATTGAGGCTATTATACTATAAAATTTCTAGATGAAAACATAAAAATTACACTTTTATGTATGCGCTTTCATTTATTTTTTCCTAAAATACAACAAAAGCAGTCATCGCGCATTTTAATGCATTTCGCACTCAAATAAAATATTGTATTCCTAAAACACACACAATGAACAGTGTCCATTTAGTAAATACATTTTATTTGAACATTATAGCACGGAGTTTTATAAAAGCGCAATGTACTTTTGATAATTTTCTGATTCTTTGTCATGTGCATAGAGACAATTGTCTTTTTGACACAATCACTGTTTTATATACAAATGCAGTATTTCAATAATTTTCACGAGACAGTCATATTTATGAAAAAAGTTTATGTGAAAGTATTCACAAAAATAAGAAATGCGATTATACTATATGCATTACAGAAAATGAGATAACCCTCTCAGCCTGAATTAATATTAAACATTTTGCTAGAGCGAGGAGTTTTTTTAGGAATGAACAGTGAAAAATATATCCGTTGGGATAATGTATTTTATGGACGTAAATGGGTTAAAGAAGTTGTTAAAACTATCCAAACTAAAGACGTCTTACAAGCGACTTATTTTAAGCGCTATTTATTACGTGCCATGATGGCAGGTTTTATTATCAGTATTATTGCAGTCTTTGTATTAGCCATTAAAGCTGGTTTTGTACAAGAAGTACACACAGGAGAAATCAACACAGGAATTATCAACATCGTCGGATCAGTTGCCTTCAGCTTTGCCTTAGTACTGATTCTTTTTACCAATTCAGAACTCCTGACAAGTAACTTTATGTATTTCACAGTGGGTTTATATTATAAAGTTATTTCGCCATGGCGCGCTTTCCAAATCTTTATGTTATGTTTCATCGGTAATATGTTAGGTGCCCTAGCCTTCTTTATTATCTTACGTTTCAGTGATGTCGTTACACCAGAAATGATGAAACAATTAGAAGTCTTGCTACATCACAAAACAATGACAGCTGACTTTACTCAAATATTAGCTAAAGCAATTTTTGCCAACTTCTTTATCAATATCTCATTAGTTATTGCGATGCAAATTGAAGACATTCTAGCAAAAATGTTTGTGATGATGTTTGGGGTTGCTATCTTCGCATTCATGGGTTACGAACACGTTGTTTATAACGCATGTCTATTTATCGGCGGTGCTATTTACCAATCAGATGTTTTACACTTCTGGCCTGCAGTCATCAATATCATAGCTGCATTCATCGGTAACTATATCGGCGGCGGATTAATCATCGGTCTATTCTATGCTTACTTGAATGACCATAAACAATTTAAGAACGAGCTTTAATATGCATACGACGCACCAATATACTATGTTATAATTTGAGTGAACTGAATTGAAAGGAGACGTCAACATTGTCTAAACAATTAGTTTCACGCGGACTATTATATACATTTATATTTGGTGCGTTATTCTTTTTCTTAAACCGCTCAGCCAGTCAAGAATCGCTGACACATACTTTAATTATGTCGGTAATTGCTGCTGTGGTATTCGGTGTATGCTATGTCGCTTTGTTTAGCGCATTGACTTCTCCAGCTAAAAAAATGAAAGTCGGGATTGTATTACCGATTACCGTTATACTCGGTATTGTTATCGGACACTTTACAAATCATATGAAACTTGGAGTAGGCCTTGGCCTAGTACTTGGTATTGTCATTGCCTTTCTCTGGGATTATTTATCAAAGGATCATAAAGGAGAATCAGAGTGAAGCTTACCTTAATTATTATTATCATAGTGCTCCTTATCATCAACCTTGTACCAAACTATCTCATGTACAAACGTTTGAAAGCACAAGGTGAACAAGCAAACCGTCGTGCATTAATGATTGGAGTAGACGCGATTTTATTAGTCTTAGTCATCGTCGGTCTAGTTTATATGTTGAAATAAACAAAACAGAGGATTCAAAAGCCGTTAACTTTTGAACCCTCTGTTTTGTTTATAATTTTAATTTCATTAATGGTTTGTATCCTCTTTTTCCATCAGTTGCTCATTAAGGTTATAACTGCCCTTTCAACACAAACTGATAAACTAAGTAGGCAGATATCAAGTAAATCATAGAACCTATCATGAACGCGCGAAACCTGACATTCATCGGCACCCTTCTATTAAAGATAGGTGCAAGTATTAAGTTTCCAACGCCAATAATTAACGGTCCTGCTAAAAAGAATAATAGCAACATGCGCTCACCTGCTCACTTAAAAATATTGTTTCATAATTGTTTCAGCATCTAAATTCATTCCTTCTAAATTTAAATTGCTGAAATCCATCTGTTCAGTCATCTGATTAGTATTTACAATTACTCCAAGTCCCGCACGTTCTGCAGCAGTTGCACCATTGACTGAATCTTCAATAGCTAAACAACTCACTGGATTCATATTCAATTGTTGAACCGCAGTTAAGTATAAGTCTGGTTCAGGTTTGACCGCTTCTACATCTTCTCTTCCGACAATCACTGCAACCCGATTTGTTAATCCTAATGCTTGAAGTGCAGGTTGAATCGCTTCACGACTACTGCTCGTCGCAATCGCAAAAGGAATATGTTTAGCCTCTAAATGTTCCATCAAACGACTGATATTTTCAATCATCGATAGATGTCGACTTTGTTGATGATGATCATCATACAATGCCTTAGTTGCTTCTTCTCCTATTTGTGTTTCTATATATTGATGCAATCCTTTGGCTGCACCGCCGATGGATTGACGATAAAAATCTACTGAAATTGGATTTTTTTGATGTGCAGTTAAATGTTGATTGATCACATCAAACAAATGTTGTTCCGTATCAATAATCGTACCATCAAAATCAAATACGACTGCTCTATATCGCATGATGTATTCACTCTCTTTCTTTCCTATGTATTACACTCATTATATTGAAAAAATGACAAAATTATCAATTATCTTCATTTCGTCCAAAAGTCCTAGTGAAAAAGTTTTTAAAGCGTGATACAATTTACAATGAATTTGAACAACACGCAATCCATCCATCTTATGCCACTCAAATATAAACTATACTTCTGGAGGAATTGTCTATGTTTATAGATAAATATGACACTTTTATTATTAATATAGGGCATCTATCAACATGGCTTAAGCGAAGACAATTATTAAAATTATGCAGACAACTTCAAAGCAGTCACGCTGTTCAAGCAGAATTCACTCGAATTAAACAACAGCCTGTTTTAAAAGTCCGTATTCCAAAATGCAACCTGCCTTACTTCATCAGTTTCTTAAGTTATCACAACTACCCTATCTACCAGATTTTACCTTTTGCAGACAAAGACTTCGTCTATCAATTTGCGCCGAATATTCAAGCTTCTATGCATTTCAAACTTAAAATTGACGGTTTACAAGATATGTTTGTCAAAGATAAAATCATTGATATTATGCAGTTTCTTAAACATCAAGAAGACATTAAATATGTACTCACAACGTATCACATTGATATTTCATGTACACCGCACGTATTATCTAAATTGATTCATGCGCTTGCGACACAAAATATCGATGTATTAGGTGCGAACTACAGACCACGCATCGCTCAGCATAAATATTCTACAATCTCATAATAGATTGTACCGTTCTGACATTCCATGATTGGAGTGTCTTTTTTATATTAAAACTAAAAAATAAAAATGTTCATTGCTCTTTTGTAAATTTAGTATTAAGATTAAGTTAATTATTTGTAAAGGAGGCGCTTTCTTGTTTAACTTCTTAAAACCGCCAAAGCCGATTGCTCCTCTACCAAAAGAGCAAGTTGATGATACATATAAACAACTACGAATGAAAGTATTCTTAGGTATCTTCATCGGTTATGCGGGTTATTATTTATTACGCAAAAACTTTTCTCTTGCGATGCCTGATTTGATTGAACAGGGGTTCAGTAAAGGTCAATTAGGTATTGCCCTGTCCGCCGTTTCAATCGCATACGGTTTTAGTAAATTTGTGATGGGAACTGTCAGTGATCGAAGCAACGCACGCATGTTCTTAACACTAGGATTGATTTTGACTGCGATTGTCAATCTGTTGCTTGGTTTTGTTCCATTCTTTACTTCAAGCATTTTAATCATGTTTATTATGCTGTTCTTAAACGGCTGGTTCCAAGGCATGGGGTGGCCGCCTTCAGGACGTGTTCTCGTCCATTGGTTCAGTGTGAGTGAACGAGGCAGTAAAACAGCCATTTGGAACGTCGCACATAATGTCGGCGGCGGCTTAATGGCACCGATTGCGACTTGGGGTATTTCTATGACTGCCTTGTATAACTTCGGTTATTTAAAAGGATTTGAAGGGGTCTTCATTTACCCAGCATTACTTGCGATTATCATTGCGATCATCTCTTATATCTTAATTAGAGATACACCACAATCACAAGGTTTACCACCGATTGAAGCCTATCGTAATGATTATCCGACCGCTTCAAGAACAACACTTGAAACAGAATTAACTACCAAAGAAATCTTGTTCAAATATGTGTTGAATAACAAATGGGTATGGGCAATCGCTTTCGCAAATATCTTCGTCTACTTCGTTCGTTATGGTGTACTTGACTGGGCACCAGTCTATTTAAGTGAAGAGAAACATTTCGATATGAAATCCTCTGGATGGGCTTACTTCCTTTACGAGTGGGCTGGGATTCCTGGGACATTACTGTGTGGTTGGATCTCAGATAAACTCTTCAAAGGACGTCGTGGTCCAGCAGGTTTCTTCTTTATGTTAGGTGTAACTATTTTCGTATTAATCTACTGGTTAAACCCTCCAGGTAATCCATTAGTAGATAACTTAGCACTCGTAGCGATTGGTTTCTTAATCTATGGACCAGTGATGTTAATAGGCTTGCAAGCATTAGATTATGTACCTAAGAAAGCAGCAGGAACAGCTGCCGGGTTAACAGGTTTATTCGGTTACCTATTTGGTGCAGTCATGGCTAACATCGTACTTGGTTTCGTGGTTGATCAATTTGGTTGGGATGCAGGTTTCATCTTATTAACAGTGATTAGTATTCTAGCTATGTTAAGCTTTATTCTGACTTGGAATAAACGTGGTCAAGAGACTGTCTAATTGTTGAAAATTGAATATATAAAATAAAACAAGCGACATACGCTGCTTTCTAGCATTGTGTGTCGCTTGTTTTGATTAAAATTCTTCTTTGTCTTCTTGCATTTCTCTTAAAATGTCTTGAAGCTTAATGAACATATTTTCAAAGCCGTGTGCCGTCGCATCATGATATTCTTTCTTCTGCTGTTTGTATTCCAAAGTTGTCCAACGTCTTTCTTTCGGAACAACAGCAGTATAACGGAAATTCATTTGTGTCATGTCTGAACCTGGTTCACGTTCAAAAATTTCTACTTCAATCGTATCTTCTTTGTCGCTCAGTTCAGGCATACCGATGGTCATCACAATTCGGTTAGGTGCTTCTAGTTCTTGGAAGACCCCTGTTACTCTGTTCTTTTTACCGTTACGTTCATCAACAATTTCATAACGTCTGCCTTCTTCTGGAATCAAGTCAATCGATTGATTTGAACGGTTAGAAGTCATGAACCAACGTCTCATGATATCCGCATCTGTCCAAGCTTGATAAATCAATTCGGGCGGGATGCGCATAAAACGTTCCAATGATATGACTACGACGTCATTTTCAATATTATATCTTGCCACTCTGTCGTCACCTACTTTCGCACTCTTTATTATTCTAACGCATTTAGAAGCATAAGCCAAAGTAATCCTACTAGCAAAGCATTTGTCACTATGCCTCTGTGGTTATTTCACAACAAGATTACTTTAACATTTTTCAAGTGAGAAAGTAAAAATTATTTACGCTTTTTGTTTACGTTTATTCAGTTTTGGAAAATTAAAGATGATTGCGGCTAATCCGCTGATTCCTAAAATAATCGGATAAATCGAATAAGGCACTAGCATAAATGGCGAAATACCTGCGACGCCCGCAGCCGCAATGACTTGCGGACTATAAGGTAAAAGGCCTTGGAAACAGCTGCCGAAAATATCTAAAATACTTGCTGATTTTCTTGGGTCAATATCATATTCATCTGCGATATTTTTAGCTAGTGGACCTGCCATTAAAATAGAAATCGTATTATTCGCAGTTGAAATATCTGCGGCACTGACTAAACTTGCGATACCGAACTCTGCACCGCGTCTTGATTTGACCTTGCTGCGCACAAAGTTAAGTAGCCATGTGATACCGCCATTATGTTGAATGATGCCGATTAAACCACCGATCATTAATGCGATAATCGCAATATCTT
Source organism: Staphylococcus sp. CWZ226 (assembly GCF_018986355.1). Lineage (NCBI taxonomy): Bacteria > Bacillati > Bacillota > Bacilli > Caryophanales > Staphylococcaceae > Staphylococcus > Staphylococcus sp. CWZ226. Next base: position 166,767 of record NZ_JAHMSB010000002.1, on the reverse strand, counting down.
CCATGCCGATCATACCTTCTGAAGCGGCTTTCAAGAATCCAATCCAGTTAAATGATCCGTCGATTAAACCGATAATGCCTGAGAGTACTGTTCCACCTATCAAAACAATAATTACATTCACACCGATCAAAGCTAAGATTAAAACTAATAAATATGGAATCACTTTAATAAACTCAAAGCTGTAATCTTTTGTACTGCTGATTGTTGCGCTATGTGTCAAAATACCTAAAATAACCATCGTTAAAATGGCACCTGGCAATACAATTTTAAAGTTTACTTTGAACTTATCACTCATTTTTGTATGTTGTGTACGTACTGCAGAAATTGTCGTATCTGAAATCATAGATAAGTTATCTCCGAACATCGCACCGCCGACAACTGTTGCCATGGCTAGTGCTGCTGAAATATCAGTCGCCTCACTAATCCCAAAGCCGACTGGTGCAATGGCTGCGACTGTACCAACTGATGTCCCCATAGAAATAGAAACGAACATACAAATAATAAACAAACCGATAATCAATAAGTTTCCTGGAATTAAACTTAATCCTAAATTAACGGTAGATTTCACGCCGCCCATATCTTCAGTCACTTTTGAAAATGCGCCGGCTAATACGAAAATCAAGACCATCAAAATAATATTAGAATGGCCTGCACCTTTGGTGAAGACTTCAACTTTCTCTGTGAATTTTTCTTTGCGATTCATTATTAATGCGACAATAACCGCAATCGTAATCGCAATATTTAACGGCATCTTCGTAAAGTCGCCAGTAATAATCCCAACTCCTAAAAATAAACCGACAAATAGAATTAAAGGAATCAGTGCGACTGCATTGCCCTTTTGTTTCTGTTCAGACATGATTCAAACACCTCACTCATGATATTAAAAAATCCTTTTTTCAGCTAAGAAAAAAGGATACATTATGTTTCTTATCTCTTAGCAAATAGTTGCTATGGGAATTGGCACACGCGTCGCTATCAGCGAACCATGTTGCCGAGGTTTCAAAGTGCCCATCACTCCACCTCTCTTGATAAGCTATATTTATTTTTATTTTTTGAATCTTTTTAAACCTATCATGATTGTAATAGTTAGTCAATCATCAAAGTATGAACTTTTCATTAAGCAATTATTCTGTTGGTCTTTCTAATACAAATTCTTGACCTAATTTTACATAGTCATTACCCGCTAAACGACCAACAGGATGTAACGCTTGCACATCAATTTTATGCGGTTCGATATAAACATCATCAGCGATGTGATAACGTACAACTTCACCTAAGATTAAATCGCTGCCCGCTTTGTCATCACCGAGTTCAATCACACGATCCAGTTTACACTCAAATCGGATTCGCGCCCCTTCGACTGCTGGTACATTAACGACATCTGAAGGAATTGTTTTAAAATCTGTACGTTCTAACTCATTTGCTTCACGTTCAATCGGTGCAGCAGTATTATTAATACCTTCAATCATAGACAATTCAGAAATGTGTACCACAAATTCTCCAGTATCAATAATGTTTTGTGCTGTATCTTTACGGACACCTTCTGTGCGTCCAGTTGAAATCATAATCATCGGCGGATGACTGCTGACCACATTAAAGAAACTGAATGGTGCCGCATTTAAATGACCTTCTTTATCTTGAGAAGTCACAAAAGCAATCGGTCTTGGTAAGACGCTGCCGCTTAATAATTTATAATTTTCTCTTTGCGTTAAATCTTTAGGGTTAAAATGTTTCATCATTCTGCCTCCTTAGTTACTATACTAATTATACCTATAGCATAATAAACTAAATCTTACTTTGCGAATAATGTGTTTGTATGTATAAAAACAGCGTTCCATTCATTGTTGGAACGCTGTCTTAATCATAGCTTAGTTAATTTGTTTACCGCCTGTTACGCCATACACTTGTCCTGTTGTATAACTTGATTCGTCTGAAGCAAGTAAGACATAAGTGCCTGCTAATTCTACTGGCTGACCTGCACGGCCCATCATTGAACTTTGACCGAATTCAGGAATTTTACTTTGCGGTTGACCACCTGAGATTTGAAGCGGTGACCAGAATGGTCCGGGTGCTACTGAGTTCACGCGGATACCTTTATCGATTAATTCTTTTGCTAAGCTTTTTGTTAGTGAAATAATCGCAGCTTTTGTAGCCGCATAGTCATGCAAGATTGGATTAGGGTCATAACCTTGAATAGATGTTGTCGTTGTAATCGTCGCACCTGGTTTTAGATACTCAAGTGCTTTTTGAACTGTCCAGAATAATGAATACACATTCGTTGTGAAGGTTTGTGTGAAATCTTCTGTTTTGAAGTTTTCGAATCCTTCATGGTATTGCTGATGTCCAGCAACCAATGTCACATTGTCTAAACCGCCAAGCGTTTCGTGTGCATATTCAACTAAATCGTAGTTGAATTGTTCATCTGATAAATCACCTGGTTTTAAATAAACAGTTCCGCCTGTATCTTCAATAACTTTCTTAACTTCTTGTGCGTCTTCTTCTTCTTTTGGATGATAGTTAATCACAACTGACGCACCTTCACGTGCATACGCAATTGCGACTGCACGACCAATCGCAGAGTCACCGCCTGTAACTAATGCTTTCAAGCCTTCAAGGCGTCCATGTCCTTTATATGATGTTTCGCCACAGTCTGGTTTTGGATCCATATCTGTTTGGAAACCTGGCCATTCTTGTTCTTGTTTTGGATAATCTTGATCAGAGAATTTTGTACGTGGATCTTGTGGTGCCATTATCTATCACTCCTCAATTATTTGTCTCTCTATTGATATACCACAAAATCCATATTTCATTCATCGGCAAATTAAAATAATTTTTGAACTAAATTCGCAAGAAACTCAGGCGCTTTTTTCAAAATGTCTTCATTCGGGTTATATTTCGGATGATGTAAATCATAATCAGATTGTGAACCGATGAAACTGAAAACACCAGGGACAGTATCACTCATAGCTGAGAAATCTTCACCAATTGTTTTAGGTTGGCTCAATTGTTCAACTTTATAACCTGTCTCTTCTGCCGCTTCTCGTGCAATATGTGTTAATGTTTCATGATTCATGACTGCATTCGGTAAATGAATATATTCTAATTCAATCTCCACATTAAAGGCAGATGCTAAACCATCACAAATACTTTGTAGACGTTGTTCTGTAAGTGCACGTGTTTCATTATTAAATGTTCGAACTGTTCCTTGAATGCGTGCTGAATCTGGAATCACATTCCACGTGTTGCCAGCTGATACTTCCCCAATTGTCACAACTGCAGAATCAAAGGCTGAAACATTACGACTGACGATAGACTGCACACTCGTTAATAATTGACCTAAAATAATCATCGGGTCATTGCTTTCTTCAGGTTTTGCAGCGTGACCCCCTTTTGCTTTAATTCGAATAAAGAAGCGATCTACTGCTGAAGTCATCGCACCTGGTTTAATCGCTAACGTGCCCACTTTTAATGTCGGATCATTGTGAAAACCTGTCACAGCTTTAACACCTTCTAATACACCCGCTTCTACCATTTGTTGTGCACCGCTGCCCACTTCTTCGGCAGCTTGGAATAAAATACGCACACGTCCAGGCAATTCTGCTTCTTTCTCTTTCAGCAACAATGCAGCGCCTAAAATACTTGCCATATGTATATCATGTCCGCAAGCATGCATTACACCTTTATTTTGTGACGTGATTTCACTATCTACTTGTTCTTCTATCGGTAAAGCATCAATGTCTGTACGTAACGCAACAATCGTTTCGCCTTCACCGATTTCTGCCACCAATCCTGTGTCTAGTGGATAATCTATAATTTTGATCTCATGTTCTTCTAAAATTTCTTTTAAATGCGCAGTAGTGTCATATTCTTGATAAGAAACTTCTGGATGCTGATGAAACATACGTCTCCATTCGACTAATTGTTCAAAATGACTCATAAACTTTCCCTTCCTTTACTTACAACGTAGATCACTAAATATATTGCTGAACCTGCCGCAACACCAAAGGCTAAATTATTCGTTATTAACGTAACAATCATCGTACCGATAATTGTTGCGGTATTTAATAGAGGCTTCGCTTTAATCGCTTGTATAGTACGTCTATCAAAGGTATTCAACGCAATCGAAACTAATACAGTCGCGAGTACGACCATTGGAATCAGAGCGATAACAGGCCCTAAAACGTAAATCGTCAATAATAAAAACAAAGCAGTCACTAAGGTCGCATAACGTGCAGTTGCACCGACTTTCACATTAAATTTTGATTGACCGACTAATGCACTGCCTCCAAAACCACCAAATAATCCTGTTGCTAAATTCGCAAGTCCTTGTGCAGCTGATTCTTGATTTAAACAACTCTTTTCATTTGTTAGCACATCTAATGCTTGTGCAGTCAATAAAGATTGCAGTGTACCTACAATTGCCATCGTGATACCGTAACCCACAATAACCATTAAGGCATGACTTTCTGTAAACAGATGAAACTGAGACCATTGGAGTTTAGGTAATACCACATAGATATCCGCTAAATCTTTTACATAATGTAGTTTCGGGTGAATAAGATGTGCAATGATGGTTAAGACAATAATTGAGATCAAAGGTGCTGGAATAAACGAAATGAATCGGGGCGCGAACCAAATAATTAAAAAAGAGACTATCGCAAAAACATACGTTGCGATTGAAATGTTGAAAATATTATCGATTTGCGAAGACATTAATAATAAAGCTAAGGCATTCATAAAGCCGATTACAACTGCTTGAGGAATGCGTTCAATCAATCGTCCGACATTTAACGCACCCATGCCTAATTGGAGTAACCCCATAACAATCGTTGCACAGATTAAGTATCCGACACCATGATGCATGACTAGAGGTGCTGCGACTAAGGCTATACCACTGCTTGGCCCTGTAATCATTAAAGTCCTGCCTGCAGTCAGACTGAGTACAATCATCATAATCCCCATACTCAATAAGCCGAATGAAGGGTTCATGCCGACAATAAATGAATAAGCAATTGCACCAGGCAATGCAGATAACGCAATTAAAATACCTGCCAACACATTGTCTTTGATATCACCTTTCCATTGATTCACATACATTTGACGTTCCAATTTTTTCACCCGCCCACTTCTCTATGCACTTATCTTAACATAAATTGTCAGACTATTAAGAAGCAAAAAAACAGCCACACTTATGAGAAATCATAAGCATGGCTGTAAAAAGTTCTGTTTAACTGATAGTTAAAGCTTATTGTTGTACTTCAATACGGTTGTCAATAAATAACTTACCGTCTTTATAAACATATTCCGCATGGTTGATACCATAATGGTATGGTACATATTCATAATTCGGTACATTCCAAATCACGAAGTTTGCGCGGTCGTCTTGTTCTAACGTACCTGCATCTGCATCAATTGCTTTTGCCGCATTGACTGTGACTGCGTTCCAAATTTCATTTGGAGTTAATTTTAATTTCAGTGCTGCAATTGCCATAACCATTTGTAAATTATTCGTTACGTTACTGCCTGGGTTGAAGTCAGAGGCAATGGCTACTGCACCATTATTATCCAACATACCGCGTGCATCTGCGTATTGATTTTTACCTAAATAGAATGTTGTTCCTGGTAAAACAACCGCAACTGTGTCGCTATCTTTTAATGCTTGTTTATCTTCTTCACTTGAAGCGACTAAGTGATCAGCTGAAATCGCACCTTGTTCAATCGCAACACCTAAACCACCTAAAGGATCAATCTCATCTGCGTGAATTTTCACATCAAAGCCTTGTTCTTTAGCTGCTTTCATATATTCACGTGATTCATCAACTGTGAAGACACCCGTTTCGCAGAAGATATCCGCAAAGTCTGCATATTCTTTTACTTCTGGTAATAAGTCAATCATCTCTTGTAAGAATGCTTGATTAGATTCCGCTTCTTTCGGCACAGCGTGTGGCCCTAGGAATGTGTGTTTCATTGTAATGCCATACTTTTTCTCTAAAGCATGTGACACTTTTAATTGTTTCAATTCATTCTCTTTATCTAATCCATATCCACTCTTACTTTCTACTGTTAAGACACCATAAGACATCATTTCACGTAAAGACTTGTCTGTTTTCTTTAACAACTCATCTTCAGTTGCCTCACGTGTTGCTTTAACTGTAGATAGAATACCGCCGCCTTGTTCTAGAATTTCTAGATAAGACGCACCTTGTTGTTTTAATGCCATTTCATGCTCTCTTGAACCGCCGAATACTAAGTGTGTATGTGCATCAACCAAAGCAGGAGATACGACTTTGCCAGTCGCATCTACCACTTCTTGTGCATCATACTCTTCTGTATGAGGTCCTGCATAAACTACTTTACCGTCTTTCGCAACTAATGTTGCATTTTCAATGATTTTCAACTCATTTAACTGATTGCCTTTTAAAGGTTTATCAGTTTTCTTCGGTAAAATTAATTGTGCAATATTTTGGATAACAACATCATTACTCATTAGAATCTTGCTCCTTTAACATTGGAATATCGACACCTTTTTCATTTGCTGTATCAATAGCAATATCATAGCCAGCATCAGCATGTCTTACTACACCCATACCCGGATCTGTTGTTAATACTCGTTTCAAGCGTGCTTCTGCACGATCTGAACCGTCTGCAACAACAACCATACCGGCATGTAATGAATAACCCATACCTACACCGCCGCCGTGGTGGACTGAAATCCAAGAACCACCTGCTGCAGTATTGACTAATGCGTTTAAGATTGCCCAGTCACCTACAGCATCTGAACCGTCTTTCATTGATTCAGTTTCACGGTTTGGTGAAGCTACTGAACCCGAGTCTAAGTGGTCACGTCCAATCACAACTGGTGCTGAGATTTCACCATTACGTACTAATTCGTTTAATTTCAAGCCCATTTTGGCACGTTCGCCATAACCTAACCATGCAATTCTTGAAGGTAAACCTTGGAATGCAATTTTTTCTGTTGCCATATCTAACCAGCGCATTAACTTCTCATCTTCAGGGAAAAGTTCACGCATTGCTTGGTCCGCACGTTCGATGTCTTTTGGATCACCACTTAATGCCGCAAAACGGAAAGGTCCTTTACCTTCACAGAATAACGGTCTGATATATGCTGGTACGAATCCAGGGAAATCAAAAGCGTTTTCTAAACCTTGGTCATACGCTACTTGACGGATATTATTACCATAGTCAAATGCTACTGCACCACGTTTTTGGAATTCTAACATTGCTGCTACATGATTTTTCATTGATTGTGAAGATAATTTTACATATTCTTCAGGATTTGCATCGCGTAACGCTGACGCTTCTTCTAAAGAATAACCTTCAGGTACATAGCCGTTTAACGGATCATGTGCAGACGTTTGGTCTGTAATGATATCAATCTTGAAGTCACGTTTTAAAATCTCATTATAAACTTCAGGTGCATTGCCGACTAAACCAACAGATAATGGTTTACCTGCTTCTTTCGCTTCTTGTGCTTTTTCTAACGCCTCATCTAAAGAATCTGTGATAATATCACAATAACGTGTCTCAATACGTTTTTCGATACGAGATGGATCCACATCTACACCGATAACTACCCCTTCATTCATCGTTACAGCTAATGGCTGCGCACCACCCATGCCGCCTAAACCAGCTGTTAATGTGATTGTACCTTTTAATGAACCGTTATAATGTTGGTTTGCGAGTTCAGCAAACGTTTCATATGTTCCTTGAACAATCCCTTGAGAACCGATATAAATCCAGCTTCCTGCTGTCATTTGACCATACATCATTAAGCCTTTTTTATCTAATTCATGGAAGTGTTCCCAGTTTGCCCATTTCGGTACAAGTACAGAGTTCGATAATAATACTCGTGGTGCTTCTTCATGTGTTTTAAAGACAGCAACAGGTTTACCAGATTGAACTAACATCGTTTCATCACTTTCTAAGCGACGTAATGTATCTACAATAGCATCAAAAGCTTCCCAGTTACGTGCCGCTTTACCAATACCCCCGTAAACGACTAACTTTTCAGGATGCTCTGCTACTTCTGGATCTAAGTTATTGTATAACATACGAAGGACTGCTTCTTGTTCCCATCCTTTACATTCAATTTCCAATCCTTTTTTCGCTTTAATTTGTCTGCCTTTCGCTGCTACTTCTTTAGTCATAATCAATCTCTCCTTTGTTTAGTTATGATATTAAATACACAGTTTTAGATTTCAATTTAGAAAATTAATAACGCAAATGGAATTGCGATTAGTAAAGTTAATGCCACACGGATGAACCAAATCAGAGTTAATTTCCAAATTGGAATTTTGATATCCGTTGCTAAAATACAAGGTACCAGCGCTGAGAAGAAGATAATCGCTGAAATACTTGTAATAGCTGTCACTAACTTAACTGCCATCGTTGACTTCACAACTAATAATGATGGTAAGAACATCTCAATCAGTGAAATCGCTGAAGCTTTCGCTAGCAATGGTTTATCCGCAATCGGGAAAATGTAGATAAACGGATAGAAAATATAACTTAACCAATCAATCACTGGTGTGAAATTCGCTAGCAACAATCCGAAGAATCCGATTGATAAGATAGATGGTAAAATCGCCATCGTCATTTCAAATCCATCTTTAACGTTCACCCAAATATTTTTGAGTAATGGTAAAGAACCATGTGATTGACGTTTTGCTTCATCATAAGCTGCGACAACACGATTGCCGTTAACTTCTACTTCTTTCTGACCTTCTTGGCCTTCGTAATATTCTTCTGATTCATTACGAATCGGTGGTAAATGTGCTGAAATAGCTGTCACTACAAATGTAATGATCAACGTACTCCAGAAGAATAAGTTCCAATGCGGCATTAAATCTAATGTATTTGCGACAATTACCATGAATGTTGCGGATACTGTTGAGAAACCTGTCGCGATAATGACCGCTTCTTTCTTGTTATACATTCCATCTTTATAGACACGGTTTGTAATCAAGAGACCTAATGAATAACTTCCGACGAAAGATGCTACGGCATCTACTGCAGATTTACCTGGCGTCTTAAAGACTGGACGCATAATCGGCTGCATTAATACCCCGATAAATTCAAGCAGCCCGTAACCAACAAGTAATGATAGTGCCACGGCACCGACTGGAATCAAGATACTTAGCGGCAACATCAACTTATCGAATAAGAACGGTCCGTAATTCGGATTAAATAACAATGCCGGACCTATTTTAAAGACATACATAATACCAATGACAGCACCGAATATTTTAAATAAAGTCACCACAAAGTCTGTCGCTGATTTCATAAAGTCTTTACGAATAATCGGTAATGCTGCACCTACTAAAATCATCAGCAATGCAACGTAAGGCATTGCTACTCCGAATGCTGCGCGAATCCATAAATGAACATGATCTACAATAATCGTGTTCGTTCCGTTAATTGTCACTGGTACGAAGAAACATAAAATTCCGATAATGCTGAATACGTAAAACCGCCACATGCCGACCCCCGTCTGCTTATCAGCGGGTTTACTCTCAGGCTGGATTTCCATATCGCCAGAAACCAAATCTGCTTCTGTTTTCATACTTGACACACCCCTTTGTTTTACAAGTACGACAAAGCTGTTTCAACTGACTGGCTCTCGATGACTTAAGCTTCGCATCATGTTATGAATTTGTGAATGATAGTGAAAGGTCGATCAACTTACGTAAAAATGATCCCCTTCATTTTATGTACGTCCCCTTGTTTACGGACCGACCTCACATTACCATTCTTACAAGTTACACTGACTATTCCATGTTATAATGAATGAATAGTTATAATTTTTAGATTATTAACTGTGGTAGTTTATTGAATATTCCGAAATTTTAACGTTAAAACTGTTGCGTTAGAATATTTTTGTATAACTTGTAATACAACTTAAGTATACGCGTAGATGATTATAAGCTTCAAATATCAATAAACTAATCATTTATAGCTTCAAACTATAACAAGGGGAAAACGCACGTGTTACAAAGATTTCGGCATGTCTAATCAGGGGGATAATTTCATGAAAATTATACAATTAGAGTACTTTTTAGCAGTTGTTAAATACAATTCTTTTACAAAAGCAGCACAGTTTCTACATATCAGTCAGCCATCTTTAACAACTGCGATAAAGAAAATAGAGGATGATTTGGGGTATCTTCTATTTATCCGTACAACAAAAGCTTTAAAGATTACAGAGAAAGGCATTCAATTCTATAAACATGCGACAGACTTAGTAGAGATGTATCATCGTACGCTAGATCAGATGTATGATTTAAATATCAGTGATGAACCACGCATTAAACTCTCAATATTAGAGTCTACAAGCGCATGGATGGCAATGGTCATCCAACAACATCATTATCAATTTCATAAACAGCGCTATCAAATTGTCGAACAACATAGTCTTGAACATATTATTTCCAGCTTGTTGAATTTTGATATATCATTCGCAATTTTCAATGAAGCCATTCAACGTGAAGGGATTGTCTCTGTTCCTTTATACCAAGAGCCTTATGTATTGATTACACCGAAGAATACGTTTAATAATCAAAAGAGCATCAGCGCTGAAGCATTACAACAATTGCCTTTAATCTTGCCTAATCGACAATACCAAGTCCGTAAGCACGTTGATGAATATTTTAAACATATGAATATTCATCCGAATATTGTACTTGAGGTCGATCGTTTTGAAACTGCGACAACACTTGTTCATAGAGGTTTAGGACATACAATCATCCCAAGATTCTACTACCAATCTTCTTCAGCAAATCATTTAAATGCGGTCAAATTAGAACCAAATATTGAACGAACGATTTATTTAAACTATCTAGAGAAACGTAAGCTTTCAGAACCTGCCAATCAATTGATTGATGCCTGTATCAATTATTGGAAAATGAACTAAAATAAGACGGATACTTCCACAAATTGAAGTATCCGCCTTATTTATCTCTATTAATGAATGAAATTATGCAGTAATAATGCGACAAGTTTTGCGGTGCGATTATCGACGTCATGCAATGGATTAGTTTCCGCAACACTTACAGAAATTAACTTCTCATGTCCGATGACACGTCTTGTTAACTCTAAAATAATATGCGGTGTTAAGCCATTCACTGCCGGTGCACTGACACCTGGCGCAAATGCGCTATCTACCACGTCCATACATATCGTCAGCATAATCACGTCATGCTTATTAATGAAGTGGTCTACTTTATCTTTAATCGTTGGAGAAATCTCATGTAAGATTTCATCTACTGTGACATATTCAATGCCACGTTTTTCCGCGTAATCAAATAAATGTTTTGTGTTGCTCGCAGGTTGAATACCTAAAACAAAGTAATGCGCATTGTCATCTTCTTCTAAAATTTGTCTGAAACTTGTTCCTGAAGTGGATGATTCTGCTTCTCTAGTATCAAAATGTGCATCAATATTAATAACGCCAATAGATGCATCTGGATGCGATTTACGCATGGCTAAATACTGTGCATAAGCAATATCATGTCCGCCTCCGATTAATAATGAATAATTATGATTGTCAAACATTTTTGAAGCTAAGTCTGCATATTCTTCTTGTGTTTCAATCAATGCGTCATGATCATGATAGACATTGCCATAATCATAAACTGAGCAAGGTGTTAACACTGATAAGTTCGCAAATGCTTTACGTATCGCATCTGGTCCCTCTTGTGCACCTACGCGGCCATTGTTCAGTTCTACCCCTTTATCTACAGCGTAGCCTAAAATGCCAGTTCCTTGTTTTCGATCAAAATTTGTTTCATTGATATCTTTTAGTTCAATTGTTTGGAAGTGTCTGAATTGCGATGAATCTGTTTCACTATCCACTCTACCTGTCCATAAATCTTTGTTGGCTTGCTTATACATGTTCCACATCCTCCTTAAGTCATACCTTGTGAATCATTATATACATTTCTTAACAGTCTATTCTACTTTTTGCATACCCTTTTCTGAAAAAATTTAAAACGCTTACACTTAAGACTATTGTATTCAACCTTTACAACGAGATTTCATTTAGAAGTCATTTCAGGGGAAGTGATTTATTTATGTTTTATTGAGATGTATAATACTATTAGGTTATTATGTATATCCATACGCTTAAAAATACGGTTAAAACTCTCAATACATACTTAAGGGTTCACTCTGTTTGTAATGTATTATATGATAGAAGTTAATATACAAATGTATGGATATCGCCGTAATTATTGGAGGTTTCATAATGGACACGAAACGCATATCAGGTTTCCAATGGGCTATGACGATCTTTGTCTTCTATGTACTTGCATACGCACTCCCATTGGTACTGAAAGATTTTCAAGGCCAAGTTCCATTCAAACGCTTTGTCTTTGATTTGAGTACACTTGCGCCATTTATCGCAGCTATTATCTGCTTAATTGTATTTCGAAATAAACGCGCTCAGCTCGCAAGTTTAAAATTCACAATCAGTTTTAAAGTGATTGAACGCATTATTTTAGCTTTAATCTTACCGCTTGTGATTTGTATTATTTGTATGTTTGCCTTTAATACTTACGCAGACAGTTTTATTATTTTACAATCTAAAAACTTATCTGTGTCTGTCACATCTATTTTAATCGGACATCTTTTAATGGCATTCTTTGTAGAATTCGGTTTCCGTTCATACTTGCAGAATGTCGTAGAAACAAAAACGAATACGTTATTCGCATCTATCCTGATCGGTATCCTATATGCCTTATGGAATGTGAATACGACTTATACATTAGAATTCACATTATATAACTTGTTGTATCACTTCGCATTCTCAATGATTATCGGCGAATTGATCAGAGGTACTAAAGGACGTACAATTTACATTGCTGTGGCATTCCATGCTTTAATGTCATTTGGATTAGTCTTCTTCTTCAGTGAAGAACTAGGAGACGTCTTCTCTATGAAAGTAATCGCATTAAGCACAGCACTTGTAGGCGCTGTTTTCATCTTACTCAGTCTGCTTATCAGAGCAGCTTTCTATTTCTTCACAAAAGATTCTTTAGAGGAAGTTGAACCGAACAATCCTTTAGACTATCCAAAAGATGAAGAAGACGAAGATATTGCAGTATCAGAAACTGCACAAACAGAAGAAACTACACCAGTCACTGAAGATACAGAGCCTGAACATTCAACAGACGATTCTGAATCTATCAAAGACGATGAACCCGCACAAACTAAAGACACAGACGAACCTAAATAAGTGAATCGCTATATTATAAAAGCGCTGGCAGATATCATTCAGTTATCTGTCAGCGCTTCTTTTTAACCGATTCATTTAAATAAAATAAGTCTCTTTAGACCTTATCAATAATTTCGACACCTTCTTGTTTACCGACAATTACACGGTCAGCAAGATCTAAGAAGTATCCAGTTTCTAATACACCTGTTAAATGAATTAAATATTCATGCATGTCATATGGATCAGTGTTTGGTGGTAATTCAACATCTAAAATATAATTATCATTATCTGTGATAAAGGTAATGTCTTCCACGTTACGACGTGATACTTTTGCTTTAGTATCTTTCTCTATTTTTTTCGCTACTAGCATCCAGTTGAAGCGATCAACTTCTACTGGCAATTTAAAAGTTTGGCCTAAGTAGTCTACTTGTTTCGTTTCATCTGCGATGACCACAAAGCGTTCAGCCATTTCATCAATAACTTTTTCACGAAACAGTGCACCACCGCCGCCTTTGATTAAATTTAATTGCGGATCAAATTCATCTGCACCATCAATCGCCACATCAATATGATCGACATCATTGACGTTAACAATCGTAATCCCTAATTCTTTCGCAAGCAATGCGGTTTTATTAGACGTACAAACGCCTGTAATTGTAGCGCCATCATCTAATAATTTCGCGATATGCGGTAATAAGAGTTCAATCGTGCTGCCTGTACCAATACCGACAACCATACCATCTTTAATTTCTGAGACTGCGTCTTTCACAGTTTGTAATTTTAACGCTCTAACATCCATCACTGAATACTCCTTGTCATTATATTACTCAGATTTTTCTATAATTTGATACGTTGTTTTAGAAAAGAATGTGTCACCTTTACGTAAAATAGAAGGTGCTTCTTCTCCTAGTAAATTAATATCATTTGGTAAGCATTGTGCTTCTAAAGTAAAACCTGAGTGTGGTTTATAAATGTTCATATCACTTTCCCAATTGCTGGTTTCATTAAAAGTAAAGATAACCACATGTGGCATATCTGTTTTCATTTTCAATAAGAATTGGCTATTTTCAACAGTCAGTTCATCACCGATTGTAAATGGATGATCTAAGCCATGATAACGTTCAATTTGAGCATGTAATCGTTCATCTTCAGCTTTGCCGATATCTTCAAATCGCATTGATTGTTTACCTAATACCTGAATTAAATCTACAGTATCATTAAGCGTTGGTAAATTCTTGTCATTTAATAAATGCATTTTCAATGTTGAACTTGTTAAGATATGGTTGTTCACCTCTTTATTATCTCTGTTCAAGTTAAAATAAACGTGGTTAGTCGGATTAAATAACGTTGTTTCTGTTGCTTCTGCACTATATTCAATCGTCCATCGATTGTCGATATCATACGTATGTATAATCTTTAGTTTAATATCGCCCGGGTAATGATCATCTGCTGATTTAACAGTTGTAGTAAAGATAATTTGAATATAGCCGCCATTGTCATCTTTAATTTCATAATCAAAATAGTGTTTATTAATTCCGTGAAAACCGCCGTGTAAATGATGAGGCGGATCATTTTGTTCAAGTTGGTAAGTTTTACCTTCTAATTCAAAACGTCCGTCTTCAATACGTCCCCCAAAACGACCGACGCTTGCGCCGAAGTAATACGGATTTTCATGGTAATACTCATCCGCTTCAACGACATTTCCTAACACAATATTATTATCTTCATACTTCCAAGACACAATACGCGCCCCAAAATTTGAAAAGATAATTTTCGCTTGGTCGTTATCAACCTTGATTAAATCCAAACCGTTTCTTTGGTGCTCCACTTCTGTAAACATCATTTCAATACACCCTTTCCTTGCCCGATGAAAATCATCAGCCTCTATCAGGCAGCAACATAATCAAGACACCGATAATACATACAATGCCGCCGATGACATCATATTTATCTGGCATCTGTTTATCAAAAACATATCCCCATATAATACTCATGACAATGAACACACCGCCATATGCTGCATATACTCTGCTGAATGTTGGAAATACTTGGAATGTTGCGATGATACCGTATGTAATTAACAGGATACCTCCAAGCATCCCTAACAACGGTGATTGTGCATCTCTCAACCACAACCAAATTAAATAACCGCCGCCGATTTCACACAGCCCTGCTAAAATAAAAATTGCAATTGGATACATCATATACTGACTGCCACCTATTTTTTATAATACTTTCCTCACTTTATATTTTAACAATAAGGCGCATGGTTTACTAGATGAAATACAGTAAACCATGCGCCATTTAGAAATCTTTTTATAGGATTGTCATTTTTATTTTTTAATTGCACGTTTCAACGCTTTAAAGATATTCTTATCGAACGTTAAAACTGAATCACGATAACTTCTCACTGCTATCCATACGAGTAAAACAAGTACGATTACAGATAAACCCATGCTCACTATGATTTCCCATAGTTCCAATTTCGGTGTCGAAGCTCTAACAAATAATAAGAATGGTGATAACAATGGAATAAAGCTTGCTACTTTAGCTAACATCATATCTGGATTGTTCATACTGAATAATGCGATATAAAAAGCAATGAAACTAATAATTGTCATCGGCATCAACGACTGATTTAAATCTTCAATACGTGTCGCAAGTGCGCCTAAAATTGTTCCTAATACAGTATATGAAACCACGCCGATAATGATAGAAAGTACGCCGACAATAATCAATCGTGTTGTCGTAGGTGTCATAGTCATATCAAACTTTTTCATTAAGTCGCCTGCATCTGAAAAATACAGTGCTGCGGCACCAATCACAACTAAAATCAACACTTGTGTAAAAGCGACACAAATCATCGCTAGAATTTTAGCTAAGATATGCTTCACAGGTGAAATACTCGTAATGACCATTTCAATAACGCGTGATGTTTTTTCTGTCGCAACTTCCATCGCTACTTGGTTGGCATAGTTCATAATCACAAGGAACATCAACATGATGCCCGCATATAAAATAATCCAATTTAAAAATTTATTGCTTTGAGAAGTATCTGAGCCGCCTTTACCGATTGCTTTTGAAGTGACTTCACTTTTTTGTTGTAAATCAGAAAGTTCTTTTGGACTTAAATTAATTTGTTGCGCTGCTGCTTGGGTTTGAATCGGTGTTAAAATACTTTCTAATTTTTGAACACTCTCATCAGAAGGTGCGTCTTTACTAACAACTTCGCCTTTAATTTTTTGTCCTTGTTGATCAATGATATAAGCTTTATCAATTTTATCTTTCTTTATTTCTTTTAACGCTTGTTCTTTAGATAAGATTTTAAATTCTGTACCTTTTTCTTCAATATGTTTGCTTTGTGCTTTGACCATTTGCGCAATTTTCGGTTCATTAGAAGCAATGCCGATTTTATCCGGCCCGTTATCAAACAAATCGATAATCTTATTGAAGTTAGCTGCCGCAATAATAATCACTGCTAAAATGACCGTCATAATGATAAATGCGCGTGATTTCACTTTATTCTTATACGTCAAATTGAACGTAGCTAAAAATTTATTCATGAATATCACCTACCTGTTGAATAAAAATATCTTGAATTGAAGGTTCAAGCACTTGGAATCGTTTCACAAACCCATGTTGAGCTACTACGTCAAAAACACGTTTTGCGGCTGCTTGATTTTCTACAGAAACAGTAATCATACGTTTTGAACGTTCTACACGTGTAACACCTTCAACTTCTTCTAAATTTTCTAAAGCATCTTCAGTTTCAATCACAATTTTCTTCAAATCAAATTGATCTTTAATCGATTGTATGTCGCCTTGTAAAACTAAATCACCATGATTCAAAATACAGATATCATCACACAGTTCTTCTATATGCTCCATACGATGTGAACTGAAAATAATAGTAGTCCCTTGTTCGTTCAGATCTTTAACTGCTGATTTTAATAATTCTACATTTACTGGATCTAAACCACTGAAAGGTTCATCTAAAATCAATAATTCAGGTTTATGAATCAAACTAGCTAACAATTGAATTTTTTGTTGGTTACCTTTAGATAATGATTCAATTTTCTTATCTCTGTTCTCGTTAATCTCAAAGCGATTTAACCAATAGTCTAACGCTTGATTAAAATCTTTTTTTGACATTCCTTTTAAAGTCGCAAGATAACGCAACTCATCTGCGACTTTCATTTTTGGATGCAAACCACGTTCTTCAGGCAGATAACCTACTTGGTTAAACATATGTTCACCCATCTTTTCACCATTATATGTAACGATTCCTTTTGTTAATGGTGTCAGTCCTAAAATCATACGGAATGTTGTCGTCTTCCCAGCACCATTTCGTCCTAAGAACCCTAACATCTTCCCTTTTTCAAGTGTTAATGAAATATCGTTGACCACTGTCTTATCGCCATATTGCTTTGTCACATCTTCTAAAACTAAAGCCATCGTACATCACTCCTTATCGTTGGTGTTGGAAAAGCAACTCTGTTAATCATATACCATAAGTATATGATAATAATATTATTAAATATCTAACTTTACAAACTGTTCACAAAGAATTTACACTTATTTGCTTTTATAATACTTGTAAATTTTTATGTAATAAAAACTAACATTAAAGACAAACAAGATAAATAGCAGTGTTAAAGCTAATGATTGTGTATGACCTGTAATTGCTGAATAGAATGCCAATACGAGAATCAAAATAGTTAATGCAAGTAAGTTATATTGAAATAACTTAAATATCGCTGAAAATGTAACATATCTCTCGCCTTCATCCATCGCTTTCATCATTTTATCTCCATATTGTTCATCATTAGGATTTGGTAATCTTGAATCTAATTTAGGCAAATAGATTTTATACATCACACTAAAAATTGATGAAATTAAAAAAGGGATGACTGAAACCTCCCAATGATTATTGGCAAATTTAAACGTAGTGACTAAAATAATATTCGCTAACGCAACAAATGTACTGAGATGGCTCAATACTGAAGCGTTGAAAAACTTACGATTGAACAAAGTATCATAATGATCTCCTAACACTTCATCTTCTTCTGAAAGATGCTTGTAATTTTTAGCTTGGGATAGCTGCAATTTCATTACAATACCAATACCTATAATTAAAAGTATAGTAAACAGTGTGGTAATAATGGTTGCTTGAAAATCGAACAGTTGTAACGATGAATGGTTACCTAGAAAACTGAAGTATAATCCTACACATCCGCCTGCTAGTCCACCTAATGCGATTTTCCCTGCATATTTCCAATTCTTTTTCGTGCTACTCATAGTCGTCCTCCTCGAAAATGAAAATATCTTCAATGCGTTCTCCGAATATCCGCGCAATTTTTGCGGCAGTCAGTACGGAAGGCATAAATTCATTTCGTTCAATTAATGAGACGGTTTGTCGTGAAATCCCTGCTTTTTTCGCAAGTTGTGTTTGATTATAGCCATCTCGTGCCCGCAATTCTTTTAATCGTGTTTTCATGCGTCTTACCTCCGTTAATACACATGCTATATGATAATAGTCAATTTGACAAGTATATTAGTCAAATTGACACATATAATAAACAAAAAGACGATACCTTCTATATAAAAGTATCGTCCATGTTGTTATTTTGTTATTCGATTTTAGGCGTGTTTGTAACGTTGCCCAACAGGCTCTGGGCCATAAGCATTGTGACCTTCTTGTGACTTTTGTACACCTACGACAATCACCCAAATTACAAATACTAGCTGTGCAATAGAGATAATGGCATCTACAATTGTAGCAAACATGCCATCTCCTAAATCCACAAATAAAAGAATACGTTCTATTACTAATAGCGCAGAAAAGATAATTGGGACCACCATTGTATTGCCTGTATCATGGAAACGTCTTGTAAGCAAAGCGACCCCTGGAATGAAGCTTGCGATTTCAAAAAGTGTTGTTAAACCAAAAGAAGTATTATCAAAACTTTGATTCAAACCTAATAAAGCATCCAGACTATTCAATACAATGTTAATAATCATTGTCCATAGTACCATAAACCAGAACTCTGAACGTCGTGATCTCCCGTTGAAATCAATGTAACGTTTCCAGAATAAAACAAAAGCTTCTACGAATCCGACACTCTTTTTGTGTTGTTCATGCATCGTATATCTCCTCCATTTTTTAGATTCTATATGAACTACTTTCTAATAGATGCTTATCTCAATAAACGCTAGCAAAATTAAAAATCTGAACCTGAATCATGACTGGTCGTACTGCCTTTTGTCGATTGAACTGATTTAGCATGAGATGTATTAGAGGCTGGCGTATTACCTTGTTCAAAACGATGCACATAAGGACTGCGACCATACTTATTATCTTTATCTTGACTCGGTAGACAAAGCACTACAAGAACATAAATCCACAAACCTAAATAAACCAAGCTGATGATTAAAAATATAATTAACGCTGGTGTTAGTTCAGTTGATTCATCCATATTAAGTACAAAATTAAACACATTCATCACAATGCTCAATACGAACATAACAATCGGCGTCACCATAGTTCTGCCTGTATCATGAAAACGTCTGATCATAACAGCCCAAGTTGGGATAAATGTAGCTAAGGCAAACAATACATAAACCAACATGCAGATGAGGAATAAAATCATACCCATAACTGCTACTCCACTGGAATCAACTGCAGCTCCACCGACTAAAAATATGGTTCCTAAAATCATCACAAAAGTTAATGGCGCATATAAAATCAACATCCATAACGCCGCAAACCAATATTCTGAGCGTGTCGATCTGCCTGTAAAATTAACATAATTTTTCCAGAAAAGTTTAAACGCTTCTAAAAACCCAACACGTCTTATCATACTCATCCTCCTCTCTAACTTTTTGTTTTACGATACTTCTATGTATTACAACTTACTCTTTTATGTCTTTTAAAAGGTAATAGTTATTTAAAACTATTCTTTTTTATTTTAACAGACTTATTGTAAAATTAGCATAGTTTTTCTGAACTTTACAATATCTACAAACTTCTTCTTCAAACGAAATATTGTTATTCCTTATCATCTTTGCGTAAAATAGAAAGTACTGTATTAAATAGATGAGGAGGAAAGTCATGGATTTTATTCATCGCACAACCGAGGAAATCGCACGTGATCTATTAGGAGTTAAAGTCCAATTCGACGATGGTGAACAAACGTATGCAGGTTATATCGTTGAAACAGAAGCCTATTTAGGCGATGTTGATCAAGCTGCTCATACGTACAATGGACGAAATACACCTCGTGTACAATCCATGTATAAAGATGGCGGTACAATCTATGCACATGTCATGCACACACATCTATTAATCAACTTTGTGACACAACCAGCAGGTACTGCCCAAGGGGTACTAATCCGTGCACTAGAACCCGAAACGATTACTGAACAAATGAAAGAAAATCGTAACGGTAAAGATGGTATAGACTTAACAAACGGTCCAGGTAAATGGACACGTGCCTTTAATATGACAATGGCCTTAGATGGTTTTAAATTAAATGAAGGCCCTCTAAAAATCGATACAAAACAACGTCGTTATCCAGTTGACATTGTTGAAAGTCCACGTATCGGCATTCCTAATAAAGGTGAATGGACACATAAACCATTACGCTTTACTGTAGAGGGTAACCCTTACGTTTCACGTATGCGGAAATCTGAGATGAAACCCGCACAAGAAACTTGGAAACCTTAAATGGATACTAAATTTAATAGTTATTGATAAACGAAAAAAAGTGGTCCTCCTTATGTTCAGGAGAGACCACTTTTTTCATATTTCTATAATGGTATTTGTTTGTAGAGATAAAGGTACATTGATGACACGTTGATTCAGCGAACCTTTGAATGCTAAGCCTGGTTGATAAAGTTGTTGGACAAAAGGTCCATCTACTAAGACATCAATTTGTTTTAAAAGTTCTTTACGTGCTTTTGTATTATGTTTTAAATTCTCAAACATAAAACCAGACCAAACCCAAATCGTTTTAGTATGACCAAAACGTGCTCTGAATGCTTCAATCAAGGGTTGGATAATGTCTATATTACAAAATGGTTCGCCGCCTAACAGGCTTAACCCAGCAATATAATCTGGTGCACAAGCATCAAGGATTTGAGTCAACGTTTCATCTGTAAAAGGTGTGCCATATTTAAATTTTTGTGCTGCGACATTATAACAGCCGGCACATGCAAAAGGACAACCTGATACATACACACTGCATCTGACCCCTTCTCCATCCACAAACGATTCTTCTTCAATCTTTGCGAGATAACCTTGTCCCGTTTCAACTTGTGCATATAACATCGTTATTCGTTTCCTTTCATATGTTTCACACGTGCAGCAATTTCTTTATGACGCCCTTCAATCGTTGGTCTTTGAACAGGATTACCAAGATAACCGCAAGTTCTTTTAACCACATCTACTGTATCAGGATCATGATTACCGCAATGTGGACATTCATAGCCATGTGCTGTTGTTTTAAAGTCCCCTTCAAATCCGCATTCATAGCATTTGTCTATCGGCGCATTCGTACCTAAATAACTGACTTTATCATATGAATAGTCCCATACCGCTTCTAGCGCCTTTGTATTATGTGTCAATTTAGGATACTCACAATAATGAATATAACCGCCGCTCGCTAAGAAAGGATAATCTTTTTCAAAATCCAATTTTTCAAACGGTGACACTGCTTTACGTACATCGTAATGGAAAGAGTTTTGGTAATAGCCTTTATCTGTAATATTTGGGATTAATCCAAAACGTTCTGTATCTAAACGACAGAATCGATCTGTTAATGATTCGCTTGGTGTACTGTATAAGCTGAAGAAAATATCGTAATCATCTGTCCATTGATATTGGAAATCTTTCATGCGTCTTAAAATGTCTAATGTGAATGTTTTCGCTTCTGGATTTGTTTCCCAGTTAGGTCCATAAAAAACAGTTGCTGCTTCATAAAGACCAATATAGCCCATTGAGATAGTTGCGCGTTTATGTTTGAATAATTCCATCACATTATCATCTTCTTTTAAGCGATTATGGAATGCACCGCTTTTATAAAGGATTGGTGCGTTATTTGGAATCACAGATTGAATACGTTTAATGCGATAAACTAATGCATCATGAATCAATGTCATACGTTCATCAAGTAATCTCCAGAATGCAGCTGGATCGCCTTCTGTTTCAATCGCAATACGCGGTAAGTTCAAAGTAACAACACCTAAATTACAACGACCGCTGTTTTCATTTTCACCTTTTTCGTTTTGCCATGCTGGTAAGAATGAACGACAACCCATCGGCGCTTTGAAGTCACCTAAAATTTCAACAGTTTTATCATAGTTCAAAATATCTGGATACATACGTTTAGTAGAACATTCTAAAGCTAACTGTTTTACATCATAGTTGATATCTTCAGGCGCAAAATTGACACCTTTTTTAATGGAGTAAACCAATTTAGGGAAAATGGCAGTCACATGATGATGTCCTAAACCTTGAATACGAGTTTTCAAGATTGCCTTTTGAATCATTCGGCTGTATGTATCTGTGCCTAAGCCGAAACCTAGTGTCACGAAAGGTGTTTGTCCATTAGACGTATAAAGTGTATTAATTTCATATTCTAAACTTTGCATCGCATCTTTAATATCTTTTTCAGTTTGCGTACGGACATAATCATCCAATTGTTCAGGATATACAAACTTTTCTCCGATTTCGCGATGTTTTCTGGCGTTACATTCTGCATATTGACTTAATACTTCATCAATACGATCAACTGTACAACCACCATATTGACTGCTTGATACGTTCGCAATAATTTGAACGATTTGTGCTGTCGCAGTTTGAATGGACTTTGGTGATTCTACTTGTGCATTACCAATTTCAAACCCTTTTTCCAACATCCCTTTAATATCAATCAAGCAACAGTTTGTTAGAGGTTGGAATGGGTGATAATCTAAATCATGGAAATGAATATCTCCATTTAAATGTGCTGCTGCCACATGTTTTGGTAATAAGTGTTCTAAGGCATATGATTTTGAAACGACACCTGCAGTTAAGTCACGCATTGTCGTAAATGTTTCACTGTCTTTATTCGCGTTTTCATTAACTACTGTCGGATCTTTATTAATTAAGCGACTTAAGCTTTCTTCTAGTTTCAACATAGAATTCCCCTTTTCTACTATATCTTGTGTTCTAAATACTAAATTACCACAATATATAGAATTTAGAAGAGGATGCCCATACTTTTAACAGATATGTCAAAATGTTGTGGCTTTATTTTGAATAGAGTATTTAGGACGACTCTATTTCCAACATTTTCTAACTACGCAAAAATGCCCTCATCTATATGTCATAGACAAGGACATCTCATCAATTCACAAAAACTATTACAATCTGTAAATAGTCTACCCTAAGTTTCTAAATCATTTTGCTTATTTAATCTGTCACATTGCTTATGTTGGAGTCACACACAAACAACTGTCAAGACTCATCCTTTATTATTTTGGATGTAATCATTCATGTATATATGTTAACATTCTTTGAAAAAAGTTAGTGTCCATATTTTAAAATTTAGAGTTGAAGCACTGTATGATAGTTTATTTAACAGTCCGACCACTCAAAATCACGTAGAAGTTTTTAAGATAAAGCATTCATTAAAAATACGTTCAATTTTGAAATTTTGTAAATTATGATGAGTTAGTTGACAGCTTAAATAAGCAGTATATATATAATTCTCGCCACTAATCAAATAGTTGGTTATGTCGTATATATATTTTGTCGATGAACGACTCAACTCTATACGCAAATCCTGATTGATGTCTATTATCATAGCGGTATTTGTCTCGGGTGTTATGACAACCAAATGATACTTCACATTATTTTCAGCACGATCAACTTTAAAAGTATGACTGGCTGTAATAATATTCGTGTTGATATTGTTTTCGAGAGAAACATTCCAATTATTTAACTCAACTTCTATACTGATGTGTAGCCCTGAGATGTGATGTTGGTTCTTATCATAATAGTATAAAAACGGTTCAACAACTGGTGATGTCGGTTCTATCAGCACGGTTTCTTTGAATTGTGAATAACTAGGTCTCACTCCCTGACCCCCTTCGACAGAGAATTAATATACTCCTATTATAAATTCAGCTCAGTTTCTAAAGATAGATATAAATCAATACACATTTATGTCAAAATGTTTCTTATAGGTACTAAATAATACTCATCTGTAATTTTGTTATTTACCAATCATTTTATTTTGTACAATCCATCATTTTTTATGAATCTAATTGCTTTGTGCAAATTAATGTTCTATAATAAGTGTAAGCGTTGCCAGAGCCTATGGACTCAAAGGTCCAGCTCTTCGTGATTGCCTATACCAAAACCAATTTGTTACTAAAAAAGCGGTTCAACCCTCTACCAGTTGAACCGCTCTCCTTATATTTCCACTTATTTTTGTATATTTTCATACAATGATTCTTGTGCTATTTTCTATTTTAATCCACGTTGTTCTATCCAATTTTTTAGATATTGATCAAAAATGACTGACGTTTGTTGTAAATCTTGAATATTGGATGCATCCAACATCGTCGCAATTCGTTTCATTTGTTCAAGAAACGCTTCTACATATTCTACAGTTTGTGTAATCCCATTATTTTCAACTTGTTCTAAGAAAGGTCGAGACATACCTACTGCATCCGCACCTAGCGCAATACATTTCACAGCATCCAGCGGGTTACGTACACCGCCGCTCGCAAATACAATCATTTTATTTTGTAGTGATTGGCTTTCTAATAAAGATTCGACTGTTGATTGTCCCCAATTTTGAAGGTAAGACATATCTTTTAAATCACGGCGTTCATTTTCGATATTAACAAAGTTCGTACCGCCGCGGCCGCTGACATCTACATAACGTACACCGATTTCATATAGAGCTTCTATCGTTTCTTTGCTCATACCGAAACCGACCTCTTTCACAATCACAGGTACATCAACTGTTTGAACAATCAAGCTCAAGTTTTCCATCCAATTTGAAAATGTACGATTACCTTCTGGCATTACAAGTTCTTGTGGTGCATTGACATGTACTTGCAGTGCATTTGCATCCAACATCTCTACAGATTTCTTAGCTAAGTCTGCTGGCACATCTGCACCGACATTACTAAACAAGATACCTTCTGGATTCTTTTCTCTTACAATATTGAATGAATCTGCAGTTTTTGGATTACGTAATGCAGCATGTGTTGAACCTACCGCAATTGCAAGCCCTGTCTCTCTCGCAACTACCGCAAGCTTTTCGTTGATTTGTTTTGTCCATTCACTGCCGCCTGTCATGGCATTAATGTATAGGGGTGAACTTAAGTCAAAGTCTGGTAATTTGACTGATAAATCTACTTGTTCTACATCCACGCTTGGAATAGAATGATGTACAAATCTGACACGATCAAAATCAGTTAGTTTCGGATCAGTTTGTGCCATCGCAATTTTTACGTGATCATCTTTTCGTTGTTCCCTTTTAGAGTCGCTCATTGTCTTTCCTACTTTCTTTTCTTTCATGTATTAGTGATAGTGTATCAATCAACTGACATTCGTTCCAGTTTTTAATGCTCCCATTTCAAATCATGCTAAAGCATATTTTTACGTTTGAAGAACCAAAGACACCATAACGTAATTAGTACCATCAATCCTAGGCATATAAAGTAACCATAATGCCATTTCAATTCTGGCATATATTCAAAGTTCATTCCGTATATCCCCGCAAGCAATGTTAATGGCATGAAAATCATTGAAACAATAGTTAATATCTGCATGACGTGGTTCATTCTATATGTAGTATATGATTCAAAATTGTCTCTGATTTCTTTCGTGATATCCTGCGCTGTTCTCAACATATTTTCTTCTTTAACGATATGATCTTTAATATGTTGAATATACATTCTATGCCTTTCATCTCTCACTAAAGCACTCGAATATTGCAACGTATCAATCAACTCTTTCATCGGCATGATGATTCGGTTCATCTTGATAATATCAGAACGTAAATCAAACAAATCATCCATCATATACTTGTTGGTACGTTCTCCTCCATGTTCATCTTCAAACATAAACACTTTATCAGATATCTTTTCCACGTGATTGAAATATTCATCCACAATATGGTCAAGGATATATAGAACGATATCATCACAATCTAAATCTTTATCGAAATGAGCAGTGACTTGCTTGTGCACTGCTTCAATTTCATCAATCGGCTGATGATGATATGTGATTAAGATATTGTTTTTAATGAAAATATTCAAGACTTCAACTTGATAGTTTTGTTCTGAAAGTCGATGAAACACGATATTTTGATAATCTCCATAATTCTTATACTTCGCCCTTGGATTAGCATGTATAGTATCATCAACTTCTAATGGGTTAAAATCAAAGTTATCTAATAAAAATTTATTTTCTTGTTCAGTCGGTTCATTCAAATCAAACCAAATCACCGTCGCATCTGACGGAATATCACGCTTGTCTTCTACTGTTTTGAAGCCATGTGAATGAGTTTGATAATATATGGACATACTCATGCGTTTCCCTCCCCTATGTCATAAAATTAGTTTATCATTTTTAGTATTAATTATGTTTGAAGTTATCCCTATTGATTTGTATATTATGGAGGGTTATAAAGTATAAAACAATACATGATAAATAAAAAAATAATAATCGGTAAAGGAGTTTTTTAATGAGCAACCTATTTACATTAACAGGTACAGTAGAAAAATCTATGATTGATCATAATCAGCATATGCATGATTCACAATATAACGAAGCGTTCAGCCAAGCAACGAATGAATTCAACTATAATAACGGTCTTTCATTAGACGAACGTAAGCAGTTAAACTACACGATTTTCACAATTGAAGAACACACAACATTCTTATCCCAGCTTAAGTTGGATGATAATTATCAAATTGATATTCATCTTTATAACTATGACTATAAGCGTCTGCATTTCTTTTTAATTATGCGCAACGAACAAGGCAACATTGTCGCAACGAATGAACAAATGATGATGGGTATCGATCGTGATAGTGAAAAATCAGCTCCTTTCCCAGAAACATTTATGCGCAATGTTGAACTTTACTACCACACACAACCTAAGGTTGATTGGCCAAAACAACTGGGGCATCGTATTGAAATACCTCAAAAAGGAGATTCTAAATGAGTTTATCCCTTCAAGAAGAACTTCAAGTAACTTTGTTGGATTTAACGGACGATGTCAAAGTCGAACTTAGCGAGCTCAATCAACGCAAAGACAGTGTAACTAAGGGGCCTGACTATAAATTATTTGAACGTGGTATTATGCATGCGATTATACAAGGTAAACGTCAAATGATAGATACGCTACAAAATCAATTACAAAGAACAGAAACCAATCAAGACATCACGACTTTAATTCAAAATACAAAACAAGATTTAACAACACAATTATCACAACTTCATAGTGAAATCCCATCAAACAACACGATCAATCAAGCTTATTATGAAGAAGGGCTGACTGTAGCACAACTCTACGAAACACAAGGAAAGTACTATGTGATTCAAGTCATCAGTGATAAAATATATACAATACAGTCAGAAGATAAGTTATAAGAATATATAAATCATTCTGTTCTTCTTTCTTCAAAGGGAGGTATTTGGTCCATTATGGCTCAAAATAATTTACGACGGGCTGATAAAGCTCCTTTAGATCGAGTACCGCTTCAACGCGGCCAGTATTTCGCACCTAAAAAGAAGCGTTCTTACGTCAGCTTAATCATTCAAATCATCGTATTGATTCTGACAATTATCTCGATTTACAGTATGCTGAAAGAACCTATTTTCAATATTTTACTCGTGAATGAACCCATTCGTTTTTCACAAATCTTGAATTTCCAAGAGACACTGCAAAATATCTCGAGTCAAAATGTTGATTTAACACAAATCAGCCAACTGCAAGATAATATCAGCAAATTGAAACTGGCCTTTTACGCCTTTTTCTTCGCAGGTATTCTCAGTTTGATTTTGACGGTTTTAACATTGATTTTTAATCGTACTGCGATAAAAATTGTCAATATGGTCTTAATCGCCATTATGTTTGCGATTCCTTTCGGCCTGGCTTATATCGTTGAAGAAACAGCGAAACGTGTATCTGAAACATTACAACAATACTTTATTAACCTCTCACCTGATAAAATCTTAGTCACAGGTGAAGCAATAAGTAATGCGACCGTATTACTCGCGTGTTGTTTCGGTTTACTCTTTATCAGCTTATTCTTCAGAAACCGTCGTATTCGAATTAAATAGTTAATGACTACGCAACAGCTCACACCGAGTTGTTGCTTTTTTATATTCAATTTTCTCAAACATTTAACTTTACAATAAACTCAATTCTCTTTATCATAGATATAGTTAACACCTCTCAACTAAAAAGTATGAGAAAATTTTATAAAAAAGGAGTCAATATAGAAAATGAAAACAATATTGAAATTCAGATGGCTAATTTCAATTATTGTTGTGATAATGGTGGCTTGTACTTTAATTTTCGCACCTAATTTAACAAAATTAGCTGAAGATAAAGGTGATATAAAGCCTCCTGATAATATGACCTCACAACAATATACAAATAAATTAAAAGCAGTCGGTGCTGATTCCGAAAGTATCAGCGCTGTCGTCAAGTTAGATCGACCTCTAGATAAAACAAGTCGTCAACAGCTTAAAGACTATGTTAAAGACATCAAAAAAGTGAAACATGTTGAAAATGTCATTAATCCTGTCGAAAGTAAGGACATTGAAGACAAATTAGTGGCAGATAATAAAAAAACTGTGCTCATTCCTATAGAAACGACAGATGATAAAACTAAGACTTTAAATGCTGCGGATGATATCAATCATATTCATCAAGACTTTAAGTCTTCTTATTTAACTGGTAATGAAATCATCAATGATGACATCAATAAGAGTGTGAACGAAGGCCTGCAGAAGACTGAAATTATTACAGTCATTTTAATTCTTGGTATTTTATTCTTAGTCTTCCGTTCTGTAGTTACACCTTTTGTACCATTACTTTTAGTTGGTATTTCTTATTTATTCTCACAAGGTATTTTGGCACTGCTTGTTAAATATATCGATTTTCCAATTTCCATCTATATTCAACCGTTCTTAATCGCGTTGCTGTTTGGTATTGGAACGGATTACTGTATTTTATTACTTAACCGTTATAAAGAAGAGTTGAGTAAAAACCAATCCAATTATCAAGCTGTATTTAACACTTTCAAAAATGGCGGACGCACGATTTTAATCTGTGCCATTACAGTATTAGTCGGCTTTGCAGCATTATTCTTTGTAGAGTTTAGTCTCTTCCGTTCAGCGATGGGTATCGCAATCGGTGTGCTATGTCTGATGATTATCTTATTCACCTTGCTGCCTACACTATTAATGGTAACGGGTGAAAAAATATTCTGGCCAAGCAGAAATGCTGGTACACACAAAGATAGTAAATTATGGGGCACGTTGGGTCAATTTACAACGAAACGTTCTTTCTTTGGCCTTGTCATTGTGTTAGTAATTTTGGTACCAATTATTATTTTCGCACCTAATAAAATTTCATTCGACAATACTAATGAAATCAGTGATCAATATGATTCCATCAAAGCCATCAATATCATTAAAGATGACTTCACTATGGGACAAGCATTCCCAGTAAATATTGCAATCGCAGATGATCATAAACTGACAACTTCTAAAGGTGTGAATGATGCTGAAGTCTTGGCACAATCAATTGAAAAAATAAAAGGTGTCGATAGTGTCAGCACGATTACACGCCCTACCGGAGAACCGATTAAATCTCTTTCAGCATCGCATCAACTAGATGTCATTCAAGGCAAGTTAAATGAAGCGAATCAAGGACTCGATCAAGTCAACAATGGTTTAGGTGAGATGCAGTCACAAGTTGAACCTCTAACAGAACAACAACGTGTACAACAAATGCTGCAACAAAGTTCTCAACTTCCACCACAACAAGCTGTTCAACAAGTTACTGGACAGTCTGGTCAATTAGCACAAGGGTTAGAACAATCACAAAATGGTATTTCACAAGTTCAACACGGACAAACTCAGATTCAACAACGCTTAAAAGAAATGGCCGATGACAAAAACATCGACAAGTCTGGTATGCATATCACAGATGATATGTTGAAAAATACAGATTTAAAAGATTCGGTTAAACAGTATAGCGAAGGCAATGGTAAGGTACTCTTAATGACTGTTGAATTAAAAGGAGATCCTTTCTCTAAATCAGCTATG
The DNA here is from genome assembly GCF_018986355.1 of Staphylococcus sp. CWZ226. Classification (NCBI taxonomy): domain Bacteria; kingdom Bacillati; phylum Bacillota; class Bacilli; order Caryophanales; family Staphylococcaceae; genus Staphylococcus; species Staphylococcus sp. CWZ226. The sequence goes on along the minus strand of NZ_JAHMSB010000002.1, from coordinate 136,186 downwards.
CAGACTGTAGATACGATACACGAAACTGTCGATCATCAAGTCAAAGGTACATCATTCGAAAACAGTGATATTGAGTTTGGTGGCACATCATCACAAAACAATGACTTAGAAAAAACAGTCAATAGTGATATGAGTAAAGCCATCGCATTGATTACAGTGTTCTTATTTATTGTACTGTTAATCTTTGAACGCTCAATTATTATGCCGATTTATATGATCGCATCTATTTTAATCACATATTATGCATCTATCGGTATTTCAAACTTAATCTTTACAAACTTATTTGATATGGGTGGCCTCTCATTAGTTGTTCCATTCTTCAGCTTTGTTGTACTCATAGCTTTAGGTATCGACTACGCAATCTTCTTAGTCAACCGCTTCACCGAAGAAGTCGAACAAGGTCATTCAGTCACTGACGCCATCATCACTTCAATGCGTAAGATGGGTACAGTTATCATGACCGCATGTGTCATTTTAGTCGGTACTGTCGCAGCACTTTATACTTCTGGTGCCTTAACACTTATGGAAATTGCGACTGTGATTATTATCGGACTTATCATTTATAACGTACTCTTATTACCACTCTTCATTCCTTCGGTTGCACAATCATTCAATCAAGGAAACTGGTGGCCATTTAAAGCACCTACGAAGAATTCTCAAACTAACACGTCAAATACAGACCCTACAAATTAAAAAATGAATCATAATTGAAGAAACGCCCCTGCGTAAAGGACGCAGAGGCGTTTTTATTAGAAAAAGCGACAGATACAGCACCTGTCGCTTTTTTAATATCTTCAATATTTTTTAATGATCATGTTCTTGCGCAAATGCATCTGCTTTTTTCTTACTTTGAATAAAGAAACTAAGGAATAATGCGATAGCGCTAAATAATGTCGCAATCCAGAAAGCATCATTGACACCTTCAACTGTCGCAAGTTTATTTAAGAAGGTCATAATCACTTTCATTGCGCCTTCTTGACCGCCATATTGCATGGCCATTTCTTTCATTTGATCTTGAATCGCCGGATTCGTTTTATCTAAATCTTGTGCGAACGTATTCATGTGTTCAGTTGTTTGTGTCGTCATCACTGTAACGAGAATAGCTGTACCGATAGAACCCGCTAATTGACGCAATGTGTTCACTAAGGCATTACCATGTGAAATTAAACGTGCTGGCAATGCATTCATACCTGCTGTCATAATCGGCATCATAATAAATGCCATACCAAATGAACGTAAAATATAAATCCCCATAATATGCGAATACGGTGTATCCATTGTTAAATGCGTTAACTCCCATGTTCCGTATGTCATAACCGCGATACCAAATATCGCAAGTGGTTTAATACCTATCATGTCATACAATTTACCAGCAATTGGACCTAATAGTCCCATAACTAAAGCACCTGGTAATAGTAATAAACCTGAATCAATCGCGGTAAAACCACGTAAATCTTGTAAATAAATCGGTAATAATAACATACCGCCATATAAACTCATCATGACAATAACGTTAATAAGTGTTGTTAATGCATAAGTCGGAAACTTCAAGACTTCAAAGTTCAACATCGGCATCTTCATACGTAACTCTCTTAAGATGAATAAGATAATAAAGATAACTCCGATAGTAAATGAAACGATAATTTCATTTGAACCCCAACCTGCATTACCTGCTTCACTAAAGCCATACAGTAATGCGCCGAAACCTAATGTACTGAAAATAATACCTGGGACATCTGCTTTAGGTTGAGACGTATGTTGATAAATTTTGAAACCGAAATAGCCGACAACAATCGCCACAATACCGATAAAGAACATACCGTAAAACATAAGATTCCAGTGATAGTTTTGAACGATATAACCTGATAATGTCGGGCCGATGGCTGGCGCTAAAATCATCGCAACGCCCATCACACCCATAGCCATACCACGTTTAGCCGGTGGGAAAATCGTCATAATCACATTAGAACCTAACGGCATTAATATCCCTGCACCCGCTGCTTGAAGCACACGGCCAGTCATCATAACCGGGAAGTTCATCGCAATCCCGCACACTAATGAGCCGAGTGTGAAAATAACAAGTGAGAACAAGTATAATTTACGGTAAGAAAAACGGTCGAATAAAAAGGCACTGACCGGAATTAAAATACCGTTTACCAACATAAAACCAGTCATCAACCATTGACCTGTTGACGCGGTAATATTGAAATCACTGTTGATTTTAGGCAATGCCACATTTAATAATGTTTGGTTTAAAATCGCAATAAACATCCCAAACAACATCGCCGCAAGGACTTTATTACGTGTTGCACCTTTACCAAAACGATACATGACCGAATCGCCTTGTGCAGGTTGTTTTGTCTCTTCTGTTTCTGAGTTTTGTGTTGTTTCTTGTTCATATGTGGACTCAGTTTCTGTTTCATCTGAGTGAGTCTGTTTTAAGTCTGTCTCCTCTGTTGATTCATCTGATGTTTCTAAATCGCTCGCTTTAAATCTTGAAGGATCAGTATTTTGTTTGATGTGAGAGGGGTTAGGTTGACGTACTGATTGAGAAGTTTTACGTTTTCTTAAGAAAACATTGATCAGCAATACAATCAGTAATGCAACGACAATATATATAATTAAAGCAAGTGTCATAGATTGACCTCCTTACTTATGAATACTTACTTCAGCATTCATACCTGGAACCACTGATTTTGCCGGTGCATTTTCAAGTGAAATCTTCACAGGTACGACTTGTGATACTTTAGTATAGTTGCCGTCGCTATTAGATGAAGGCATTAAAGAGAAACTTGAAGCTGTCGCTTTACCGACTTGTTCTACTTTACCTTTCATTTTAGAATCTTGACCGTCAATTTTAACATCTACTTTTCTACCCTTTTCAACATCGCCAATGTCTGTCTCATCTACATTTGCGGTAATATATAATTCATCTAAATTATAAGCATATGCCATTGGAGAACCTGCTTGAACCATGCCACCTTCTTGCGCATCTGTTTTCACAATAGTTCCTGCTTGAGGCATTTTAATATCCATTTTTTGTGGAGAACCGTCTTCTCCTTTACCTGCTACTTCTGCGATTTGTTCATCTTTTTTATAGTATTTGTTTTCTTTGCCATCAAATGATTCTACTTTACCTGAAACAGGGCTCGCAATTTTAATTTGTTGGCCATCTACTTTCGCGTTATCTGTTTTTATATAACTTGTTGCTTGGTTATAATAGTAAAATCCGCCGATGCCGATTAACACAAGCACTACGATTGTCACAATATTAATAATGATTAACTTCTTCATACATACTTTCCTCCTATTTGCTTTTCAAAGTCACTTTTAATAGTATAAAGACATGTAACTTAAAAAAACACCAACACTTTTAAAAAATGTGTCGGGCGATTCTAAAGTGTAACGAAGAGGTGCAGAGATGAAAAAGCGTGCTCGAATCAAAATATTTATAAATACAATTGGTCTGATGGAAAACTATGCGCCAGAAGAAATCACAATTAAAATGATTTGCGCATATAGTGGTATTAACCGTTCTACTTTTTATGACTACTTCCAAGATAAATACGATTTATTTGAACAGATTCAAAACTATCACATGTCGCGTTATCAAAAGTTAATGCACATTATATATCAAGATTTTGAAACCATTAAAAAGGATAATCAAAAGCTGCTTCAGTTTTTCCGTATTATCTTCAGATACATTAATCGATTTCAACGATTTTTTCGTGCCATCTTTGTCACACATCCACAAAAAGATGTGATTATTAAATTCGTCACTTTTACACATGAATCTTACGAACGATTGTTGAATGATTATACACGTATTTCAGATAAGATTTACTTTGCACATTACTTAATCGGAGGCCAATTAGGTGTAATTCATACTTGGTTAAGACGTGATTGTACAGAAGCACCTGAAGCAATGGCACAAACGATGTTAGTCAATACTATAAAAATGAGACAACAAGCTTAAAATACTCAATAATAAGCAAAGAGGAAGCGTCTGACGAAGACACTTCCTCTTTTTATATGAATAAATAAAACACTGCTTTATATATTTTCACTACTCATTCTCTGATAGAGGCTGCGCAAAGACTCTGGCAGTAATCAAATGAAGTATTATTAATACTATTGATGCGATAAAAATGATAATTAAATAAGGGATATAACTGCTTTCACCCATTAAACCGACTAACGGTGTACTGATGCCTCCGATTAATGTTTGAACTAAACCGAGTAAACTAGAAGCACTGCCCCCGCCTCCTGTACGTTCATCCATCGCCACTGAAAATCCAAGTGTTGCGATACCTGTTACTGGGCTGACTAACACAAAGAAAGCTATGAATAAAAAGAAAATGGGCAAGTGGAAAATCAGCACAATTGAAATCAAGACAACTCCGACGAGTTGAACCCAAGTATAACCACGCATTATTGCTAAAGGTGAAAAGTAATCAACTAATTTACCAGATAATTGTGATGAAATAATCAAGCCGATACCATTCACTGCGAACATAATACTGAACGCTTGTGGTGAAAGTGTATAAATACGTTGTGTAATAAAAGGAGAGGCTGAGATATAACTGAATAAAATCACAAAAGTCATACCTTGAAGCAACATTGGTAAAACAAATCTCGGGCGCTTCAACAAACGTTTGAATTGAATTAAAATTGATTTGATATCAGCTGGCTCTCTCGCTTGCTTACTTAATGATTCTGGCACACGTATAGAGGTACTGAATACCATAAAAATCCCGAAAATCGTTAAGATAATAAAGACCATATGCCATGTTGAAAATAATAGGATAATGCCGCCCAGTGCTGGCGCAATCACAGGTGCGACACCATTCACCAACATTAAAACAGCTAGGAATTTTGTTAAAGCTTTTCCATGATACATATCACTGGCAATCGCTCGTGAAATCACCGCAGCTGCCCCTGCACATAAACCTTGAATCAATCTTAAACTGATCATCATCGTGATATTCACTGAAAAAACAATACCTATACTTGCGATAGTATAGATGACCATCACTATAATTAAAGGTTGCTTTCTTCCATAAGCATCTGATAAAGGTCCCATAATCAAATTACCAAACGCTAATCCAACCATAAATAAAGTCAGTGTTAATTGTGCCGCAGATGCAGTCGTATTAAAATCCGATCTGATTTGCGGCAGCCCTGGTAAAAACATATCGATGGATAACGCACCGATGGCTGTCAGCGCCCCTAAGATAATAATCAAAAATATAGGCGGTCGCTTTTGATATGTATGTCCCTGACTCACAAACAATCCCCTTCTTTCTCTCTGTACAATTCAATTAATATCCTCATGTTATACCGATAGTCAAAATAATACAATGAAAATAAAACACGTATTTCAAATAAACAAAACTACAAGTGACGTATATTAAATAAACTCCTCTCTATCCAATGGATAAAAAGGAGTTTATTTATGATTGATAGCTGATAATTTTCAAGTCGTCAGTACTTGGTATCTGACCCGATTTATGATTATCATCTAAAAGTTTATAGGTTGATTTAACCCATACACCTTGGTTATTTAAAGTTAAGACTTCAGCGTAAACGTGCGCCCCTTCAGTCGTTACATCAACGACTTGGGACGATTGGTAAAAAGACGCTGCACCTTGACCTGTTTGAATCAAATGTTGTGTCTGTTTATAATTATCCGTTCCTGATTTTAAAAATGGAGAGACACTTGCGAAGTTATTATTCGTCGACGCTTCATTTAAAGCTGACGTATATTTATCAAAGAACCGAGACAATTTATTTTTTAAACTGTTTTCCTCTTTTTCTTTCTCTTCAACATACTTCTCAATTTTTTCTTTTTCGAAGTGTAACGTCACAGGGGTATTCTCTTTTAATTCATTCGGATAAATTTTTATGCTGTCAGATTCGAATGTTCTGCCTTTGACTTTACCTTCTGCTGATACTTCAACTTCATCAGTTACAGGGTAAGGTCCATATAAACGTGTGTGATCGTAATTGTAAGACTTACCATTAATTTTTACTTTCATATGCTTACCTTCTAATTTATTGGCACCTTCTAACTTGATGTTTAAATTCGCCTCAGGGAATTTTTCATGAACATCGACTGTTTCGCTGTTACTATTTTTAAATGAGAAAGTCAAATAACCACTGAATTTACCATTAGCTGTTTCTTTTGTTGCTGGAATTTTATAATCACCTGGAATAAAGTTACCTAACATAGTGGCTTCATTAGCTTCTGCAATAACTTTACGTTTTCGATCATCCGCTCTGAAAATATACGTTGTTTTCGTTTTAGGTTTAATAATCGGTTTCTTAGTAATCGTAGTGAAACTGATGTTATCAAAGAAAATAAAACGGCGGCCATTTTTAGTAATGCGCAGTATTTTATTGCCATCAGGTGTTTTAATAAAGCTGGCATCTTTGTCGTTACGGTCTATGTTGCGTATCGTCTCTTGCAGTTCTTTATCAAACTTATTCTGACCGATTTCGCTTTTTATATATTTAATGTACGTTTCCGCTTCATACGTACTTACTTTATTCTCACGTGTACTTAAAATCGTCGCAATACGTTGTGTATCATTATTCTTCACTGCATTCGCTAAGATTTTTGCTTGTGCTTCTGGTGTATTGAAATTTCTCAACAAGAAAAACAGAATAATCAATAAGATAACGATAAAAATACCGATACCCCACGGCACCATTTTACGTAGATTCTGATTTGTGCGCATACGTTGTTCACGCGTTTTGCGGCTTTCATTAGAATCCGGCTTTTCGGATTGCCCCATTGACAGTTCACCTCGTTTCAATACTTTCAAATTTTACTCACATTTCCCAGGAAATGTTGAAAATAACTCGATTTTCTATGTAAAGAATGTTTGTTTTTCTTAAATTTTATGTAACCCGCACAAATTTTACAGGTATTGCACAAAAAAGTAAAACTAAAACCGACATTTCTTCTGTAAAACTGTTGGATAGTTCTATTATAATAGACTACACAATAAAATTATATCAGTATTTAGCCTTATGTCCTTTTTTAACAGTAATTATGACAAAAATCGGTACACTTTGATAAGGTACCGATTTTTATCAATGCTATTTGATTTATCGAATTTTAGAAATATATTCTTTAATACGTTGATCGATAATTCTTAAGTTTTTAGCTGTTTCTTCTATTTGTGATTGTGATATATCTTGAAGCAAGTATGTAGAAACATCATTTACAATCACTTTAGTACGTTCTATATATTCGCGACCATTGTCAGTAAGTCTCACATACTTCAAACGTTGGTCTACGTTTTCATTTTGTTTTACAAGTTCAACTAATTCAAGATTAATTAACTTTTTAATTCGACGACTGATGGCAGCTTTATTGACACCTTGTTTTTCAGTAATTTCTGAAAGTGTCAAAGATTTATTATTGTCTAGTAAAAATAAAGCTTGAGATTGTTCAATCGAAATATGATATTCCTTACGTAAACCTTCTAGCAAACTTGCCATGAGGGTATTAATATCTTCGATAAACATTGCCATAAACTGCGTGTGTTGCTCAATGTTTTCCATGATTTTCTCCTTCATAACTATAAAAATTTCTTATTGCATCTCAGTATGAGAACCTTTTTATTCTACATATTAAACAATCCGTATATCTAATCATATCATATCTAAAGTAACATAAGGCGAAATAGGGTAAGATTAGAAGAAGGAAATTTATTATATAGAGGTTAATTATGCTATTACTTTCACTCATATTAAGCCTATTGATTTTATGTAGTTATATCTATTTATACTTTAATCACTATCGCTTTTTAAATATACAATCCTTTTTCATTACTCTGGTCTTAGGATTCATCATATTATTTATTCATTTAATCACGCGTACATTGCCTTATGATTTAGCCAGCGTATCTATAATAGGTGCCTTACTTTTATTATTCAAGCATCGGGCTATTTTAGTTTGGAAAAGTGCACGTATGTTCTTCACAAGAATTTTGGGTCTGACTTTAGCTGTTACTTTCTTAGCATTGGCTTTAAATTTATTAAGTCATATTCCAGTACCCGTGCTGAATGCACTTTTCTTATGGATTGGTTGGATTACTATCAGTACACTCTTTGCCTTAGTCCACTATTTAAGTTGGTCTTCAGCATTTAGTATGGTCGTACTGCCAGAACCGATTGATGTAATCATTGTACTAGGTGCAGGTTTATATCGCAATCAAGTGACACAAATGCTGGCTTGGCGCTTAGATCGTGCAGTTGCTTTATATCAAAATCATCATGGCAACCCTTACATTGTAGTCAGCGGCGGGACTGGTGAAGGAGATAAAGTGTCAGAGGCTGAAGCCATGCAAGCGTATTTAATTGAACAACACATTCCAGAAGATCGTATTATTTTAGAAGATCAATCACATAGCACTTTTGAAAACCTGAATAATACAAAAGCACTTATCAGCAATCAAGCTTTTGAACACATCGCTATTGTCACGAGTCAATTTCACATATTACGCGGCTTGCGTTTTGCACAAGTTCTTAAGATGAACGCAGTCGGTGCTGGCAGTCGCACACCTTATCCATTTTTTGATACAGCATTAATCAGAGACTTTTTTGCTTTGATGTATTGTTATAAACTGTTATTAACCATTTATTTCGGTGCTTTGTTCATTGGCAGTATGTTCGTTAAGCACCCTATATTACTTGAATTCTTTTTATCTATGTTCTAACTCATATAATGCTATGTATATAAATAAAAAAGTTGAGGTCTCACCTATTTTAGGTTTGACCTCAACTTTTTTTACATTATTTTCCCTTAATAATGTTTCCCCAATTAACGCGATTAATCATTGGCTACTATTATGAGCGTTAATTATATTTGACTGTGTTTATACTTCTTCACTGTCATCTTTTTTATTAATAATTTTACCATCGAACAAGTCAATGACACGGTCTGCATAATCAAAGAGTCTTGTGTCATGTGTGATAAGAATTCCGACCATATCTTCATTTGTGATACGTTCTCTGATCATTTCAGTTACTTCTGTTGCACGGTGGGCATCTAAGCTTGCTGTTGGTTCGTCAGCTAAGATGATTTTTGGATTATTCATGAATGCACGCATAATCGCAACACGTTGTTTTTCACCGCCAGATAACATAAACGGATAAGCATCTAAACGATGTTTCAAACCGATTTGGTCTAATAATTGCTCTGCACGTGCTTTCGCATCTTTTTTAGACATGCCCGCTTCTTGTCCTACTAATGTCAATTGGTCTCTAACTGACAAGTAAGGCACTAAATGCGAAGCTTGGAAGATAAAGCCGATTTCAGTTAAACGCATATCTGAGTTTGTTTTTTCTTTTGAGAACAATGGCGCACCATTGTAGATAATTTTACCTGTATCTGGATCTTGTAGACCACCTAAAATTGTTAATAACGTTGATTTACCTGAACCTGAAGCACCGCTCAAGATAACGAATTCTCCAGTTTTAACTTCAAAGTTAACACCTTTTAAAACATCTGTTTTAGCTTGGCCAGTACCGAATGATTTTGTAATATCTTTAACTTCTAAACCCATTATCCTTCACCTCCGATTGCTTCAATTGGATTTACTTTAACGAGTTTAATGAATGATAATGCTGCACCGATAATTGCAACGACTACGAAGACGCCTACTACAAGTAACATGTTGCCTGCAGTTAAGTGGAACGGCATACTTACTGGCATTATCATACCTAAGCCACTAATAATCAGTAATGAAACAACCACACTAATCATTGTAACAAGTAAGATTTGGAATACTAATGATGATAACAAGTGTCTTGTTTTGATACCGATAGCTTTTAAAATACCGATTTCAGAGATTTTTTGAATTGTCATAACGTAGAAGAATGCACTTAAGACAATTGCTGAAATCACGTATAAGCTGACAATCATCATTGTTAATGGTGCTTGCTCTGCGTTGTAACTTGGAATATTGTCAGTTAAGTCTTTTTCAGTTACTACTTTTGCACCGTTAATGTCATTAATTTTTTTCTCATCTGCTTTAGATACATCTTTTAATGGATAGAATGTTGCTGCTTTTGGCACTAATTTTTCAAACGTATCGCCTGTTGTCATCACTGCAGATGTGTGTGAATACATTGTGTCTTCTAATAGACCTACAACTTTATAATCTTTGTCACCATTCTTGAATGTTACAGTGTCACCTTTTTTCACACCATCAGCTGTTAATTTTTTATTAATAACAACTTCATTATCAGCTTTTGGATAATGACCTTCTGATAAAGCTGGTTTGAAGTCTTTACCAGGATTAATCAACATGATGTCTAGGTCATTTGAATTCTCGCTTTTCATTGATTGCATTCCGATTTGGAATGGCTCTGCGTTGACTACATTCTCGATGTCTTTTTTCTCGTCTGGTTTAAGCGCTGATTTTTCAATCACCGGCTCTTTCATATCTTGTACGACGTATTTTTCAGCATTCATATTATCTAACATAGAAATGTTTTCGCGTCCAAGCCCTTGTGCGAGTCCGCTAATGAATAATACCATGCTAGCCAGTAACAAGATAATCAGCATTATTAAAATATATTTGAACTTATAGAATACGATCTCTTTCCATGCTAACTTCATATTATTGACTCCTTTTTCTTTTATGATACTTATATTGTAAGCAGACTTTATGAACTCAATATGAACAAACCGAAACTTTTGTTCATTTGATATATTTGTGTCACTCAGTTACTGAAAGGTATAATTAATCTAAATGATTACTAGGAGTGATAAGGATGACAACATGTCTCATTGTCGATGATGATTATCAAATCCTTCATTATGTATCTTCCTATTTAGAACGTGAAGGTTTTAAAACATCCACGCATTCCAATGCGCGTGATGCCTTAAACTATTTAGAAACACATCAAGCTGATATTGCGATTGTCGACATTATGATGGATGGCATGGATGGCTTTGAATTATGTAATGAAATAAAAGCTTCTTATGAAATGCCGGTCATTATGTTGACCGCACGTGATGCTTTAAGTGATAAAGAAGAAGCTTATTTAACGGGTACTGATGACTATGTAACCAAACCTTTTGAAGTACAAGAACTCATCTTCCGGATCAAAGCTGTTTTAAGACGCTATCAAATTAATGCGGAAAATGAATTAACCATCGGTAACTTAAAACTGAACCAATCTTATTTAGAAATTGCTTGCGATACAAAAACAATGACCTTACCGAATAAGGAATTTAACTTACTCTTCTTATTAGCAAGTCATGAGAAACAAGTTTTTTCACGAGAAGAATGTATTGAACGTGTATGGGGATTTGATTATGAAGGGGATGACCGTACGGTTGATGTGCATATCAGACGCTTACGTAACCGTTTAAAGAAAATCGGCAGTAATGTCACGATTGAAACGGTCAGAGGCTTAGGTTATAAGGTGGAAGTTCATGTTTAAATCACTTTATACACGGATTGCAGTCTACACGATTGTCATTTTATTACTCAGCGCTGTCGCAAGTTTTATTTTGACCAATGTTTTGTATCACGTTGCTTTGAAACCCTCAAATGACCATAAGATTATGACCACCTTACAAGAAGCTAAAAAGTACCAAAAAGAATCCCATACAACTAATATGAAAGCCTACTTCAAACATTTAAGCGAACTGAACTTCCAGCTTGTCACTGTCGATCAAAAAGGTCATAAAACTTTTTATGGCGCAAGTTTCAGACGCGATACACTGACTCAAGAGACCATTGATAGTGTATTGAAAGGACATAATTATCACGGAATTAAAAACCATCCCTACCAACTCTTTGTGACAGGTTTCTTTGATAATGAAACCAACAATACTGTCGGCACACGCTTTAAGACACCAGAAGGTAATGTAGCGGTGTTTATGCGTCCTGATATCGGTAAATCATTCAGTGAGTTCCGTGTGTTCTTAGCAGTATTAATTGTGTTATTACTCATTATTGCGATGGTACTGATTATCAGTTCAACTTACACGTTAATCAAACCAATTACACAACTTAAAAATGCAACTAATCGTTTGATGGAGGGTGACTTTAGCACACCGATAGAAACGACACGTCATGATGAGCTAGGTACGCTCCAATATCGTTTCGAACAAATGCGTGTGTCACTTAAACAACTTGATGACATGCGTCAGCACTTTGTTCAAAATGTTTCGCATGAAATCAAAACACCTTTAACGCATATCCATCAGCTATTAGATCGTCTCAGTCAAGCGAAAGACGACGAAACGAGACAGTATTATATAGATGAAATCCATGCGACAACGAGTCGTCTTAGTAATTTAACGCGAGCATTGTTATTGCTTGCAGAGTTAGATAACAACGACCACTTAGATTATGACGATGACGTTGAAATTACTCAGATGCTGCGTTTAATGGTGCGTCACGAACAGTATGCGATTGACGCCAAAGACTTATTAATTATGACTGATCTTGAACCAATTACAGTCAAAGGTAACTATCGTCTGCTTTATCAGGCATTTCATAATATATTGACCAACGCAATTAAATATACTAAACAAGAAGGCAGTATTGATATAGATGTATTCTCTGAAAATAATACAACTATGATTTGTCGTATTACAGATGATGGTCCAGGTATGTCAGAGGATGTACAAGCTCATCTTTTCGAACGTTTCTATAAAGGAAATTCTTCTGCGACAAGCAATGGCTTAGGTCTAGCCATCGCACAAATGATTATGCGTTTACATGGTGGAGATATTAAAGTGGAAAGTACTCTAGGTGAAGGCAGTACCTTTATTTTAAGTATGCCGTTATCACAAGCAGATAACACACCAACTTTGGAACCATTAAATCAATAAAAAACAAAAAGCGCTTCAGTATCAGAATTAAATCTGACTGAAGCGCTATTTTTATGGCTTATTTTTGATTATTTAATTTCAAATAATGTTCAACATCCGCTTTAACTTCTTTATATAACTCTGGGTTTTCCGCAAGTTTTTGACCGAATGATGGAATCATTTCTTTAATTTTTGTTTCCCACTCTGGGAATTCATGTTTATAGCTGCGTTGTAAAATATCTAACATTACATCCACCGCTGTAGAAGCACCTGTGATGCGCCAAGTAATGCGGCAAGCGAACCGTCTTCAGAACAAATAACTTCTGTACCGAATTGTAATGTACCTTTACCTTTATCTGTATCTTTGATGACTTGAACACGTTGGCCTGCTACGACAATATCCCAATCTTCTTTCTTCGCATTCGGGATAAATTCACGTAACTCTTCAATACGTTCATCATCTGACAACATTAATTGTGAAATCAGATATTGTGTTAATTTCATTTCTTTCGCACCTGCAGATAACATCGTCAATAAGTTGTTTGGTTTAACTGACTTGAATAAGTCCATGTTTGAACCTGTTTTTAAGAACTTAGGTGAGAATCCTGCAAATGGACCGAATAATAATGATTGTTTACCGTCAATATAACGTGTATCTAAATGCGGTACTGACATCGGCGGTGCGCCTACTTTAGCTTTACCGTACACTTTCGCATTATGTTGACTTACAATTTCAGGATCTTGGCAGACTAAGAATAAACCGCTGACTGGGAATCCACCGATATGTTTCGATTCTGGCAGATGTGTTTTTTGAAGCAGTGGCAAGCTAGCGCCTCCAGCTCCGATAAATACAAAGTCAGTAATATAAGTTGTTGTTTCTTCTGTTTTTAAGTCTTTCACTTTAACTTTCCAAGTACCATCTTTACGTTGTTTTAAGTCTGTAACTTGATGCTCATACTCTACATCGACTTGGTTTTGTTGTAAGAAGTCAAATAGTTTTTGTGTTAAAGCACCAAAGTTAACATCTGTACCTGTCTCATCACGGCTGACTGCAACTGGAATATTGTTATTTCTGCCTTCCATCATTAAAGGCAACCATTTTTCAATTTGGTTTTTATCTTCTGTCATTGTCATTTCATTAAATAATGCATTTTCTTTCAATGCTTTGACACGACGTCTTAAGAAATCTACATTACGCACACCGATACAGAAACTCATATGCGGTACCGTATGAATGAATGCTTCTGGCTGTGTCAAATTACCGTGTTTTACTAAATAAGACCAGAATTCTTTAGAAACTTGGAACTGTTCATTAATTTTTAAGGCTTTAGAAATATCCAAAGAACCGTCAGGCATTTCTTTCGTATAGTTCATTTCGCATAGTGCAGAATGCCCTGTTCCTGCATTATTCCATGCATTTGAACTTTCTTGTGCAGATGCGTCCAACTTCTCAAATACTTTAATTTCTTTTTCTGGTGCAACTTTCTTTAGTAATGTACCCAATGTCGCACTCATGATTCCGCCACCAATTAAGATGACATCTGTTTTGCTATGTTGTGAACTCATAACAAATACAGCCCCCTTTTTCATAATGAAGATGACACCTTCTTAAGTATGTCGTTCTCTTCTCTCAACCCTCTCTTGAGAAAGCGCTTAATTAAACACTTAAAAAAATAACACACCTAAGTCATGCCTGGATATTGTTGCTAAATGATTTCGTTCTATTCCTTTATTATATACATAAACAGATTAAGACAAAAGGGGGAAGGTGCTTAAACACGAAAATACGATTCATTTTGTTTTAAGTGCAGGTTAAAAATATATTGCAAAGCATGTACCTTTGTATTGCATAGTTTGAATTATGCTATAATTAAACAGAAATATACAGGAGGGGTGACACCACGTGAAATCTATCACTTTTTTAATGCACAACATTTATTCAATGGGCGGTACTGTCAAGGCCGTAACACAACTCGCAAATGTGTTGGCAGTGAAAGGTCATAAAGTGGAAATTATATCAGTTTTCAAAGGAAGTAAAGCACCTTATTTCAAACTGCATCAAGATATAGAAGTCAAAGCATTGGTCGATTATAATTTAAAACCTCATAACTTAGTAGATATCTTGATGAATCGTCTACGTAAATGGACACCATTCCTCAAGCCGCAACTGATCACTCAAAATGAACCTGGCTTATCGCAATTTTCAAGTCATGTTGAAAAGAAAATCGTTCATGCGATTCAACATGTAGAAACAGATGTGTTAGTCGGTACACGTGCCAGCTATAATTTGCTGCTTGCAGATTATGCACCTGACCACGTCCTAACTGTCGGCATGGAACATATGAACTGGGAAGCTTACACTAAGAGTTATCAACAAGAAATTAAATCTGCTTATGAACGCTTAAATCGTATTACAGTCTTAACGGATGCTGATCGCAAAGCATTCAAATCAATCATTGACACCCCTGTCTATGTCGTTCCAAATATGATGAATGAACCTCGTATTGAAATTCCAAAGAAACCGCAAATTATTGCGGCTGGGAGATTAGAATATGAAAAAGGTTTCGATCTTTTATTACGCAGTGTAGAAATGATTCAAGACAGTTTACGTGAAATGAATTTCACTGTACATATCTATGGTGATGGTCAACAAAAACATGACCTCGAAGAATTCATTTCACAACATCAATTAAAAGATATTGTACAGTTGCATCCTGCTACATTGCATCTGCCATTACGTTTGGCAGAAAGTATGATTACAGTAGTACCATCTCGTAATGAAGGGTTTGGTTTAGTCATTTTAGAAGCCATGAATCAAGGCAGCATCGTAATCAGCTTTAAAGGGAATACAGGACCTGAAACTTTAATTCAATCTAACCAAAATGGATTCCTGGCTGAATATCAAAATATATCTTCCCTTTCAGAACACATTTTAAATGTAATGTCTGCACCACCTTCTGAACAAGGAAAGATTATCGAAAATGCTTTTGCGACTGTTGAAACTTATTCAGCAGATAGTGTCTATCAAGATTTTGCGAAAGCATTAGAAACATCTGAATAATTAGTTATTGTGATAAATATAGAAGCGGAGCCGAAATAATTTCGACTCCGCTTCTTTTATTTTCCTTGTTACCTATTACAAAATTAAAGATAAGATTAATGTCCAGATACAGATGAAGATTAACATGCCTACACTGTAACGTAATGACATTTTTAAGAGTTCAGACTCTTTACCTACTTGTTTAACGGCTGCTGTCGCAATCGCAATAGATTGTGGAGAAATAATTTTTGCTGCTACCCCACCTACTGTATTTGCTGCAACTAATAAGCCGCCGCTAACGCCAATTTGACTAGCAACTGAAGCTTGAATTGGTGTGAACAATGAGTTGTTGTTAACTACTGAACCTGTCATGAATACACCGATCCAACCTAATACTGGTGAGAATAATGGGAAGATACCGCCTGCTTTAGAAATACCTTGTCCCATTGCAGCACTTAAACCGCCATAAGTTGTTAATTTTGAAACAGCTAAGATAAAACAGATTGTGACAACTGAAATCCATAATTCTTTAAATGTTTCACCTAATAAACTAAATGCATCTTTAAAACCAGTTGTTTTAGATAACAATACAGTAATAATAATTGTTAATAAAATTGCTGTACCTGTATAACCTAAGATATTCAAGTTCAACACAATAGCTTTTTTAGTCACTTCACTATAAGTACCTGGCACTGTAAATTTAGCTGCTAAAAAACTTAATGGTTTGCCCGGTAAGAATAAGCCTTTAAAGAATGGCATACTCCAAAACATAATTAAGATTGTCAAAATGTAGAATGGACTCCATGCATACATAATTTGTTTAAAGTTTAATTTTTGTGTAACCGGTGGTTTCACATTTTCATCAATACGGAAGATATGTTTCGGCTGCATTTTACGACTCATAATAGCTAAAGCACCCATTGCTGCTAAAGGTGGTAACACGTCTGCTAACTCTGGACCTTGGAAGAATGTTAACACACCTTGGAAACCAGCATATACCACTGAAACCGTTAAGATAAATGGTAGTGTTTCTTTAATACCTTTGAAACCATCAATGATAAAGACAATTAAAAACGGAACAAAGAAGTTGATGAATACTAAAGTTAATGTTGAATAAGTTGAAACTTCATGTGCAGTAATACCGCCATGTAAATTCAAAGTATCAATAACGGCAACAGGTAAACCAATAGCCCCGAATGCTCCTGCTGCTGAGTTAGCGACCAAACATAACATCGCTGCTTGTAATGGTTTAAAACCAAGATAAATTAATAAAATCGCACAGATTGCAATCGGTACACCGAAACCTGCAACCCCTTCTAAGAACGCGTTAAAACAAAAACCGATTAACAATAATTGCACACGTTGGTCTTGAGAGATTGTAGCGATACTATCTTGAATCATACTGAACTGACCAGTTTTTGTTGAGAGTTTATAAAGCCAAACTGCCATAATAACGATATAACCAATTGGGAACCAACCTTGGAAGAATCCCTCGATAACCGCCCCAGTGGCCATCGTTCCAGGAAGTTTAAAGATAAATACTGCAACAACCATTGTGATGATTAATGTTGTTAATGCAGCATAAATTCCTTTCATTTTGAAGATTGTCAAACATAGCAAGAATAAGATAATTGGCACACCTGCTACGAGACTTGAAATAAGTAAATTGTGGAATGGATCAAATGAAGATACTAACATTTCTGTCGCTTCTTTCTGTAGTTTATTTTGTGTTTATATTTATTTGCAAAATCAAATTTAGTCTTGTGATTTATTTCACATATAATATAACACGATTTATGGAGCTGTTCAATTAGTTTTTCATAATTTTTTCAAACTGTTTTCTACTTGGAAACCCTTACATACCAATGTATTCGCTTACATCACAAAATGTTATGAATCATCTGTATTAGTCAAAATTTAAATTATAATAGTACAGTTTAATTAATAACGTATACGTCTTGTCATTCACAGTTTGCAGTCAAAATGTTAAAATATAGTTTAATATAATCAAACTGAGGTCATAATATGAAAATATTAACAACAGAATATCAATCAAATGAAAAAATGCGCATTAACCTTCAAGAAGCCTTAGCTAAAGGTTACACGCATTTTATTCCTTCTGATTTAAATATAGATATTTATCCTGATCAATTAGAAGCATTGAAACACCATGAAACACAAAACTCAATCGTTGTTGACTACACCATCGATCAGTACTATCAAAATGATTGTCGCTATTTTGGAGATCAGACAATCAACTTTAATACTTGGATGAATAATATTAATCACTTTCCTAATCTTATTTTCAGTATTCAGCAAGTATTAGACGTTATAGATGAAGTACACTGTGAAACGGCTTTTGATTTAGCAATTGGCCTGTTATTAAATCAAAACGTAGAAACAAATGGTCACGTAATCTTTGATTTTAAACATACAATCCGTACTTCCCAAACATTCTATCAAAGTATTAAACAACATGAATATAACGCAATTACACAATTTAATTTAAATAAATTAGCTTACTTACATCATCAAAAACCACCGTTTAAGTTCCGCAATTTAGCTTTACCTGAGCCTGAACGATTTGTCGATTCACTACTTTGGAAGACACATTTTATGTTGCCGCACTTTATAACACGTTCAGTACTCAGTCGCAGTATTGAAAAGCATCAAAGCATGAGCAATATTTATGAAAAACAAGCAGTGGAATTAAACGGTGCTGTCGTTTTCTTAGGATTTGATTATGGCTTTAGAGGCAACTCTCGCTATTTATTTAATTATTTTGCTAAGCATTACTCTAAATATCCTGCTTTCTTTATCACAAATGATGCCACAGGCCCACACTTTGTATCACCAGAACATGAAGAAGCACAAGAACTAATTGAAAACGCGGAAGTTGTCGTCGCTGAAAGTTATATACCCGATCACATCAAACCGAACGGTACAATCATTCAATTGTGGCATGGCACGCCTTTAAAACAGTTATTCTTAGACAGCTCAGAACCTTATCAAAATAAAGAAATTTATAATTATCGTGCACGAAAATACAACAAGTGGCTACATCAAAATTACTTTATATGCGATAGTTCTCATGCAGCTGATTTGTTTAAAACAGCCTTCCCTATGCAATATACAGAAGTTGTCGCATGCGGTTACCCACGTGTCCGATATTTATTAGATAAATATAAAGAACAAACTTATGTTCAATATATGAAACAACAACTTAAATTAGACCCTAACAAACCGACGTTACTTTACTTGCCGACATGGAAAACAGATCCACAACCAAACGATATGTTACCACTTTCTGAGTCATTGCTTGATCATTATAATGTGATTTATCGTGGGCATATCGAAAGTAAAGAAGCTGAAACACAATTACCGCAAGCAGTCATTCAACCTGCTGCTCAAATTGAGACACAAGATTTATTACTTGCTTGTGATGTATTAGTCAGTGACTATTCGTCAGTTGTCTTTGATGCATTAACTATTGATAAAACCGTTGCGCTTTATACTCCAAACCTTGAACACTATCAAGCAGAACGCGGTTTATACCTAGAAGTTTGGCAAGACTTTGATAAAGTCACATATCAAGATGCTGAATCATTAACCAAAGCACTCACAAACCAAGAAATTCCTTATATTGCAAGTGCATACATTAATCGAGATAATCATTCATTTGAAACTATCGCAAGCTTGATTGTGCAACATTTACCTAAACGTCAAAAAAGACGTAAAAACTAAAAATAATATTAAAAAGGCTCAGCATATTTTGTGCTGAGCCTTTTGCATGATTATCTTATGTTCTAATTATTTGAACTTAAAACTAAATACTATATTATTGACCTGCTTGATACGCTGGATCTAAAATTGCTGCTTTACCTTGTTGGTCGACTCTAACTAATGCATATGTGCCAGGTTGTGCTTGATTTGCGAAACTGAACACATAAGAATAGCTGCCGTCACCATTATCTTGTACGCCAAAGTCATTGTAAGGGTTAGATTGACCATTTAAGTTGTTGATTTCATTTTGTGCAGTTTGTAGTGATTGCGGGAAGTTCGGCAATACTTTTAAAGTAGATTGATCTACTGGTGCTTTACCAATTGTACGTGCTGCAGGTGCTGTATTTTGACCTTGATAAGGTGCTACATAACCTGTTTGATTTGTACCTTGGTTTGATGCTTGGTTAGCATTTGTTTGATTTGATGTTTGCTGTGTTGCTTGTTGGTTATTGTTGCTATTTTGATCATCATTGGCACCTGATGTTTGAGAAGCTTGTTGATTGTTATTTGATTGTTCAGAAGTCGCATTTTGATTGCTGTCATTGTTTTGCGCATCTGTTGATTGTGACTCGTCTTGTTGCGCTTTGTCATTGTTTTGTTCATCATTTGCTTGTTCATTGTTTTCTTTTTCTTTATTGCTGTCTTTATCTTTGCTGCTTTCGTTGTCTTTGTTCTTTTCTTTGTCTTGATTAGATTTGCTTTCTTGTGTTGTTTGATCTTTGTCTTTGTTGTCTTCCTCTTTCTTGCTGTCATCATTTCCACAAGCTGCTAGCACTAAAGATAGCGTTAAAACGCTGGCAAATAACTTTTTCATTCTGTTCTCCTCCTTGAGTGGCTTTCAATCTTTTAAATGTATTATCTCTTAACTTATACACTTCCATTATATTCTATAAACATCAAAATTGTAAAAATTCTTTTAAGAAAATATTATTATGACAGATATTTATCATTTAGCTACAGCAACCTGTTTGTTGTTCTGGCTACTTCGTGATACTATCGCTTTAGTTTATTTATTTGAAAGGGTTGATAAAGATGCCTGAGACATTTAAAGCATATTATGCAGAAAAAGAAGGCAAAGAAATCCATACTGAACTTAAAGATTTACCCATGGATACAATAGATGAAGGAAATGTATTAATCAAAGTTGCTTACTCCAGCATCAACTATAAAGATGCGCTAGCAGCTAAAAAAGGTGCGGGAGTCGTTAAAAACTATCCGATTATTCCAGGTATAGATTTAGCAGGTACAGTTGTAGAGTCTGAGACTTCTACTTATAAAGAAGGCGATCAAGTTATTGTGACAAGCTATGATCTAGGTGTATCTCATCATGGAGGACTTAGTGAATACGCACGTGTCAAAGAAGAATGGATTGTACCGCTTCCTAAAGACTTAACATTAGAAGAAGCCATGATTTACGGTACTGCGGGCTATACTGCAGCGTTAGCCATCCAAAAATTAGAAGACAATGGCTTAACAGTAGAAGGTTCACCTGTACTGGTACGTGGCGCCAGTGGCGGTGTCGGCAGTTTAGCTGTCATGATGCTAAGTAATATCGGTTATAAAGTCATCGCAAGCACAGGCAATAAACAAAATGCAGATTACTTAAAATCTATTGGCGCAACAGATGTGGTCCCACGTGTCGAAGATACCTCAGACAAACCATTAAACAAAAGAGAATGGCAAGCAGTGATTGATCCTGTCGGCGGCAAACATGTCGGTGACATTGTAAAACGCCTGCAAAATAGAGGCAGTATTGCGTTAATCGGCAATACAGCAGGACTGGCATTTGAGACGACAGTCTTACCATTCATTTTACGTGGTAACAGTATTTTAGGTGTGGATTCAGCAGAAACACCTATGAAAGTCCGCAAACAAATTTGGCGCAGATTAGCTACTGACTTAAAACCAGAAGCACTGCACTCTATTAAACACGTCATTGATTTCAATGACGTGCCAGAAGCAATGGATAATTTATTAAATAATCATAGTGCTGGTCGTTATCTCGTGAAGATTAACGAAAAATAATTTAAATACTCAATCAGACAACTCTTATTTTGGAGTTGTCTTTTTTTACTAAAATGGTAATTACATTTAATTCTATTTTGCTTTATTGTACTAATGGAAATATATTGATATTTACTTTAATTTTATGAAAGCGTATACTGAATTTACGATAAAAATAACCAGGAGGACTCATAATGAGTAAAACGTTTAACAAAAACCTCATCTTTTTCATTGGTGCACTAGGCGGATTACTATATGGCTATGATATGGGTATTATTTCAGGTGCCCTGCTTTATATTCCAGATGAAATCCCGCTAAACGGTACCACACAAGGACTTGTCGTTTCATCAATGTTGATTGGCGCAATCTTCGGTTCAGGTTTAAGTGGACCTTCATCAGATAAATTAGGTCGACGTCGCGTCGTCTTTATTATCGCAATTATTTACATAGTAGGTGCATTAGCTCTAGCACTTGCGCCTAACTTAACTATGTTAGTCATCGGTCGTTTAGTAATTGGTTTAGCAGTCGGCGGTTCAACAGCTATTGTGCCAGTTTATCTATCCGAAATGGCACCGACAGAATCACGTGGTTCTTTAAGTTCATTAAACCAATTAATGATTACAATCGGTATTTTAGCATCATACTTAACAAGTTACGCTTTCGCAGGTGTCGAAGGCTGGAGATGGATGTTAGGGCTTGCGGTTGTCCCTTCTGTCATCTTATTAGTCGGTGTTATCTTTATGCCAGAAAGTCCAAGATGGCTGCTTGAACATCGCGGTGAAAATGCGGCACGTAAAGTAATGGCTTTAACGTTCCCTAAAAATGAGATTGATCATGAAATCTCAGAAATGAAAGAAATCAATGCGATTTCAGAAAGTACATGGAAAGTATTAAACTCACCATGGTTACGTCCAACGATTATCATCGGTTGTGTCTTCGCATTGTTCCAACAAATCATTGGTATTAACGCAATTATTTACTACGCACCGACTATTTTTGTTAAAGCAGGTTTAGGTGACTCTGCTTCTATCTTAGGTTCAGTCGGTATCGGTACAGTCAACGTACTTGTGACAATTGTAGCGATTATGATTATTGATAAAGTAGACCGTAAGAAATTATTAATTATCGGTAATATCGGTATGGTCGCATCATTAGTCATTATGGCATTACTGATTTGGATCATGGGTATCCAATCAGCAGCTTGGATCAGCATTGTTTGTCTTACAATCTTTATTATTTTCTTCGGCTTCTCTTGGGGCCCTGTACTTTGGGTAATGTTGCCGGAATTATTCCCAATGCGTGCACGTGGTGCCGCAACAGGAATCGCTGCTTTAACACTTTCAATTGGAAGTTTAGCAGTCGCACAATTCTTCCCAATGTTAACTGATGTCTTACCAACACATGGTGTCTTCTTAATCTTCGCAGTAATTGGTGTGTTTGCTTTATTCTTCGTAGCAAAATACTTACCAGAAACTCGCGGACGCAGCTTAGAAGAAATTGAAGCAGAATTACGTGAACGCACTTCAGCTACAACACCAGATTTAAATAAATAGATATAAACATTTAAAGGGATGTCCTCTCACGTTCGAGAAGACATCCCTTTTCTACTGTTATGATTCATTATATTGTTTAATAATTTCTTTGTTTTCTTCTTTAAATGCCTCATTATGACTTGAGACATAGCCTTCTTTCGCTGCCTCAGGTTCAATATATTGTTTTGCGAGGTTTGCGGCGTTCCCTGCATCACTAAAGGCACTCGCAATTAAGTGTGCTTTGGCATCATGATGGATAATATCACCACAAGCGAAAATACCCGCTTCACTCGTTTGTGCGTTACCTTGTCCTTTAATTTGATAATCATTCATCATTTCTAGTTTAGTTGAAGCATCTTCTAACAATGGATTTTCAATATCAAAGCCATGACTGATAATGACATCATCGACTTCTAAAGTTTCCGCTTCTCCTGTCGCACTATTTTCAATGACTACTGAAGCAATATTCTCTTGTGCTTCATCCCCGATCAACGCAGTGATTTGACTATTTGGATGTTGAATCACACCAAATGTTGCGAGCTTATCTTGCATCGCTTCAAAGCCTTTTAACTGATCCTTACGATATATCAAATGTACACTTTCTGCATAAGGCGCTATTTCACACGCCCAATCTATCGCAGAATTGCCAGAGCCGGAAATTAATACACGTTTATTTCTAAAGCGTGATAATTTTTGTACGACATAATGCAAGTTTGAGATTTGATAACGACTCGCATCTTTAATATCTAAGGGTTTCGGATGGATAATTCCTCCACCAATAGCAATAATGACTGCTTTAGATTCATATACATTGCCTTGATCTGTTGTCACTTCAAAATGACGTTCTGCAACTTTATGAATATCCATCACACGCTCTTGTAAGCGTACTTCTGGATTGAAATGCAGGCCTTGATCAATAATATCTTTCGTAATTTCAAAACAAGGTTTCGGTGCGACACCACCGATATCCCAAATGATTTTTTCAGGATATAAACACATCTTGCCACCTAACTCTTGTTGTACATCTATTAAACGCACACTCATGCCGCGCATACCTGCATAAAAACTTGCGTATAAACCGGCAGGTCCTCCGCCGATAATAGTTAAATCTTTCATAGTTATGCTTGCCTCCTAGTTTTTCTCTGTGCTGCATAATCATTAATTGAAAATTGTTCTCACTTATATTTTACATGATTTAGTTGTATGAGGAAAACTTTAGCTATTAAAAAAAGAGACACAACACAAATAGTCGTATCTCTTTTAAAAATAAAGATTAAAGTTTTTTATTTTGGTTGGTTTGTCCTTCAATCGGATGTGTTAAAATTGCTTTTTTCAATAGGAAGAACAAGATAATAAAGCCGGCTGATAACGTCATGTGACCTAGTCCTGCAATTCCAGCAATACCTGGTGAAACACTTGCGCCAGTCACTTGCATTGTCCCTTTAATGCCTTGTAGTGCGACTGTCACAATCAAGCCGATATTATAAACATAATAGAACCAGTTAAATAAGTAGTATTTACTGATTGAGAACAGTTTTTCAAAGACTAATAAGATTAGGAACATAAACATACCAAGCATTAGTATGTGTGTATGCACAATCGCAAGTTGTGTTTTGCCTGTAAACTCAAAGGCTTTTGTCAATTCACGATAATAAACACCTGATAATAAGCCTATAATTGTATAAGTTAAAAATGTATACAGAATTCTACGCATACCTAAAAACCCTCCTTTTTGCATCACTCATTATTATAACTGACAGCAACGCTTTCAGAAAGTATCGCGTTATTATTCACGAATTATACACAACTAGAATTCTTTATCTTCTTCATTTAAGGTATTTAGATTATCTTTCATTTTAAATAATATCTCTTTTAATGCCGCTTGGTCAGCTTTTGGAATGTCTAAAAATAAAGTAGATTCCACTTCATCTAAGATTTCAATAATTTCTCTGACATCTTTTTTTGCGACTGCAGTTAAGACGACATCTTTTTTACGTGTATCATTTTTATCACTGATACGTTCTATTAAGTTTTTATTTTCTAAACTTCTCAACGCGCTGCTCACTGTTGGGCCTTTACGATTAAAAATATGAATTAAATCATTTTGCGGAATGACGCCTGTGTCACTTTCAAAAATATAACGTAACGTTTGCGCTTGTTCTAACGTAATATCGTATACACCTAACAATTGGTCAGCTTTTACTTTCATTTCATTTGTAATCATACGTAATAAGTATTGGATTGTCGTTGCCATGTGTCGCATCTCTCCTTATTTAGACTACACAAATCATTAAATTATGGTACTATAATTAAGCACATATCAAATAAATCGAGCAAAGCGTTCTCTATAGTTTTAACTTAAACGATAGATGTTAAACCTTGCATGTTTGATTTACACACAGAAAGGAAGCTTCAGAATGATTACAGCTTATAAACATAATGTTCATCAAGATATTCATACCACTTCCTTAGAGGAAGCTTTATGGATTAATATTACCGAGCCCTCGAGAGAAGAAGTAGAATCTTTGATTGAGCGCTTTAATATTCCAGAAGACTTCTTAAAAGACCCCTTGGATGCGGATGAAAGCGCACGTGTCGAATTTGATGACGAAACAGGTTATTCTTTAATCATCATCGACTTTCCAATCGTCAATAATACGAACAATAAAATTATTTCGTTTATGACAATTCCACTGGGTATTATTATTGGACACAGACGCATTATGACGATTTGCGATCATGAAGTTGATTTCTTAGATCACTTTGCGAAATCTAGTCAAAATCTGCATTATCGCAGTCAATTTGCGTTGAATATCTTATTAACCATTTCAAACCACTACAACCGTAATTTGCGTTTATTGAATAAATCAAGATTACGCATCGAACGTGAATTGAAGAAAAAAGTAACGAACAAACAACTTTATAACTTGATGGAAGTTGAAAAGAGTTTGGTTTATTTCTTAGCTGCATTGAAAGGTAATGAAGATGTCTTCAATAAACTTTTCAAACTGCCTCCGATTAAACGTTTCGAAGAAGATGAAGACTTGATTGAAGATTTATTTGTCGAAACAAACCAAGCCATTGAAACAACAGAGTTGCATACACGTATCTTAGAAAGTATCACGACTTCATATGAATCTCTGCTTTCAAATGATATGAACAATATCATGAAGACTTTAACACTCTTTACAGTCTTCTTGACGTTACCGACTTTAGTATTCAGTTTCTTCGGTATGAACGTACCGCTTCCGCTTAACGATCATAGCCCGACTTCTTGGATTGCGACACTCGGTATCTCTATGATTATCGTTGCGATTGTCTTTTTACTTTTATGGCGCAAAGGCAAAATCTGACCTAGTTTCAAACTAAAAGATAGACATCATGTATCAAAGTAATCATTATTTTGATACATGATGTCTATTTTATTTATATTGACGTATATGCGGTGGCTGATAGTCTCTCAAAAAGGCTGCTAATGTTTCAAAATCATTTGTGAATAAAATCAAATCTCTGTCTGCCTGACTTAAAAAACCTTCCTCAACCATTTGGTCATAAAACGCTTCGATTTTGTCATAATAACCATTCACGTTCCAAAAGATACATGGATTAGCATTTTGACCGATTCTTGCCCAAGAAACCATTTCCGTAATTTCTTCTAACGTTCCTGGTCCCCCAGGTAAAGCTAAACAAGCATCCCCTTTATCTAACATAGCTGCTTTACGCTCAGCCATGGTATCAACAATTATCAATTCATCTAAACCTTGATGTGCAATTTCTTTTTCCTCTAAGAATTTCGGCATGACACCTACCACATGGCCTTGATGTTGTTTAACCGTATCTGCGAGATGTCCCATCAAACCGACATTGCCGCCGCCATAGACTAAGCCATAATTGTGTTGTGCCATCCATGTACCTAACGCTTCTGCTGCTTTTAAATACACTGGATTTTGTCCTGTGCTTGCACCGCAATAAACAATAATATGCATCGTGCTCTCTCCTTTTGACTAAGTTACACTTCATTATAACAAATATAACCATGTTGTTATTCATTGCTTTTTTTATCATTTTTCGGTATATCTATTAACAGATAAAGAAAGGAGTTTCACACATATGAAAAAGAATGGCAAAACATTAGGTATATCACTGATTGCGCTTTTAACAATCGCATGTATCGTATTAGTTATTATGATCTTTGCTTCTGGCGAAAAAGAAACATATTACGGGATTATGAAAGATAATCAAACGGTTGAAAAAATGATCAGTGAAAAAGATAATCACATTGAGAAGAATGTTAAAGTTGATTCTGACGATCAATTTAAGCCTAAAAAAGGCGACTTTGTGGTACTTGTTAAAAAAGTAGGTACTGATGAGTTCAGTAAGAAAAAAGTGGTAGAACATGATGATATTCCACATGGTTTAATGATGAAGATTCATGATATGCATCATTAAGCATACGAAAACACCGACGTTTTTACGCCGGTGTTTTTTTTAATAGTTTTATAAATATTATGTCAGAAAATTTAAATTTAGAGTCAGGTTTTAACAACCTCTCTATACGTGTGTATTGCTTAAATAGATTTTAAGTAGTCTTCAGATTTTTGTTTATCGAAGACATTTTCCCATTTCGCAATAACGACTGTTGATAATGCGTTACCGACTACGTTAACGCATGTACGAACCATATCTAGAATACGGTCCACACCGATGATTAATGCAAGACCGGCTGCTGGTAAGCCCATAGAACCTAATGTTGTTAAAAGTACAACGATTGAAGTTCCCGGCACCGCTGCCATACCTTTTGATGTAATCATCAATGTAAAGATTAATACAAGTTGTTCACCTAAACTTAAGTGAATACCATACATTTGTGCAACGAACAATGCGGCGATTGATTGATACAGTGCTGAACCATCTAAGTTGAATGTGTAGCCGATTGGAATTACAAATGATGTCACGTCTCTCGGAGAACCGAAGTTTTCCATTTTTTTCATCATAACTGGCAATACTGCTTCTGAACTTGAAGTTGAGAATGCCAATAAAATTTCACTTTTCAATACTTTTATAATATCAAATACACTGATGCCGCATAATTTAGCTACAATGCCCAATACTACTACTACAAAGAAGACCATTGCGCCGATAACAACAGCCACTAATTTCAATAGTGGAACCAATGCTGAAGCACCAAATGTCATAATTGTTACACAAATAAATGCGAATACGCCTAGAGGCGCGAGTTTCAAGATTTTATTGATCATCCAGAATGTCGCTTCTAACACTCCGCTTAAGAAAGCTTTAACAGGCTCTCCTTTTTCTCCGATAGCTGCAATTCCTAATCCAAAGAATACAGCGAAGAAGATAATCGGAAGCAATTCGCCTTTAGCTAATGCTTCGAAAAAGTTCGTCGGAATGATATTAACAATGGTATCAATAAAATGATTGCCATATGTAGAATGTTCAGCTGCATGTGCTGATGATTCATATTTAATAATATCACCTTTTGGTAATTTGTTCGGATCTAGTCCCGTCCCCGGTTTAAAGATATTCGCGAACAAAACACCTAATGCAATTGCGATAGTTGTAATCACTTCAAAGTAAATAATTGTTTTAAGTCCATAACGTCCAACTGTTTTAGATTCACCTACACCTGAAATAGATAAGGCAAGCGAACAGAAAACGACTGGAATAACAATCATTTTAATTAAGTTTAAAAATATATCACCAAGCGGTTGTATATAATTCGCGATGTCTTTTTGTCCATAAAGCAATAGTCCTACAACAACACCAAGAACAAGCGCGATCATAACCTGCACTGGTAAACTTATTTTTCTCTTAAATATAGCCATTGATGCATCTCCCCTTTTTCTGACATTGTTTAATTATATCAGAAAATAAATAATTAGGATAGAAAAATTTAAAACTTCAAGATGATTTTACACTAAATGTTTAAAATTATATTAAATAACAGTGTAAAATAACATATTTTGAAGCAATTATCTTTCTATCCTAATTATACCGCTAGTCTTTGACGACTGCTAAGAAGATTACCATTAATACGATTAATGCGACACCCATAACTTGCCAAGCACCGAATGATACGCCTAACCATACAACAGATAAT
This sequence comes from Staphylococcus sp. CWZ226, assembly GCF_018986355.1. Taxonomy (NCBI): domain Bacteria; kingdom Bacillati; phylum Bacillota; class Bacilli; order Caryophanales; family Staphylococcaceae; genus Staphylococcus; species Staphylococcus sp. CWZ226. The sequence goes on along the minus strand of NZ_JAHMSB010000002.1, from coordinate 106,859 downwards.
AAAATCGCTGTTAACGGTTCGATCGTACCAAGTACACTGGCTTCTTGCGGGAATAAGAATTTCAAACTGGAAATAAATAGCCAGAATGCAAACATCGTACCAATAATCACTGAAATGAATAAATACACAATGACTTTTACATCCCAATTTGATGTATCAACTTTCCAAATCGGATGTAAGAAGTTTAAGAATATACCTGCGATTAACATCGCCCAACCTACAACATTGACCGTTCCCCACTTAGCAAGCAATTGTACGGGGAAGATGGTATAGAAGGCCATCGCAAAAGCTGACATTACACCCCAAATAATTGCTGGCATCGGAACAGATAATGTTGCAAGCGAACCATTCGTTAATAGAAAGAATGTACCACTCAGTGCCAATGTGACTGCGATACCTTCTTTCCATCTGAAACGGATGACTTTAGCTGCAACTAAATACAAGATAATAATGACAGGACCTAAATATTGGAGCAACGTCGCTACTGCTGCGTTACCATAATGAATGGTCGCCATAAAGCAGTATTGCACACCTAACATACCAATGAGTGAGTAAATAAATAATTTGAGCGTATCTTTTTTATCTGCCCAAATGGTGATTGTCTTCTTACCTTCTAAAAAGAATGACATTATAACTAAAAGTAATCCAGATACTAATAAACGAACACCCACGAACCACGTGACCGGTAATTGTTTATTTTCAAACAACCATTGTGATACTGTACCGCCGACGCCCCAGAAGATAGAGCCAATAATCACGAGTACAAAGCCCGGCCAACGTTTTTGATTTCTGTGTGTCATGCCGTCCCTCCTATCATGTTTTTTCTCTATGCTGATACTAAAGGTGTTATATCCATTTTTGATGATAATAATCAATTTTTGATAAGTTGTGATAGAGTTTTCATACTCACACAACTATCCTTGTAACGCAAATAAGACACTAAACACTATTCATTGTGTTTAATGTCTTAATCACATTTATTCTAACATACTTAATCGGTTATTTAAGCTTATAATTGTCATCAAAGAAATTATGTTTAGCTTTTTTGATATGCTTTCTTGTTTGCGTATCAAATGCTTGTGCGAATAATCCCTTTGAAGTCCCCATCGGTTGAATCACATACGTTAATTGCGGTTCATCTTTAAAGACAACCTCTTTATAATAAACGCCGTCTTTCGCATTGAATTTTTTCTTTTCTGATTTGATATCATCTTGTAATTGATGTTCAGCAATATACTGATCCACCAATTTTAAATTTTGCTTACCTTGATAGGTTTTCAAACCAAAGAAGAATACTGTTGCGATAATTAAGGAACCGATAATAATTAAAATCAAATGAAAAACTTTTTTACTCATAGCCAGACTCCTTTAGCCTTTAAACTTCATCCATATAAAAATATATTATCTATATAATTATGAATGAAGTTTCCCTTACTTGTCACACGTTTAATTATATTGTAACAAATTTGTCGATGATTACATTAGAAATAACGTCTGAAAGCATCTACATCTAAACGATACGTATGATGTGCTGCTTGATCTGCCTTACCTACAGCAACCACCATTACTGGAACATAGCGTTCAGGATCTAAACCTAAAATAGAAGCAATATTTTCTCTATCGAAACCGCCGATTGGATTAGTATCATAGCCATGCGCTTTAGCGACAAGCATGAACTGCATCGCAAACAAGCTGCAGTCGATATTTACGATAGATGTCATTTGCGGCAAGCTTAACCCTTTATAAAATGGTAGAAACTTAGATAATAAGTCATCTTTAGTTTCTTGAGGCATATAGCCTTTATCAACGTTACCTTGATAGATTTGTTCACCATACTCGTAGTTGCGTAAATCACCAAAAATAACAACCATCGCTGCAGATGTATCGTTTTGTCTTGTATTGAATTGCATAGCAGGACGGATTTTCTCTTTACCTTCTTCACTATCTACTACAACAACTCGCCATGGCTGCATATTAATTGAAGAAGGTGCTAGTGCTGCTTTCCCTAACATTTCATCCATTTCTTCATGTGAAATCTTCACATTCGGGTCATAAACCTTTACTGATTTACGTGCTCTCAGCACATCATCAAACCATTGTTTTTCCATTATATTTTTTGCTCCTTTTTCTATTATGTTTATTTTTCGAACAAAACGGAATCTATTTGAATATTTTCATACTACAAAGTTTAAACATAGTAAATTATAGGCACGAAATTTATTCTTGACAAGTGATTGCGTTCATAATATCGTTATTTTAAATAAGGAGTGATTTAATTGCATGAACCTAACAACTTTTTAGATAAACAATTATGTTTTTTATTCTATGTGTCGTCTAAAGAGATAATTAAGCGTTACACCCCGCATCTTAAGAAATATGGGCTGACATATACTGGCTATATTGTTCTACTCGCTATAGAAGACGATGAATCTATCAACATCAAATCTTTAGGGGAAAGATTATATTTAGATTCTGGAACATTAACACCTATGATTAAAAAGTTAGAAAAACAAGGGCTTGTTAAACGTCTTAGACAGCCATCAGACGAAAGAAATCTCCTTGTCTCTTTAACTGAAGAAGGTGTTAACACTCGCCACGAAATCTCACATATTGCGATGGAAGTTTTCAATGATTTAGACATTTCAATGGAAGATGCGAAAACAATTAAATCTATCCTATCGAAATTTATCGTTAATAACTTTTCTGAAGCCTAACACTACAATCCTCTGATTATCTATCAGCTCCTGGACGTGATATAATTAAAGTCAGAACTCGCTGAATATTCAGTAAGATTGCCTTACAAGAATTCGGGTATGAATGACTAAAGCGAGCTTTAATTAAACAATGAAAAGGAGCGATTTTATATGCCTTTCGAAAGTAAACCCACTGACATTTTCAAAGAATTCGGACGCCAATTTATAGATCAAATCCCAACAGTAAACGCTGTAAAAACAGATATTAAAGAAAAAGATAACCAATATATTGTTGAAGCAGATTTACCAGGATTTGATAAAAAGAATATCAACCTTTCTTATAATGAAGGTACACTGAAAATCAGCGCAAAACGCTCAATTGAAAGTCGTACTGAAAATGAAGAAGGTCGCGTAATCCAAAGAGAACGTAGCACTGACAGTGTCAGCCGTGAATTCTCTTTCAGTAATATCGACAGCGACAAGATTTCAGCATCTTACAAAGATGGTGTCTTAACTGTTGTATTGCCTAAGAAAGATGAACAAGACATAGCGGGTTCTAATATCACAATCGATTAATAATTATTTTTCGCAGCATTCCTTTAAGGGATGCTGTTTTTTTACGTCAAAAAAGCGAGTCCTCTTTAAGAACCCGCTTCTCTTATCAAAATGACATCTCATATTGATTTATAACATTTATTTTTAGTTACTACGTAATTCAGCTAACAATTTTTCCGCTTCAGCCATATTCGCAGTGTCTGCTTGTTTTAAAGCATCGGCTACCTGTTCAATTTCGTTACCTTTCGCACCTGCGACAATCGCCAATGATTTATACTGCAGACTCATATGACCTTCTTGAATACCTTCAGATACTAAAGCACGACACGCTGAGAAGTTTTGAGCCAAGCCGACTGCGGCTGCAACTTCACCTAATTCTTGTGCAGAATCCACATGCAAGATTTCTTGTGCTAAACGTGCAATCGGAACCACTTTTGTACCGCCGCCGACAGTTGCGAGTGTCATCGGAATTTCAATCGTTCCTCTTAAACGACCTTTATCTTCTAAGTACTCCCATTTTGTCATACTGCGATACTGTCCTTCTTTACATGCATATGCGTGTGCGCTGGCTTCAGCACTGCGTGTGTCATTGCCTGTTGCTAATACTACTGCATGAATACCATTCATAACACCTTTATTATGTGTCACTGCACGGTATGGATCGACATAAGCTAAAACTGAAGCAGCTTCCAAACGTTTCGCAACTGTTTCACCGCTCATCTCACCACGTGCTAAAGCTGAAACATCAATTTCTCCTGAGACGCGCACAAGTGACGCTGTAGCGTGATTAGACAAAATACTCATTAGGACATTGATTTCTGGCCATTCGCCTTTCAGGAAGCCAGAAATGCCTTCTAAGATGGTATTCATCATATTAGCACCCATCGCATCTTTCGTATCAACATAAACTTTTAAAGAAACCAGTTGTTCTTTTTCAAAGGTATCGACATCAATTTTACGATAACCGCCGCCACGTTTTAAAATCGATGGATAACTTGCATCTGCGACTTGATGAATTTGTGATTCTTTCTCAATTAATTGTTCAGCTAATTGTGCTGGATCTTCTACTTCCATAAAGACAATTTGTCCAATCATCAAACGTTCACTCGATTCTACTTTGAATCCGCCAGTTTGATTGACTAACTTCGAACCATAACTTGCGGCAGCTACGACTGATGGTTCTTCTACCATCATCGGCACCGCATAATGTTTACCGTCTACAATAATGTCTGGTAATAATCCGACAGGCAATGCACCTTGTGTAATCACATTTTCAATCAGACTATCAGCCACTTCTTCAGAAAGCAGCGGTATATCTAACAATTCTTGATGACTTTCTTGTGAAATCCAACCATTGTCTTCTAAACGCTGTAATTTATCTTGACGTGATAAGTGTCTGAAATCTTTCCCCAATGCTTTCATGTTGCTTACTCTCCTTTTTCAACTTCTAATGCGATACCTAAACCGCCGCCGATACATGCTGTTGCAATACCGTTGTGTTTATTTTCTTGATGCAGTTCATGAACTAATGATGTCACTAAACGTGCCCCTGAAGCACCGATTGGATGACCGATTGCGACTGCGCCGCCATAGATGTTCAATTTCTCATCTGGAATGTTCAAATTCTCTTTAACCGCAATACTTTGAACTGAAAATGCTTCTGTCATTTCTACTAAATCAATATCATCAATTGTTTGATTTGTTTTCTCTAATAATTTAGATACAGCATAGTAAGGTGCGATACCCATAATTTCAGGATCACAACCGACTTCTGCGTAATCACCTAAAATTCCCATAATTTCATAGCCGTTTTCACGCGCATAGTCTGCATCCATTAAGATTAAGGCTGATGCACCGTCATTGATACTTGAAGCATTTCCTGCTGTTACTGTACCGTCTTCTTTGAAGATAGTATCTAAAGTCGCAAGTTTTTCTACATTACTGTTACCACGGATACCTTCGTCCATTGTCATTTCTTCGCCATCTGCATCTGTTAATGGAATCATTTCTGCTTGGTATTTACCAGCTTGAGATGCTTCGTACGCTTTTTGATGTGAATTGACCGCAAACGCGTCTTGTTGTTCACGTGTCACTTCATATTTTTCCGCAATACGTTCAGCCGTAATCCCCATCGGTACATTTTCAAACGCATCTGTCAAACCGTCATGCATAAAGCTTGGTACAGGTTTTTCTTGTCCAGGTAATACCAGTTTCGGTGCATTTGTCATACTTTCAACACCGCCAACTGCGACAACTTTTGCTTCCCCTAATTGAATCAGTTGTTTACCTAAGATTACAGCTTTTAAACCAGAACCGCATACTTCGTTGATAGTCATTCCAGGAGTTGATGTCGGCAATCCGGCATTCACCAAGATTTGACGTGCTGGATTCTGACCGTTGCCTGCTTGCAATACGTTACCAAAAATTACATTCTCGATTTTATCTTTCGGCAGATTGATAGCATCAATTGCTGCTTCTAAAGCGATGGTGCCAAGTTGTACTGCAGAATAATCTCTTAATTTCCCTCTGAATTTTCCTACTGGTGTACGTTTTGCACTAACAATTGCGATTTTGCTCATAATTTAGTCTCCTTTTTTATCACTAGCTACTAATTTAAAATTGTATTTTTGTACCCTCTTTTGATATGATTTAAAGTGATTTAACATATCAAGAAAGGATGTTGGTTATTTATGACAATTGGTATCGACCAACTTAATTTTTATATTCCGAACTTTTACGTAGATATGGCTGATTTAGCCGAAGCACGCAATGTAGATCCAAACAAGTTTCTGATTGGTATCGGTCAGACTGAAATGGCTGTAAGCCCAGTCAGTCAAGACATTGTAACAATGGGTGCGAACGCTGCTCAACCTATCTTGACAGAACAAGACAAGAAAGATATTACGATGGTTATTGTCGCAACTGAATCAGCAATTGATTCAGCGAAAGCGTCTGCTGTACAGATTCATCATCTACTAGGAATTCAACCTTTTGCACGCTGTTTCGAAATGAAAGAAGCATGCTATGCAGCGACTCCTGCGATTCAAATGGCAAAAGATTATTTAGTACCACGTCCTAATGAAAAAGTATTAGTTATCGCAAGTGATACTGCGCGTTACGGACTTAACAGTGGCGGTGAACCGACACAAGGTGCTGGTGCAGTCGCTATGGTAATCAGTCATAACCCGCGTATTGCTGAGTTGCATGATGATTCAGTTGCATTTACAGAAGACGTTTACGATTTCTGGAGACCATCTGGTGAAATTTATCCGCTTGTTGACGGTAAATTATCTAAAGATGCTTATATCCATTCTTTCCAAGAAAGTTGGAACGAGTACGCGAAACGTTATCATAAATCATTGTCTGACTTTGCTGCGTTATGCTTCCATGTACCATTCACAAAGATGGGTCAAAAAGCACTTGATTCTATTTTAACAGATACAGCCTCAGAAGATACACAAGCAAGATTAAATGACAGTTACAAATCTGCTACGGATTATAACCGCTATGTCGGAAATATCTATACAGGTTCACTTTATTTAAGCTTGATTTCTTTACTTGAAAACCATGATTTAAATAGCGGAGACCGTATCGGTCTATTCAGCTATGGTTCTGGTTCAGTAGGTGAATTCTTCACAGCTACACTTGCAGACGGCTTCAAAGACGCACTTGATGTTGAAGCACATCAAGCAATGTTGAAAAACCGAAAAGCATTATCTGTTGAAGAGTACGAATCATTCTTCAAACGCTTCGACAACCTTGAATTTGATGCTGAAACTGAGTTAGCAGTTGAACCAAAAGGCAACTTCTACCTTAAAGAAATCTCAGACAACATTCGTTACTATGATACCGTAAAATAATAGATAAAGCTTGTGTGAAGCAATGCTTGATTTGGAAGTCTTGAAGTCATTTCAAGGCTTCTTTTTTTATTTGTACATACTCTATTTTTTAATTTGTGTTTCATTCAATTTTCTTTTACCTATAAAAGGTGGATAGTTGTAAACAAAATCTATATAATAGATATTTAATGCATTATATTTCACATCGCGTTTAAGGAAAAACAGACAATCGTAGAGGTGACTAGAATTGAAGAAATTTCTCAGAGCGTTGCGTAACGCAACTAAAGGTGTGGATCTGAGTTTGATCATAACCTTTATCCTGCTTGGTTTTATTGGGATTGTCATGGTTTATAGTGCTAGTATGGTACCCGCTTCAAAAGGTTCTTTAACAGGCGGCTACCCTGTCGCAAGCAACCATTTCATGAAACGCCAAGCTATTTATTTCGTGATTGGACTTATCATAATCTTTTTCTCTCTTTTTGTCAGAATCGATTTCTTTAAATCTCCAAATGTTCAATTGGTCATGTTGTTAGTTACCTTTGGACTTTTAGCTTTAACCTTATTAATAGGTAAAGAAATCAACGGTTCCAAAAACTGGCTGAACTTAGGATTTTTCAGTCTCCAATCTTCCGAGTTTTTAAAACTCGCTTCTATATTTTATTTCTCATACATCATTGATCGACGATTAAGCAGACAGCGTGACTATCAAATTAATCATTTAATTCCACCGTTACTCTTATTAGGCTTTGGTCTGGTCCTTGTACTCTTACAAGGTGACTTAGGCGGAACCATGTTAACCGTCGTCATTATAGGATGCGTTTTACTTTATTCTGATATCAAGAATAAAATTAAAGTGCAAATCTTCGGTATCGCACTCTTGCCTGTAGCAATGTATCTGATTTATACATTACTCTTTGATACGAAGAACATTTACAGAATCAAACGTATTGCTGTTTTCTTAAATCCTTTCAAATATGAAAATAATGAAGGGTATCAGCTGACAAGTGCTTTAATTTCAATCGGTAATGGCGGTTTATTCGGTAAAGGACTCGGCAATGGAGTTTCAAAACTTGGGTACCTGCCAGAGCCGCATACAGACTTTATTTTCACTGTCTTGTCTGAAGAGTTAGGCTTAATCGGGGTACTGATTGTATTAGGACTCTATGGACTCATTGTGGTGAAAAGTTTAATCTATGCTAACCGTACTTCAAATCACTTCTACAAGCTGATATGTATCGGTATCGGCAGTTACATCTTTATCCAAGCCTTCGTTAATATCGGCGGTGTTTCAGGTACCATTCCTTTAACAGGTGTAACCTTACCGTTGCTCAGCTATGGCGGTTCATCGATGTTAAGTGTCAGTATTGCATTTGCAGCATTGATTATGACGACACGTAAAATTAATCGTGAACGTACCGCACACACTAAACTTCAAGCAATTAAATAACATTCAAAGCAGGACAAGTGTAGGTCTATCACCTTTCTCTTGTCCTGCTTTTTAATATGACTAAGGACCACTAACATTCATCTATTAGTGGTCCATACGTCTTCAATATTTACATGTTCATTCATCCATACCGTTCTTATTTAGCTGCAAGCGAACGGTTTCTCTTGCCTAAATGCCACATCGTGATAAACGCAATCACTCCGAATAATGCTAAGAAGATGAAAGCTAAGTGGCTTGTTCCTGTTAAGCTTGTCACATACGTAATCACTAATGGTGGGAAGAATCCTCCAAGACCACCCATCATTGATACGATACCGTTTGCGACACCTGCTTCTTTGTGGAAGTAATGCGGTACTAATTTGAATACTAAACCGTTACCGATACCTGCACATGCACTGATTGTTAAGCATCCAATTGTAAATAATAAGATACCATCAGAAATACCTAATAAGACAGCACCGATAATCATAATAATAAAGTCGACTTTTAATGCCATCACCGCATCAATTTTGTCCCCGATGATACCACCAAGCGGTCTAAGTAATGTCGCAATCGCGATAAAGACCCCTGCTCTGATTCCTGCGTCTACTGAAGTCAAATTAAAATGATCAACTAAGTATTTAGGTAAGAAGATACCAAATGCTACGAAAGAACCGAACGTAATGAAATACCATAAGCTTAAGTAATATAAACGTAAGTCTTTTAATAAATCTTTCGCTTGTGCTACAAATGGAACCTTAACTTTAGGTTCTTTAGCATCTCCTAAGAAGAACATTATGATTGCGAATACTGCCATTAAGATTAAGTATAATCTCACTGTTGATTGCCAACCGATAACACCTGCTAATGGTGGTGCTAAGAATGAAGATACGGCTGTCCCTAAGTTACCCATACCGTAAATACCATTCGCTAAACCAACTTTTTCTTTAGGGAAATATTTAGGTAATGACGTTACCCCAACTGAGAAAGTCGCACCTGCTACCCCTAAGAAGAAGCCTGCAATCATTAACATGTTAACTGATGTTGCTGAACTTAATAAAAAGATAGGTACTAATAGAATAATAAAACTTGCGAAGAAGACCCATTTTGCGCCAATAACGTTTGTTAAATAACCGAATGGGATACGAAGAATAGATCCTAAAATAACTGGTATTGCAAGTACAATTGAAACTTGTCCGCTCGTAATTTTAATGTCTTCTGAAATCAGCGGCATCAATGGTGCAATGATACTCCATACCATGAAGCCGGCAACCAAACTCAACGTTTGGATGGTTAACTGTAAACCGCCTCTAGATTTGTTCATTTTTTTCACCCTAACATTACATTTTCATATCATATTTAATAAGAGCAGCAGTATCCCCCTGATGTGTTTTTTGAGTCGAAGTTATTTTATTCATCAGTTAAAGATACTGCTTACACTTAATAGTGTATTATTTAGGTGAATTATTGAACATAAGGGCATTCCCTTAAAACATTCTGCTTTTCCCTAATCCCTCTATTTTAGTTAAAATCAGCATGTTAAAGGCTTTTTTCATCACAATTTTTTCACATATTAGTCACATACTATTCAAATTGTTCGACTTTAAATTAAAAAAAGAACTCATCTATTTTGATGAGTTCAATGTCATTCCTATTTAAAAATCAAGCAATTTTTTCTTTAAGGCATACTCCACTAATTCTGGTTTAGATTTTAATTCTAACTTCTGCATAATATGTGTTTTATGTGCTTCTACAGTTTTCACTGAAATAAATAATTTTTCTGCGATGTCTTTATTTCCATAACCTTTGGCAATTAAAGGCAATACTTCTAACTCGCGTTTAGATAAAATGCGAAACGGATCATTCGTATTTTTGCCATCTTGGTCAGAATTATTCACAAATTCATTGACCAATGATGTCGTCATTTTAGGGTCAATATAAGTGTCGCCGCGATAAACCGTACGCACTGCTGAAATTAATTGTTCATCTGGTGCGTTCTTTAAAATATAGCCTTTCGCGCCATTTCTTAAGACATGGAACAGATATTCATCATCATCATACATCGTTAAAATAAGTATTTTTGTTTCAGGAAAACTTTCCATAATTTTACTTGTCGCAATCAAACCTGACTCCCCTGGCGGCATGCTTAAATCCATAATTAACACGTCAGGGCGATGCTGCATCACTTTTTGGTATGCTTCAACACCCTCAGCAGCAGTATCTACGACTTCCATATCTTCTTGGAAATTCAAGATCATAGAGAAGCCCGTTCTCACCACTGCGTGATCATCTGCAATAACAATTCTCAACATCAAGTCTCCTATCGTTTATCAGTTATTGGAACTTCTAACGTCACTATTGTACCACGTCCCACTTGTGAATCAATATTAACCGAACCATTGACTAATTCAGCACGTTCATTCATGCCGAATAATCCTAGGCCGGTTCCTTTGGCTTTATCACCTATATTGAATCCTGTACCGTGATCGCTCACTTCAGCGATAATGGACGCTTCTCCTAAGTGTAAGGAAACGTAAACTGTGTCTACTTGTGCATATTTCAGCGCATTGAATAACGCTTCTTGTACCACACGATAAACTACCGTTTCGATTTCGCTGTCAAAACGTTGTGCCGAAAAATCAGTATGATACGCAATATGCACACCATAGTTCTTTTTGAACTGTTTAAAGTAAGAGCGGAAAGCAGCGTCTAGTCCTAAGTCATCTAATGAAGATGGGCGCAGCTCTACAGATAAATTACGGACATCATCGATTAAACGTGACATAATGCCTTCAATACGCTTAGAATTATCAACCATTTCATCTTTATCTTGTTGATACTTCAATAAACGTAATTCAACGTCTACATTAATCAATTCTTGGACAATACCATCATGTAATTCTCTGGAAATCCGCTTACGTTCATTTTCTTGTGCTGAAATTGTTTTTTGCATCATCAAACGCTGATAACGTTTATCTTGTCGTTCAATCTGAGGAGAAACATTGTGTAGTGTAAATGCATAGATTTCATTGGCTGTATCGATGATTTCGTATGAAGCAGTGTATGGTTCAATTTTATTGTCTCGTGTGCGCATAAAGACTTGGAAGCTGCCTTTGCCGATTTCTAACGCTTCTAAGAAACAGTTTTCACATGACATAATATCAAACTCATTTGAATAACCTTCGCATCTTCTGCAAATCGCATTCGTCATTTGACTATAGTCATTTTCTTCAGAAAAGACCTCTTCCGCCGCTTCATTCAACGCGATCACTTGACCTTCCTTATTTAAAAACACCATTTTTTCATTGGTATTTAAATAATACTTGGTCAATAATTCTTGTAATTTTTCACGGTTATCAATTGATTTCATCTCTAAAACTCCCTAACCTGTGATTAATGCGAATCTCTTCACTGCCTTCAGGCAATGGACGCCCATTACGTTGACCTAGCAACAATGCGCCATACACACGATTATCATGCCATAAAGGAATGGCAACCATTGCTGTCAGTGATTCACTTAAAACAATCGGATAACTGAGCTTGTCGTTTGGACTCAGCACAGTATTGACATCATCGATAATCATTCTAGAGCCAGTTCGGATAACAAGACCAGCCAACCCCTTGCCAGGGCGCAAGACAATCAGCTGATAGCGGTTATTGAGATTGCCTGACGCATGTCTCCATTTGATGACTGCACTATGTGAGTCATCTTCAGGCAAAGCAATCGCCGCAAAATCAAACTGTTCTTCTTCTCTGATTTCTTCCAAAGCAGCTTGATAGTTAAAGTAACCCGTCGCAACTACACTATTCAAATTGTCTCCTCCTATCTATGTTTGACTTTGTTTCTGCGGTAAATAATGTAACTTCTGCTCGCATAAGTCAATGGTACACTCCACACATGAACCAATCTTGTGAATGGCCATAACGCAAAGATACCAAAACCAAGTAATACATGAAGTTTAAATGACCATGGCACATCTGTCATTAAATTTGCATCTGGTCCAAATGTGAATAATTGTCTGAACCATACAGAAATTGATGATCTATAATCAAAATCTGGCATAACCGCATTTGTTACTAACGTTGCATAGCACCCCATAAATACAAGAATCAACAAGAAAAAGTTTACAACCATATCTGATGCAGAACTAAGATGTCTGATATTCTTAACTGATACACGGCGTGACGTTAATAAAAACATTCCAATTAATGTTATTATACCAAAAATACTACCGATATATACAGCCCCGAAATGGTACATCTCATGGCTGACTCCCATTGCGCTGATCCATGATGGCGGGATTACTAAACCCACAAAGTGTCCGATTGCTACCGGGATAATCCCTAAGTGGAATAATAAACTGCCCCATTTCAAACGTTTCTTTTCAATAAATTCACTGGACTTTGCTGTCCAAGAGAATTGGTCATATCTAAAGCGGGCAATATGACCGAGAATAAAAATAGCGATACATAAATATGGGTATATGACCCACAAAAATTGATTAAGCATGCGGTGTCACCTCTTCACTTGGTTGTAAACATAATTTGAGTGTTTCTCTTAAGCCTTTAATTAAAGGTGCATACGGACTATCCATTTCTCTTAATTGATTCAGCATCGCAAATGTTCCATCTTCAATTACCATAATAATGAATTCGATATTGCCTTCTGCACGATCATCGTTTTGCCATTGTGCAGCGTATAAGAATTCAAGCATTAACGGTAAGAAGTCTGAAAGTTCATTATCGACCATATCGAGTCCGAACATTTCATAGAGTACTTTGAGTTTCGCTAACATTTGTCCGCGTTCTTTCTGCGTATCAAATTTATTGTAAGTCATATACAGCGGTGCTTCTTTATTAAAATCAAATGTATCTGTATACAGTTGTTTAATTTCAGTCAACGGATAACTTAGAATACGTTCACGATATTCCACCATCTCAGCATATGCTGGATGGTGACTATCGAAAACATCTTCAAATGTCTTAGGATGGAAAGTTAACTTTTCTGGAAAGTTCAATTGTTGCGCAAAATAACCGATTGACTCTTGATATTTATAAAAGTTATTCAGGTTAATCACGGAAAATCCCTCCATAGAAGCTTTCGTTATAAGCTTCTTGTCCAGTTTGTCCCGGTTTCATTGCTACTGGTGCGCCACAGCCGTCACAACCGCTTCCGCCGATTGTGTTATCGCTGAATTCATAACCTTGACTGCCTTGTGCAGCGTAAGTGTCCATATATTGTTCTTTGTGAGATGTTGGGATTACGAAACGATCTTCATATTTCGCAATCGCTAATAGACGATACATATCTTTAGTTTGACGTTCTGTTAAACCAAGACGGTCTAAACGATCTAAATCGAAGTCTTTACCTGTCACTTGTGCACGCATGTAACTTCTCATCATTGCCATACGTTGCAACGCTTCTTTAACTGCTTTTGTATCACCAGCAGTCAATAAGCTTGCAAGGTATTCAATCGGTAAACGCATTTCTTCAATTGCAGGGAAGATTGCATCTGGGTTCTTGATTGAATCTTTACCTTCGAAGTAGTTCATGATTGGGCTTAATGGTGGGCAATACCAAACCATTGGTAATGTACGGTATTCAGGGTGTAATGGGAAAGCTAGTTTGTACTCGATTGCCAATTTATAAACTGGTGAGTTTTGTGCAGCTTCGATCCATTCCATTGATACGCCGTCTTTTAACGCTTGTTCAATAACTTCTTCATCATATGGATTTAAGAATAAATCACATTGTTTTTCGTATAAATCTTGTTCATTTTCAGTTGATGCAACTTCATGTACACGGTCAGCGTCATACAGTAATACACCTAAATAACGCATACGGCCAGTACAAGTTTCTGAACATACTGTTGGTAAACCAGCTTCAACACGTGGGAAACAGAAAGTACATTTTTCAGCTTTGTTAGTTTTCCAGTTGAAGTAAACTTTTTTGTATGGGCATCCTGTCATACAGTAACGCCATCCACGACAAGCTTCTTGGTCAACAAGCACGATACCATCTTCGTCACGTTTGTACATTGCACCTGATGGACATGATGCTACACAGCTTGGGTTTAAGCAGTGTTCACATAAACGTGGTAAATACATCATGAATGTTTGGTCAAAGTCGAATTGGATTTTTTCTTCAATACGTTGGATGTTCGGATCTTCTGGCCCAGTTACGTGTCCGCCTGCTAAGTCATCTTCCCAGTTAGGACCCCAATGTAAATCCATTTTGTCACCAGAAATGACTGAGTGTGCAGTCGCAACTGGAGAATGTTTGCCTGCTTTTGCAGTTGTCAGATGTTCGTAGTTGTAAGTCCAAGGCTCGTAGTAATCTTTAATGACTGGCATATCTGGGTTGTAGAAGATTTTACCGAAAGCAATCTTAGACCAGCGGCTGCCCGCTTTAAGGTCTAATTTGCCTTTCTTGTTCAGTGTCCATCCACCTTTATATTTCTCTTGGTCTTCCCAGCGTTTCGGATAACCGACACCTGGTTTCGTTTCTACGTTATTAAACCAAATATATTCTGCACCCGGACGGTTTGTCCAAGTGTTCTTACAAGTGACACTACATGTGTGACACCCGATACATTTGTCTAAGTTCAATACCATGGCTACTTGTGCTTTAATCTTCAAGCCAATCTACCTCCTTCATCTTTCTCACTGCTACATAAACATCTCTTTGGTTACCAATTGGACCATAATAGTTAAAGCTATAGCTGATTTGGGCATAGCCCCCAACTACTTGCGTAGGTTTCAAGTGAATACGAGTCGGTGCATTATGTGAACCGCCGCGCATTCCTGTAATTTCAGAACCCGGTGTTTGGATATGTTTATCTTGTGCGTGGTACATAAACATTGTTCCTTTCGGCATTCTGTGTGATGTAACGGCTCTTGCTGTAACAACACCGTTACGGTTATATACTTCTAACCAATCGTTATCGTTAATATCGTGTGCTTCTGCATCTTCTTTAGAAATCCAAACAACCGGACCACCACGGAATAACGTCAACATGTGTTGGTTATCTTGGTATGTTGAGTGAATATTCCATTTACCATGCGGTGTTAAATATCTTAAGACTAAGTTATCTTGACCGCCTATGACTTTCTTATCTTTTGTACCGAAGACCATCGGTGGTAATGTCGGTTTATAAACCGGTAAGCTTTCACCGAATTGCTGGAAGATTTCATGATCTAAATAGTAACTTTGACGTCCAGTCAATGTTCTGAACGGTACTAAACGTTCAATGTTTGTTGTGAATGGTGAATAACGTTTCTTACCTTTATTTGAACCAGAGAATACTGCAGTCGGAATTACTTCACGTGGTTGTGATGTAATGTTTAAGAATGTAATCTTTTCAGCACTGCGGTCACTGGAAATATCTGTTAAAGGCATACCTGTTTTATCTTCTAAGTCTTTATATGACGCTTGAGATAATTCACCGTTTGTTGCTGATGAAATATTTAAGATGACATCTGCTGCACGTCTTGCTGTATCAATACGTGGCAAGCCGTTTTTCACTGTATCGTCATTCCATGTACCAACGATATCTTTAGCTTCTTCGTATTGTTTTTTAACTGGGAAGCTGACACCGTGCGCACCTAACTTCGCATTTTCTAGTAAAGGTCCGACAGAAATGAATTTGTCATAGATTTCTGTATAGTTACGGTCTACAACTGAGAAGCCAGGCATTGTTTTACCAGGAATCGCTTCAACTTCGCCTTTTGTCCAGTCTTTAACTTTACCGTAAGGTGTCGCAATCTCTTGTTTAGAGTCATGCGCTAATGGTGAAGTCACCACATCTTTGAATGTACCTGGCATATGCACTTTCGCTAAATCAGAGAATGTCTTACTTAATGATTTGAAGATATCCCAGTCTGAACGTGATTCCCATAATGGGTCAATCGCTGGATTGAATGGGTGAACGAATGGGTGCATATCTGTTGATGATAAGTCGTGTTTTTCATACCAAGTTGCAGCTGGTAAGACGATATCTGCTTTTAATGGTGTTGAAGTCATACGGAAATCTAATGCGACAATCAAGTCTAATTTACCTTGTACTTCATCACGCCAAATCATTTCTTCAGGTTTATCTGTTTCGTTTGCTTCAGCAAGTAATCCAGAACTTGTTCCTAACATATGTTTCATGAAGTACTCTTGTCCT
Source organism: Staphylococcus sp. CWZ226 (assembly GCF_018986355.1). Classification (NCBI taxonomy): domain Bacteria; kingdom Bacillati; phylum Bacillota; class Bacilli; order Caryophanales; family Staphylococcaceae; genus Staphylococcus; species Staphylococcus sp. CWZ226. Next base: position 90,178 of record NZ_JAHMSB010000002.1, on the reverse strand, counting down.
TTTGCTGAACTTGATAATAAGTTTGAACGCCAGATAAATAATGATTTCGGATGGTTCTTACGTAAATCCGGATCTTCAATCGCAAATTTCGTTTCGCGATTTTTTACAGAGTCAACAGCACGTTTTAAAATTGCTTCGTTGTTGAACTCTCCAGCATCCCTTGCTTCTTCACCGAACTTCAAGCTGTTTGTATCGAACTGCGGATAAGACGGTAACCATCCTAAACGTGCAGCTGTTACGTTATAGTCAGCTGGATGTTGGTGTTTAATATTTTCTGCTAATGGTGATGCTAATTTATCGACACCAGACTCTTCATATTTCCATTGGTCTGTTGTGAAGTAGAACCAGCTTGTACCATTTTGTAAACGTGGCGGGCCTTGCCAGTCTTTCGCGAAGGCAATTGTGCTCCAGCCTTCAATCGGACGACATTTTTCTTGTCCTACATAGTGTGCCCAGCCGCCGCCGTTTACACCTTGACAACCGCACAGCATAACTAAGTTTAAGACTGCACGATAAATTGTGTCTGAGTTGAACCAGTGGTTGATACCTGCACCCATGATAATCATTGAGCGGCCACCTGTATCAATTGCGTTTTGGGCAAACTCTTCAGCAACTTGAGTGACTACTTTTTGTTTCACACCTGTTACTTTTTCTTGCCATGCTGGTGTGTATTCTGTATCCGCATCGTCATAACCTTTTGCTTCTAATTCATGTCCGAAACGACGTACACCGTATTGACTTGTCATTAAATCGAAAACAGTCGCCACATATGTTGTTTCGCCGTTTGCTAATGTTACTTTACGTGCTGCAATCGGACGTTCGAAAATGCTGTTGCCAGCGTTATCGAAGTAAGGGAATTTCATAATTTTAATTTCGTGTTCATCGTCAGCTACTGTTAACGCTGGATCGATTTTAGAACCATCTTCATTTTCAAGTTTCAAGTTCCATTGCTTGCCTTCTTCCCAACGTTGACCCATTGTGCCGTTAGGTACGATAATTTGACTTGATTCTTTATCAAATACAACAGGTTTCCATTCGTTGTTTTCAGATTCCATACCTAAGTCGCTTGCACGTAAGAAACGACCTGCTTTGAAGCCATCTTCATGTTTATCGAACATGATTAAGAATGGCATATCTGTATATTGTTTAGCGTAGTTAACGAACATTTCAGAAGGTTCATCTACGTAATATTTTTGCAAGATAACGTGTGTCATACCTTGTGCAATCGCTGCGTCTGAACCAGGGTTTGGTGCTAACCAGTTGTCAGCGAATTTCACGTTTTCAGCATAGTCAGGTGCAACTGAAACCACTTTTGTTCCTTTATAACGAACTTCTGTCATAAAGTGAGCATCTGGTGTACGTGTTAACGGTACGTTTGAACCCCACATAATGATGTAGCTTGAGTTGTACCAGTCACTTGATTCAGGTACGTCTGTTTGTTCACCCCAGATTTGCGGTGACGCTGGTGGTAAATCGGCATACCAATCATAGAAACTTAACATTTCTCCACCTAATAGGTTGATGAAACGTGCACCTGATGCATAACTGATCATTGACATCGCTGGAATCGGTGTGAAGCCTGCGATACGGTCAGGACCGTCTTTTTTGATTGTGTAAAGAAGTTGTGCTGCAATCAGTTGTAAAACATCTTTCCATGCGACACGGATGTGTCCACCTTTACCACGTGCACTTTTATAAATATCTGCTTTTTCTTTGTCTTCAACGATAGAAGCCCAAGCTTTAATCATATTACCTTCATTTTCTTCTAATGCTGTTGTCCAAAGTTCCCATAATTTCCCTCTGATGTATGGGTAGCGTACGCGAAGCGGGCTGTATTCATACCAAGAGAATGAAGCACCACGAGGACATCCACGCGGTTCGAATTCCGGCATGTCTGGACCGCAGCTTGGGTAGTCGATTTGTTGGTTCTCCCAAGTAATGACACCGTTTTTGACGAATACTTTCCAAGAACATGAACCTGTACAGTTCACCCCATGAGTTGTTCTGACTACTTTATCGTGACTCCAACGTTCACGATACATTTTTTCCCATTCTCTACTTTTATCTTGTAAAACAGACCAATTACCATTAAATTTTTCAGTCGGCTTAAAGAAGTTTAATCCAAATTTTGCCATCTCTAACATCCTCTCATCTCAATTACTTTGCTCACTAGGCTGTTAACTTCGTAAATACTGTTTACTATTTTTTCAACTTACTCTTATTGTACGATTTCTATTATGTAAGATGTATTAGGGATTCACCTATAACCTAGAGGGGATTCCCTATGTTTTTGAACAACACAAAAAAGCAGCACCCTCTTAGTAAGTGGCACTGCTTATACTTAAGATATTTTTCTATGCTTTCACAATTTCTGTAATGTCATCCATCTGCATAAAGCGGTAGATTAAATCTAATTGACTTTGATGATAAGTGTCTCCGCTATTCGGATCAATCATGGCCCAACCGCCAGCATCATAAATTTCAAATGCTTTTTCAATAGCCGCTTCTCTCTCACCTGTAACGATACATTGTTTACCGAAATACTCAGGCAAGTGATCAGACTCAATATATGTGGCACCTTCTGTTAAGCCCATCGCATCTCCGACTAGTAAAATACCTGGTGCATCTTCAGGTGCAGTATCTCGTACATCTTCTTCAATCGTAGACAGATGTCCACGAATAATCACTTGATTCGCATAAGAAACGTTGAAAATGGCACAAATCGGGTAGTCTTTGCCGACTTGTCGATAAATTTGTTCAATAATCTTATGAAGACGCTTGATACCCATGTAAATAGCTAAAGTTCCGCCATCAATCAATGAAGCAATATCAATTTCTTCTTCTTTTGAATCTTTAAAGCTTCCAGTTGTGAATGTCACACTCTTAGAGACGTTACGACTTGTTAAACCAATACCTAAAACAGCTGATGCTGCACTGGCTGTCGTTATCCCCGGAACAATTTCACAAGGAATATCATGTGCTTTTAAAGTTTCCACTTCTTCTTGTACACGCCCAAAAATCGCAGGGTCGCCTCCCTTTAGACGAACGACCCTTTGATGTTTGTATGCTGAATCTACAATGATGTCATTGATTTCACCTTGTTGAATATGTCGGCTGTACGGCTTTTTACCTACATCGACAATTTCAATACCAGGAGGTGCGAGTTGCAAGATAAAGGGATTAACTAATCGATCGTAAAGGACAATATCCGCAGTACGGATTAAATGTTCTGCTTTACGTGTCAATAAATTAGGATTCCCTGGCCCAGCACCGACCAAGTACACATGCCCGGTCGTGCTTACAGCCATAAATACACATCTCCATCTTCAACTTCTACTGTATAGACCTCAACGCAACCTTCATCAGGGTCTTGGACAAGACCCGTTTTTAGGTCGATTTGAGAGTCGTGAAGCGGACAGAATACAGTATGACCTGCTACTGTCCCTTCAGATAATGGTCCTTGTTTATGCGGACACACATTATTAATCGCATGAATTGTACCGTCTTCTGTTAAGAACAATCCAATTTGTTTATCTTTCACAATGACTTTTTTACCGATTAAGGGTGTTAAGTCATCTAACGCCGCTACTTTAATTTTTTCTAACGTATGCATACTTACACCTTCTCTACTTCAAAGATTTTTTGATCTTCGCGATCATTTACAATTTCAGACCATGGCTCTTGTTCAACTGCACGTTTTGCTTCCATGATACGTTCATATAATGCATCTTGGTTTTCAGGGTTTAAGACATATTCTTTAACCACATCGAAGCCCATTCTTTCTAACCAAGGTGCTGTACGTTCAGTATAAATACCTGTTTCACGGTAATACTGCATGTACGCGCCGCATAGTTTGATTACATCATCTTCAGTTTCTACTGTAGTTAAGAATTGACCTTTCACAACTTCAGTACCGCCGTTTCCGCCGACATAGATTTGGAATCCATTTTCTACACCGATAACACCGAAGTCTTTTACGCCTGATTCTACACAGCTTCTTGGACAACCAGATACACCCATTTTGAATTTGTGCGGTGTATCGATATATTCGAATGTTTTCTCTAAGCGGATACCAAGACGTGTTGTATATTGTGTACCGAAACGACAGAATTCTTTACCAACACAGCTCTTAACAGAACGTGTTTTCTTCGCGTATGCTGATGCTGAACGCATGCCTAAATCTTTCCATACTTTCGGTAAGTCTTCTTTCTTAATGCCATATAAGCCAATACGTTGTGAACCTGTTACTTTAACTAGAGGTACATCATATTTCTTCGCAACTTCACCTAAACGGATTAATTGATCAGGGTTAGTCACACCACCACGCATTTGTGGGATAACTGAGAATGTACCGTCATTTTGGATGTTTGCGTGGTAACGTTCGTTTGCGAAACGAGATGCTTTTTCATCTTCGTGTTCATTTGGATAAATCATATTTAAGTAGTAGTTGACTGCTGGACGGCACTTAGGACAACCGCCTTCAGTTTTCCATCCAAGCACATTACGTACTTCTTTAGATGTTTTCAGACCTTTAGCACGGATTTGAGTCACGATTTGATCACGTGTTAAATCTGTACACTCACAAATACCAGCAGGTCTTGATGCGACAAACGCGCCGCCTAATGTATGTTCTAATAATTCACCGATTTGCGGTTTACATTTACCACAAGAGTTACCTGCTTTTGTAGCTTTAGTCACTTCCGCAACAGATGTTAAACCTTCTTCTACAATCGCATTGACGATTGTACCTTTAGTTACACCATTACAGCCACAGATTGTTTCTTCATTATCCATGTCCGCAACAGATAAACCTTCTTCTTCGCCAGCTTTGCTTAATAATGAAACTAATGTGTAGTCTTCGATAGATTCACGTTTTTTCATCATATTGAAGAAACGTGTACCATCATCTGTATCACCGTATAATACCGCACCTACAACACGTTCACCTTTTAAGAAGATTTTTTTATAGATATGATCTTGACTGTTGTAGATTTCAACACCTTCAACTTCTTCATCTTCTTGAATTTGACCCGCACTGTATAAGTCACAGCCTGATACTTTCAATGATGTGAATGTTGTTGAACCTTTATAGCCGTCTGTATCACGGTCAGTTAAGTAGTCAGCTAATACTTTACCTTGTTCATATAAAGGAGCGACTAAACCATAAACTTTGCCGTTATGTTGCGCACATTCACCTACTGCGTAAATGTTTTCATCACTTGTACGCATGAAGTCATCCACAACAATACCGCGTTCTACATCTAGACCAGAGTCTTTCGCTTCTTGAACGAATGGACGAATACCAACAGCCATAACAACTAAGTCAGCTGGTAATTCTCTGCCGTCTGCTAAACGGATACCTTCAACGTCGTTTTCACCTAGAATTTCTTTTGTATTCGCACCTAATTCAAAGCGCATGCCTTGTTTTTCTAAGTCTTCACGTAACATTTCACCTGCTTGACGGTCTAACTGCATTTCCATTAACCATTCAGCTAAGTGAACAACAGTAACGTTCATACCTTGGTCAAGTAAACCTCTTGCACATTCCAAACCAAGCAAGCCGCCACCGATAACGATTGCTTCTTTTTTCGTTTGCGCAATTTCAATCATACGTTCTGTGTCTTCAATCGTACGCCATCCGATTACACTTGGTAATTCATGACCTGGAATCGGTAAGACAAACGCATTTGAACCTGTCGCAAAGATACAAATATCATATGGAATCTCTTGTCCTGATTCAGTTTCCACTAATTTTTGTTCACGATTAACGCGTGTTGCACGTTCTCCTGTAATAAGTGAAATGTTATTTTCCTCATACCATGAGTAAGGGTTCATGATTGTTTCATCAACCGACATTTTCTTTTGTAAAATGTTTGATAACATAATGCGGTTATAGTTTGGATAAGGTTCTTTCCCTATAATTGTGATTTCATATTTATCTTTGTCTCTCTCTAAAATCTCTTCAATTGTTCTGACGCCGGCCATACCGTTACCGATCATGACTAACTTAGTTTTTGGCATCCTTATTCCCTCCCGTATTCTTCAGCTAAAAATTGTTGAATCGCTTGTGCCACATGTTTCGCTTTTTTATAATCTCCGCCATTTGAACGGACACTGATGGATAAATCTTCAAACTCAAATTCTTTCATATTAAAAAAGTCAGATCGTTCTTTATCCCCTGTATGGTTAACCAACTGTGTCGGTTTAGTATCTTTCTTGATCTGATCGTTGATTTCTGGTGAGTCTGTTGCGATAATCACGACATCTGCGTTTTCAATATCTTCCTTCGCATAGTCTTTTGTGATTAATTTCATATTGGGGTAAGACTCTTCAAAAAATTCTGGCAAAAAAGATTTGGAAATAACTGTAACATCTCCGCAATTGGCTTTTGCCAGTTGTTTAAACTTACGGTATCCGATTCTGCCTCCGCCGACTAATACTGCATGTTTCTTTGACAAATCCAGTTGTATAGGATACATATCAAACCGCCTCTTTCTGATTCAATCTATCAATTAACATCTCATCTAACTCCGGTTCAAAATTCAACGCTGAAGCGATTGTAATATTGGATTCTCCTTTTATTTTCTCGATTTTTTTCTTAATCTTATTGACCAAGAAACCATCATAAAAGAAAATTGGAATCACATAGATTTGGTCATAATCCTCTTTTATTTCAGGGAGTAACCCCTCAAATTGTTTATCCCCATAAAACATCATGGTGTAGACCGGTAAATCTGTAGTGATTCGTGTCGCAATATCATCGATTTCAGCATCAGGCTCTGTCACAATCGGACTGCCGTGCCCAATCAAAACAATTGCGGAACCAGGTGTATGTGCATCTGGCCATGCTTCGATACGTTGATTGATCCATTTAGTTAAACTTGGATGGTCGCAAAGGGGCTGACGTATTTCATACGTAATACTTGGAAACATCAGTTGCATCTGACGCATCACTTCAGGCAAATCTTGTAAGTAATGTCTGCCAGAAAATAATAAAAGCGGCACAATCACAAAGGAAGTTTCACCCTCCCATAAATGTTTACGTATTACCTGAGGTAATGAAAGTTCATCACTCTCGATAAACGCAACATCAAATGTGCCTTCTATTTGTTGTGCAACACTGTCAAGCTCCTCCATCAATAATTGATTTTGTTTGCCACGTCTCATTCCATGCATAACGACAATGGTTTGTGTCATATGCATTTCCCCCCTTTAATTGCATTGTACCTTAAATTTTGAATTAATGTGAATGCATTCACATAATTAATATAAAAATAGGGAATCCCCTTAGCTCTATCTTGAGGGGATTCCCTGACGTATTCAACTATTTATATGTGAAAACATAAAAAATTAAAAAACATTACATCATCTGCTGCATATTCTTTTATTATTTTTGTTGATCTAAGTAGTGATTACGTTTTCCGTTAAAGAATGCATAAAGCAGACCTACGAAAATACCGCCGCCGATATAGTTTCCGATAAATGCGAAAACAATATTTTTTAAGACATCTAACCAAGCTAATGCGCCGATATTGTAGAACATCATACCTGAGAATAAGTTAGCGTTGTAAACAACGTGTTCATAGCCCATGAATACGAAGACTACAACACCACATGCGATAAAGAAGCCTTTTGATAAGCCGTCTTTAAACTGCATAGATACGTAAATACCGATATTGATAAAGAAGTTTGCGAAGATGGCTTTCACTAAAATACCATCCCAAGTGCCAAGGATTGTTTTCTTATCGACAATACCTGTCAACGCTTTAACCATTTCTGGAGTCATAACGCTTGTGAATTTCATTAAACCGAATAACACAAAGCCTCCGACAATGTTTCCTAGGAAACATACGAAAAACAGCCATAAGATTTTACCGATTGGTACTGATTTATAATACGCACCAGCAGTCATATACATAAAGTTACTCGTCAAAAGTTCTGAATTCGTTAATACAATTAATACTAAGGCTAAACTGAATGAAACAGCTCCGATAAAGTTGATTGTTCCTTCATTTAAACCAGTGTGTTGTGTTTTCATCGCAAGCATAAATACTGCCACAATTGATAATAAGAAACCTGACATCATAGATTTTAAAAAGTAACGTGCAGGGGTTTTGCTTAACATTACTGATTTCATTTGTGATGAACTGACTACGCTATCCATCGTTTCGCGTGAAGTATATGTATCTTCAACCGTTTTATGATTTTGCATAACCATAAAAAACTTTCCCTCCCATAATCTAATCAAGATGTATCTAGTATATTATTAATTTAAGCCGATGCCTACCCTTTATTTAAATTTTCCTATATCTAATATTTAAATAATCTGTTCAGACCAATCAATTTTAAAATTATGTAAATGTTTCTTTGAAATTATGGGAAATTAGAAAAGAAAAAATACTGGAACAAAAACGCTCCAGTATTTCCATATCAATTATTTAGCTTGTTTTTGTGTTTTACGTTTAACCATCCATTTTAAGCCAGCTGAGAAGATACCACAGCCTGCGATTGTTCTTAATGTCCATTTCAATCCGCTATTTGAAACGCATTTTGATGGGAAAATTAAGGATGGAAGTAATGTACTGATAACGTAAAGAATCACAACTTTTACGTAACGCTCGTTCATTCATCTCACCTCTTTTGTGTTAACAATTATAGTTTAGCACTTTCAAATGAGATTGAATATCACTTAGCGCAGAAATCGGGGAATCCCCTATCACTGTTTCAGGAGTTCTTCTAACTGATCCAATGTACTCTCCATACCTTGTTCGACACCCATTTCCATCAGTTGTTTCGCTGCTTCTTCTGAAGGCATCACTGACACAGAACGTACTTCTGTCTGATGAGTTCCTTGTGATGTTAAATAGATTTCCACACGCATACCATGCATCTTTGTATCCACATGACCTTTTTCATCTGCGAAATAATCACGATAAATAATTTTGTGTGGAGCTTCTATCATTTCATAGTGTTGTACAGTATAACTTTGAGCGTCTGGCATCGTTATTTTAAAGAAATTCTTTCCACCTGCTTTTGGATTAAATTCAAAGACTTGTATCTCCCCGCCTTTAGGAAAGAACCATTGTTCAAATTTTTCTTTTGTAGTATAAGCATTGAATACCTGTTGTATCGGCGCATCAAATGTACGCTTGCCGATAATTTCATTACCTTCTCTTGTGACTGTCACATTTACACTTCCTTTAATGTTGATTTGAATGTCTTGATAATCCTTTCCCAAATAACAGGCATATCATACCATTTCAAAAGCAAAAAATGCGCATAAAAAACTGGAATACAGCATTCCGCCATATTCCAGTGAGTAGGAAAAGATTAGTCTTCTACGATAAATTCTACGTCAGCTTCGAATTTAACGTCTTTACCGATTAATACGCCGCCAGTTTCTAATGTTTGGTTGAATGTCATACCGTATTTTTCACGGTCAACTTTACCTGAAACTGTGAATCCAGCTACGTTAGTATCGTTTAATGGGTTTTTACTTACGCCTTCAAAGTCAACATCGAAAGTTTCTTCATGTGTTTCGCCTTTGATTGTTAAGTCTCCTGTTACTTTGTCTTCAGAAGCTTCTTTGATTACGAATTTGATTTCTGGGTGCTCATCCGCTGCGAAGAAATCATTTGTGCGTAAGTGGTCGTCTCTGTCTTCTTGGTTAGTGTTGATTGATTTTACATCGATTGTTGCTTCACCTTTAAGTGTGCTGAAATCGTTTAAATCACCTGATAGTTCTACGTTAAATTGATCGAATGCACCTTTCACTTTAGAAACCATTAAGTGTTTCACTTGGAAAGCTACAGATGAATGTGCTGCGTCAAAAGTAAATTTAGTCATAAAACAAACCTCCAATTTTTATTTGTATACTTAGTATACCACATATATTTAATATATCAACAGTTTTGTCTAAATATTTTGTTCTATTTTTCGCCTACCCGATTTCTATTAAGATATCCTTAACTTTAAAATAAAAAAACACGCTATTCGATGTGAATAGCGTGACGTTTTAAAACTGTGGCACTTTGATTTTATCTAATTGATTGCCGATAACTACAAGATATTGTTCTGTCTGATTTTGTAAATCTATCGGTTCTATTTCCAATTGACCTTCAGCATATTGTACTAATTGTAATTGAGGATGTTCTGCAAGTTGTATAAAGCCTTTTGCGCGATATGTCGATTGAGGTAAAGTTTCAAACCATTTAACTAAATCTTCAAGTTTAACCGAATGTTTAAACGCAAAATAACGATGACCGATACCAGAATGTGCATGACCTAAGTCACAAGCTTGAGGTATAGTTTCTGCTTTAACTTGTACTTCATTAGAAAAGACTGTGCTCGTTTCAAATTGACCAAAACTGCCGACAGATATTTCTGCATCTTGATTAAGAATCGTTAAATCAGAAAGGATAGGGGCAATATCTTCAGGCTCACATCGATCGATTTTGTTGATAAAGAGATGTGAGCAATACGACAATTGATCATAATACAGCTTTTGCATATCGCCTGGATAACTTTCAACACGTTGATATAATGTCGCATCTACTACACCGATCACACTGCGGATAGTAGAAATAGGTGCAAGCACAGGCGTCAAACAGGCATCTATCACTGACTGTGTATGCGCAATACCGCTACATTCCACAAAAACTACATCTGGCTGATAATCTAAATAAATCTGATGTAATTGTATTGATACATCTGCTTTCATCGCACAACAGATACAGCCTTCAATAATTTCGTCCATCGGTACTGAACCTTCAACCAGTTGACTGTCGACACTGGCTTGACCGAAATCATTCATAATCACAGCAGGTTGCAACTCTTGTTGAAGTGCAGCTTTAATTAAATGATTTAAAGTGGTTGTCTTACCGCCGCCTAGAAATCCGCCAATAATAATAATATCCATGTAATTGCCTCTTTCCATTTAAAGATAGAAATTAAATTAAAACACCTGCTAATAAAGCAATGGCTAATGTTAAAACGATTGATGTGACCATTTGTTTACCAATAATCGCTCCGCCTTGTTTTAAACCTAAATGTTTCGCCATCATTGAAACAGTCACCATACATGATGAAAATGTAGAACTGAAGAAAACTAAAACCAATAAACTGGCTGGTGATAATGATTGTAAAACTGCACCATTACCAAAATTAAATAACAACATACCGTCTTTTCGTATCATTGAGAATAAGATCCCTGGTGCCATACTATCTGGAATATGAAGTAAGTAAAGTAATGGCGTGAAGATTGTAGAAATCACCGTTAAAATTGGTGTCAAAGCTAATAAGCTCACAACAATACAGATACCAATAAAGATCGGTAATGCCTGCATCAGGAACATCTCAATCGTACCCCAAATTTGTTTCAGCAAGGGTTTTAGACTCGGCCACTTCAATTGATTGCGATAAACCGGTGGTGTTACATGAAAACTATTTTGTTTACGATACCATAATTTATTATGCAGAATACCCCCTGCAAAGACGAGCAATAAATAAGGCGCAAACAACCATGAATGTTGGGCAGCGCTAAAGATAGATAGTGTCGCACCAATTTGATAACTGCACGATGAACCAAAACTGATAATACTCATACAGCTTGTTTTAGTACAAGCGCTACATTGACTATTTGCTTGTGTAATAGCTGCCGCATTACAACCAAAACCTTCTAAAACCGGAATAATATCTTGACCATCCAACCCTACTTTACGCATCGTGGGTTCAATCGACCACACCACAAACTGTTTTAATTGTGTTTGATCAATCACCGCAGTGGAAATTCCAATCATTACGACCACAGGCAATGCCCATACTAAGGAATAAATACCTAATGACAACACACCGTAATCACCGTACAGTACTTGGTTCAACCATTGAAATGATGTGTGCGCATGCGTGGTCATCATTTCTATCCAATGGGAAACATATTGATTTTGAAGCCAATCCGAAAAGTGATACGCCAAATAAATCGGTAAAGCAAACATAAGGAAGATAATCAACCAACCTAGTAAAGTATCATGGAACTTTGGATGATGTTGACGACTAGCTTCTACATACGCTTTTAATTTCTGTATATCGTATTGTGTTTGCGTACTATCTGAAACGACCGCTTGATATGGTGAAGCGTGAATATGTTCCTTCGTAATAAACTGGCGCAGCAAAAATTGCTGCGCAGTTGTTAAATGTTTGAAGCCGATCAACTTCAACTGATGTGTGCCATCTGGTATATCAGTGGTTTGCCCGTTTGCTAAGTTGAATTTAACTTCTAGCATGAGCAGTCCACTTCACAGCAGCTGTAGTCATCTAAATACATATTATTGTTTTTATAAACTTCAACCGCTTCCTCATTAATTTCTAATGCTTCTCTTTCTAACACTGTTGTCGCAAGCACCGCAAAACGTGCACGGAATTTATAGATATAACATAAAATCGCATCCGCATGACGTACAGTTGGGCCGATTAAGAAGACATTTGGATAGCGTGTTGATTCATCATTATCTGTTAACTCAATGTCACCATCTTGTGTACTGAATAGTTGTTGGACTAATGGATTCGTTGTCGCATCAAAACCAGTTGCTAAAATCGGTTCATTTTTTGATGTTGCTTGCTTACCATTATTAAACTGGATCACATATTTACGGTCTACATCAGAAAATGAAATTTTAGATGCAGTGTAACCCACATTCAATTCAATCATAGCGCCTTGTTGGACTGCTTTACGTAAGCGTTGATGCGTATATGGTGATAAACGAATACTTGGATCAGCATGTTCATCTTCTAAACCTGTTGAATGCGTATAGATAGAAACTTGCTTTCCTTGTTCAGCCATACAAATCGCCGCATCAAAGGCACTTTCATTACCGCCGATAATGATATATTCATCACCCGGCATTTTCGTAAAGTCTTCTACTTCGCTATAATGCTGACCATACTTAAATGGTTTACGCGCAAATGAGAAATCTCCTGTCGCTACAAAGATATATTCACTTGTGATTAAACCTTGATTTGTTTCAATTTCATAATGTCCGTCGACAAACTCAACTTTTTCAACGGCAGTATCTTCTTGTATCGGAAGTTCATAGTGTTGGGCTACTGTTTGTAAGTAATCTGCGTACGTTTCACCTGAAACGTGTTCTTCATTAAATGTATAAGCTGGAGAAGTTTCAGTAGACACGGCATTAATGTCCGGCATACCAAAACCATTTGTTGTGAATGAAGGGGTAATTGTTCTTGTAGACTTCGGCCAATTTAAGAAAGATTGTCCGACCTTACCTTTATCAATCACAATTATATCATTATCATCTAAACCTATTTGTTGGAACGCAATTGCCATGCCGACACCTGCTGCACCTGCACCTATAATTGCTACACGGTAATGTTGCATTATTTATTACTTCCTTTCCTTATCTCTCTATCAATCTCTATATAAACTTAAATCGTAATCGTTACGTTTTATATCAAAGTATTTTATCACTTACACATACTAAAGACAAGAATAGGAAATCAGATTAAATATAAAAAAGACAGTTTGCATCGTGACGCCTCACCACACAAACTGTCTTTTGAACTTATTCTTCTAGTAATTTTTTATAGTCTTTAAATTGATAGGGGTCTTTTACAATCTGTCCATCAATATAAACTACTGGTACTGTGTCTATCTTTTTTTCTTTCGCTAACGCTTTATCTTTTTCAGCTGCTTTATATGACTTGCTGTCTTTGGTTTTATAATCTTTTTTAATCTCTTCTTTTGTTTGTTTTGAGATATTGAGTTCATCAATCAGACCATCTAGTAATTTTTCATTAATCCATGGTTTTTTATGATCTTTTGTTTCAGGTTGTTCTGTATAGATTTTTTGTTGGAAATTTAAATATTGTTTCGGCGCATAAATTTTAACCGCATGTCCGGCACGTGAACCGATAATTGAATCCTTACCTAAGAAAGCCACATTAACCATTTGATAATCAGCTTTACCTTTATCGATATAATCTTTCTTCAGTGTCGGCATGATATGGTCTTCTACTTTCTTGCAGTAAGGACATTTATAGTCCGCGAATTCTACAATTTTAATTTTATCGCCTTTACCTGCTAAATCAGGATCTTTTTGAGAACAGCCTTGAACAATGACTGCCAAAATAACAGTACTAATAAATAATAACCATTTTTTCATTTCATTTACGCCTCGATTCATGAGTTTAACTTCTTTGATGCGAATCGACTTCTTGTCTTATATTTTTTCTACTCACTCTATTTTTATACTCACAAACCTCATCATACACCTGAAAGCATCACCTTTCTAGTTTGAAACGACTTAAATAAAAATAAAAAGCCTTCGATTATGAATTAACCGAAGACTTCCTATTATTATTGTTCTTGAATTACATTTAAGAAGCGTTGTAATGCTTCTGTTTTAGGATGTTCAAACAACTCAGATGGAGGACCTTGTTCACCAATCTGACCTTCATTGATAAAGACAGTTTTATCTGAGACTTCCTTCGCAAATCTCATTTCATGCGTGACGATAACCATCGTCATACCTTCTTGAGCAAGTTCTTTGATAACACGTAAGACTTCAACCACTAACTCTGGATCCAGTGCTGAAGTAGGTTCATCAAACAACATCACTTTAGGGTTCATCGCTAAAGCTCTCGCAATCGCCACACGTTGTTGTTGACCACCAGATAAAGCAATAGGATACTGATCTTTCACATGCGTCAAACCTACTTTTTCTAGTAAGTGTTCAGCACGGGCTTTCGCTTCACTTTTAGCCATTTTCTTTACGACAATCAAGCCTTCCATGACATTTTCAACTGCTGTTTTATGGGGGAATAAATTATAGTTTTGGAATACCATGCCAGATTGTTTACGTACACGAATTTGTGATTTCTTATCCTCATTCGTATAAGTTTCACCATTTACAAAGACTTGACCTTCTGTCGGTAATTCGAGCGCATTCATCATACGTAATAAAGTTGTCTTTCCTGAACCAGAACGTCCGATTAATGTTACAACTTCACCTTCAGCGACTTCTAAGTCGACACCTTTAATCACTGTTTTATCTCCAAATGCCTTTTTGATTCCTTTTAATTCAATCATGCGCGATACCCTCTTTCTAAGTAAGCTTCATAGTATGACTGAATCACTGAGATAATAAAACATACTACCCAGTACATTAAAGCAACCAGAATATAAATTGTTAAATATTCATAAGTTGTTGATGCAACTTCTTGTGCTTTTCTGAACATTTCAGCTACTAAGATAAACCCAACTAATGATGTATCTTTCAATAAATTTAAGAAAGTATTACCTAATGACGGTACCGACACTCTGATTGCTTGAGGCAAAATAATACGTCTGATTGTTTGACTGTAATTCATACCAATTGAATATGCCGCTTCTGTCTGACCTTTCGGAATAGACATAATACCACCACGAATTATCTCAGATGCATAAGCACCTACGTTTAAAGATAATCCTATAATCGCAGCCACAACTGAAGGCAGTGTCCACTGGGTATCTGGATTATTCGTAATCAATCTGCCAAGTTCCGGCAAACCATAGAAAATGATAAAGAGTTGTACAATCATCGGTGTGCCTCGAATAATTGAAACATAAACACGTGCAATACTACGCAATATCTTACTTGTAGAAATACGCATTAAAGCTGTAAACAATGCGATAAGTAAACCTAATACAAACGTTACCAGCGTAATGGGAATAGAATATTTTAATAAACCGCCAAGCATCGGCAAGAATGCTTGTTGTGCTGCGTCCCATGCGTGTTGCTGCTGGTCATTT
Organism: Staphylococcus sp. CWZ226; assembly: GCF_018986355.1. Classification (NCBI taxonomy): domain Bacteria; kingdom Bacillati; phylum Bacillota; class Bacilli; order Caryophanales; family Staphylococcaceae; genus Staphylococcus; species Staphylococcus sp. CWZ226. The sequence goes on along the minus strand of NZ_JAHMSB010000002.1, from coordinate 74,373 downwards.
AGCACAATCGCATTAAGGTTTAGAAACATCTTGACCAAACCATTTCTTACCTATTTTAGCTAACTCACCATTTTTCTCTAATTTATCTAAAGCTTTGTTAACTTCTTTGATTGTTTTGTCATCTGTTTTCTTAGAGAACGTGAATGCTGTTTTACTTTTTTCTGCATTGCCTTCAATCACTTTAATTTTCGCATTAGGTTTTTGCTTAATATAGTCTAAGTAAGATAAATTATCGTTAAATGTACCGTCTGCACGATGAGACTGAATCAAATCTACAGATTGGTTAAAACCATCTACTTTTACTAATTCAGCACCTTTTTTCTTCGCTAACTCACCGAAGTTAGATGTAAATGTTTGTGCCATTTTCTTACCTTTGACATCATCAAAACTTTTGATGTCTGTATTATCTTTGTTCACAACCAAAACACCTTTAGAGAATGTGTATGGTTTCGAGAATTTATATTTTTGTTCTCTTTCTTTATTAATACCGACTTGGTTTGCGATCACATCAAAACGACCTGAATCTAGTCCAGCAAACATTGAGTCCCATTGTGTTTCTTTAAACTTAACTTTATAACCCATTTCTTTCGCTACTGCTTTAGTAACATCAATATCATAGCCAGTCAGCTTACCTTCTTTATCATGGAAAGTAAAAGGTGCATATGTACCTTCTGTCCCAACTACAAATGTTTTATCATCTTTATCTGATGACTTTTTATCATTTGAACCATTGCCACATGCTGCAAGTGCCACCGCAATAACTAGTGTGAATACTGCTAACAAAATTTTCTTCATAACATTTCTCCTTTTATCCTTATCAATCTAATCGGAATACTTAATATTTTAAGTCAAGTCATAACTTCCGTCAATACAAATTACTCAGACTTAACCGATTTAAAATGTGACGATATTGAGAACGTTTCTCAATTAATTTTATAAATCGTAATCATTACTATTTACAAATATGTATTTATCATGCATAATAGGAAATACGATTAGGAGGCGAAAGAAAATGAAACAAGATTTAGCAACAGCAAGACGTAATTTAAGTAGCCCGAATATCAAAACGCGTAAACGTGCGTTAAAGATTATCAAGGCACATAAACGTAATAATAAATAACGTTTTCCATATACTTTGCAAATGATCCTTTAACATTAATTTTCACAGATTTTATGTCCAAGACGTTTTTCACAAACACTTATTTGTGCTCTACCCATTAAGCACACCTCTGCAGCTGGATATAAACAGTATTTCAAAAAACATTCCCTTAACTTTTTATTCCTAGACAATTAATAGTTGTAGTCTATTAAACGCGATTGGTCATTTGCAAAATTATAGCCTGAGCACCCTACTTCCAAGGTTGCTCAGGCTTTTTACATATATGAAAAAAACAGCGGTAAAATAACCGCTGCCCTTTCATGATTCATCTATTGCTTTATAAATATCTTTTAGAAACAAAGTTCAAGTTGTCATCTAATTCATAGATTAAAGGTGAACCTGTTTTAATTTCATAACCTACGATATCTTCATCAGATACCCCTTCAATATGTTTGATTAACGCACGTAATGAGTTACCGTGTGCTGAAACTAATACTGTTTTACCAGTTAAAAGTTCAGGCGCAATTTGATCATCCCAATAAGGAATAACGCGTGTTAATGTATCTTTTAAACTTTCTGAAGTCGGTACAACACGTGCATCTAAATCACTGTATTTACGATCAGCTAAATCTGCTTCACGTTGTTCTGCTGTAGCTTCTGGGGGTGCGATGTCATAAGAACGACGCCAAATATGCACTTGTTCTTCACCGAATTCTTGACGTGCAGCATCTTTGTTTAAACCTTGTAATCCACCGTAGTGTCTTTCATTTAATCTCCAAGTTTTATGAACTGGAATAAATAATTGATCAGAGCGTTCAAGTAAATAGTAAGTTGTTTTGATAGCTCTTTTTAATACGGATGTGAAGGCAACATCAATTTTGATTCCTTCTGCTTTTAAGCGATCACCTGAAGTCGTTGCTTCTTCTTTACCTTGGTCAGATAAATCAACATCTGTCCATCCAGTAAATAAATTTTCTGCGTTCCAAATACTTTGACCATGTCGGCATAATATTAATTGAGGCATATATACCCTTCCTTTCTTCTAAGAAAAGCGCTCAATTTGATATACATCACTTTTCATCTCATATTTTACCACTTTTTTATACAACATCTCATAATTTTTAGCTTAAAATGAAAAGATAGAAAATTTGTCACATTTTTACTCTATAAAAACAAAATGATGAACATATGTCGCTTGATGTTAAATCTCTTCAAATAAAAACAGCACCTAAGCAATGGCTTAAGTACTGTTTACCCTATTTATGAATGATGCACTTCATGAGATTCTTCTTCAGGATGATATGGTTCTGGATGTACGTAAACCGAAGATACACCTTTACTATGCATATGTGTTTCAACTCGGTCACAAATAGCATGCGCTTCTTGTAATGTTAAGTCTGGTTCTACCGCAATGGTCACATCCACGAATACACTGCTGCCGTGATAACGTCCTTTAATACTGTTGACCGCAATGACATCTGACACTTCTAACACATCTTGACGATAATTTTCTAAGTCACGTTCATTAAATCCATCACTTAATGTGAAGATTGCTTCTCTGAAAATAGAAAAGCCTGTATAAACGATTAACGCACCTAAAATCGTTGCGAGAATAATATCGACAATCGGTAAACCGAATTGTGTAAATATCAAGCCGATACCAGTTCCTAAACTGACAATACTGTCAGACATGTTGTCTACTGCCGAAGAATGGAGTGAGCGGCTTTTGGTTTGTTTTGCTAAACGGAAATTATAGTAAGACACACCAAGCATGACAAACCCACTGACAATACTGACAATAATCGTAATCGGTGTCGGTGTATGATAATCATTTAAAAACAAACGCGGGAAGTTTTGCATCATAACTTGAACCCCGACGAACATAATAATGAACGAAACAAGTAATGAAGCAATGTTTTCTGATTTTAAATGACCATAAGGATGATTACGATCAGCAGGTTTGATTGAAATTTTCAAACCGACAATAACCGCAATTGAAACTAAAATATCAGTCATATTGTTTAATGCATCGGCTCTGACTGCCGCAGAATGATACAACGTACCTACAACATATTTAACAATAGATAGTACAATATAGGTTACTAAACTTAAATACGCACCTTTTTGTGCGCGTTGTAAATTAAGTGTTTGCGACATGGAATGTCCCACCTTTTCTTTAATTCATGTTTAGTATGCGGTATTTCATAACCACTTTCAATTTTTTTATTTTTAATTATTTTTTAATTTCTTGTGCTAATTTTTTAGTTAGCCTAACCTAAATATTAATTAAAACGAAACCTTGAGTTGAGACTAAAAAAACAAGATAAGCCCTTTATTAAAATGAATCTTATCTTGCTTCGTATTAGTCTCTTAATATGTATTTAGATAATACAAATGTTACAGGAATGGTAATGATTAATCCTGCAAAAGGTGCAATCACTGATGAAATGTGAAACCATTGTACAAAGACATAGAGCAACACCGTCTGCATGCCCATATTTACAACTTGCGTTAAAGGGAATTGAATAAATTTGCGCCATGTCGGTTTGACTTTATATACAAAATAACAATTCAAATAGTACGAAATAATGAAACTGACTACAAAACCTGTAATATGGCTAACAAGATAATTGATACCTATCACTTTCAACAATAATAAATATACAATGTAATAATTGAAGGTATTAATACCGCCTACTATAATAAATTTGATAATTTCAAAATGTGTTTGTGTTAACTTCATCTATCGTGCACCATCACTTTTCTTCTAAAAATCGATAATTCAACGTTATTATAGCACTTCTAAATTCTTCATTTCACTTATTTTCTGTCGCACTTAAAAAAATATACACACAAGCCGCTGATTTACGTTACAATTAACCATAATAATTGATTAACAGAATAGGAGTTATCTCAAATGGTCAAAACTGAACAATCACGGCTCCCTATTATTATGATTATAGTTTTAGGAGCTATGACCGCTTTCGGTCCGATGTTGGTAGACATGTATAACCCTGCTCTTCCTCAAGTGCGGGATGATTTCGGTGTTTCTACTTCAACATCACAACTTACTTTATCCTTTGTCATGATCGGTATGGCACTAGGACAATTTGTTTTCGGTCCACTCTCTGACGTTTATGGACGTAAGAAAACAGTGTTATCGATTTTAATCGGTATTGCGGTTGTCTCTTTAGCTTGTGTCTTTGTGTCATCTATTAATGTCTTCTTAGTCTTACGTTTTATTCAAGGGTTACTTGGAGGCGGCGCAATTGTAATCGCAAGAGCAACTGTCAGTGACCAATATGAAGGTGCAAGCTTAACGCAAATGATCGCAACTTTGCTTGTGGTTAATGGTATTATTACGATTATTGCACCATTAATCGGCGGTTATACCTTAGCATTTACATCATGGAAAATGATTTTTGCGGCATTAACACTGATTTCATTAGTGATTTTCTCAATTGCATTTATTAAGATGGAAGAAACACGTGATACGGCAAATGTACGTTTAAATTTCGGCGCAATTTTTAAAGACTTCGGTCACTTATTAAGCAAAGCGCGTTTTGTCATTCCAATGTTGATGCAAGGCTTTACTTACGTGATGCTTTTCAGTTTCGCAGCCGCTTCACCTTTCATCACACAAAAAATTTACCATATGTCACCTCAAGCATTCGGTTGGATGTATGCGGTAATTGGTATTGGATTAATTGCGATGAGTCAAATTACCGCATTTGCGGTGAAGTATATTGAAAGAGAGAAATTGCTGCATATCTTAACAGGTATTCAAGTATTTGGTGTGATCCTTGTGGTCATCACAACTGGTTTCCATTTACCATTACCGTTATTATTAGCTTCTTTCTTTATTATGGTATGGCCGGTAACAGGTATTGGACCGCTTGGTTTCTCTTTAGCGATTGAAGAACGTTCTGGGGGAAGCGGTAATGCTTCAAGTTTACTTGGTTTATTCCAATTTATCATCGGCGGTATTATCGCACCATTAGTTGGTATTCAAGGTGGTACAAGCGTCGGTCCATTTATTGTGATTATCTTAATCACTAGTGTGTTAGTCATCGTCTTAAACGTTTGGTTACACAAATTAATTCAAGTTAAATAACATGAATGAGAGTGAGACAACAGTCTCGCTCTTTTTTATATTTTCTGAGACAAAGTAATATACTCAGTCATGTACAACTTTTATAATAAGAGTAATGATGAACGATGGGGAGTTATCAAAAATGAAGAAAATACTAAATGTTAAACCAAAAAGTCAGCTCTCTCCAATTCCTATGGTCATGGGCTGTGAAGGCACTGCCGCATCTATGCTGCTGGATTATAATCATATATTTGTCCACCCCATTTCTTTAATGAAACGTTGGCCGACACATCCAAGCAATCCGAATAAAGGCTACGTCGGTCATTTCTTAATGATTAAACCGGGTGCACATCAAACGATTTTCCCAAATGCATTTGTTCCCTACTTGAAACAATATGACACACGTATTAAAGATGGTACTGGTAAATCATTAGCTGAACTTGAACGTATTATCGATGCAGGTCAACCTGTATTGATTTATCACACAGTACTGGGCCAAAAACCGCAGCGTAGAACGTTCAGAGTCGATGACACACGTAAAGAATGGGTCTCAAACATTCATATCACCTTATTAATCGGATATGACCAAAACAACTATTTTTATATTGATCCATTATGGGCACAATTTGGTCGTAAACTCTATGTTCCAGCTTTGATCCCTTCACGTTATCAAGTGATTCAAATCCCGAAAGATAAAATGCGTCAAAGCTATGACTCAGCCGGTCGTCTTTGTTTATATCATGCGACAGAAGCCACAGAAAATTTATAGAAAATGCTTACCCAAACCAGCTAAAAAATAACAAAATTTTTGATAGTTTTAAATTATGTACTTCATAAAAGTTTTTTATATTTATACATTAACAATTGCAATGTCCTGAAATTTTTTATATCATTATTAACATCATTTAACGTCAACCCCTTTGTCATATACAAATCCGAAAGGGTGCAAAAATTTTGGGACAGAAATTACAAAAAGACCTCAGCAATAGGCATATACAGTTAATCGCGATTGGTGGGGCAATTGGTACAGGTCTCTTTTTAGGATCTGGCCAAACGATTAAATTAACAGGTCCGAGTATTTTCATCGCTTATATCATCATTGGGATGTTTTTATTTGCGTTTATGCGCGGACTGGGCGAGTTACTTTTAAGCAACACACGTTTTAATTCATTTGTAGATATTGCTAATGAATATCTAGGACCATTCGGCGGTTTTGTGATTGGATGGACCTACTGGTTTTGTTGGATTGCATCAAGCATGTCTGACTTAACAGCTATCGGTCAATATATTTCATATTGGCTGCCTGATGTTCCTAACTGGATTTCAGTGCTGTTCGTGGTATTAATCTTAATTTCATTCAACTTGTTAGGCGCAAAATTGTTTGGTGAACTAGAATTCTGGTTTGCTTTAATTAAGATTATAACTATCATCGCATTGATTGTAGTAGGACTAGTATTAATTTTCATGTCAGTAAAAACTGAACATGGTACAGCAAGCTTTTCAAACTTAGTCAGTCATGGCGGATTATTCCCTAATGGTGCTTTCGGCTTCTTAATGGCTTTCCAAATGGCAATCTATTCATTTATTGGTATAGAATTGATCGGTGTAACTGCCGGTGAAACGAAAGACCGTGCTAATACGATTCCGAAAGCCATTAATAATGTACCGATTCGTATCTTATTATTCTATGTCGGTTCATTAATCATTATCACATCTGTAGTTCCTTGGAATACTTTAAGTGAAAACTCAAGTCCATTCGTTAAAGTTTTCGGCTTGATTGGTATTCCATTCGCCGCAAGTCTTGTGAACTTTGTAGTTATTACAGCTGCAGCGTCAGCTACTAACAGTGGTATTTATTCAAACAGCCGTATTTTATTCGGTTTAGCTGAACAAGGCTTAGGTCCTAAAGCATTAGGTAAAGTCAACCATCGTGGTGTACCGCATATTTCAATGTTGATTTCATCAATTTTATTACTGTTCGCAGCATTATTGAACTATGTCTTCCCTAATGCAGTACAGTTATTTATCTATGTCACAACACTATCAACCGTACTTTACTTATTTGTTTGGACATTGATTATCATTTCATACATTATTTATGCCTTTAAAAACAAGCAGGAACATAAAACGAACGACTTTAAATTACCAGGTGGTCCATATGCCGGTATCGTTGTGTTACTCTTCTTCTTGTTTGCCTATGTACTATTATTCTTTACAGAAGAAACAAGAAATGCACTATTTGTATCACCGATTTGGTTTATTATCGTCATTATTTTCTATCAGAAATATAAACACAACGCACATGCGAATGTCGCAAAAATGCGTGAAACAAAAGAATAAACCTCAAAAAAGCCAAGAACGTCAGTGTTCTTGGCTTTCGTTTTATAGTCGCTTCCCTCTTTATATACCATGCACCCAACAACTTATTTCTTCAATTTCAAAGGAATCATGGCTAAGATACAATTTTTTTGATAAAACAATGTCCATCTTAATAAAATACCTGTTTGGTTATGCAGTAAGTTCTGCCATGTTTTATTCGTAATAAACTGAGGGACAATAACGGTAATCACAAAGCGATCATTTTCAGCTTTGCTTCGAATTTTATCAATAAAGCGTGCTAAGGGTTTAACTACACTGCGATATTGCGAATGTAACATGACCAAACGAATATTGGGATAACGTGCTTGCCATTTCTCTAGCATCTTTTGATCTTGATGTTCATCAAACGATACATGAACCGCAATAATGTGATCAGATGTCATTTTGGCGTAGGCAATAGATTTATCTACGATAGAAGATACCGAACTGACTGGTATCAAGGCTAAATTTTTATCAACATGACGCATCGCTTTAAAGAAATTGTCTGTTCGCAACTCTTCAGCAATATTGTGATAATGCGTACGAATACGTAATAATCCCATTACAACTAAAGGCAAGAAAATTAATATCGGCCATACTTGTGAGAACTTTGTAATCAGAAAAATCATAAAGACTACGAGTGTGATAGTACCACCGATTGCGTTAGCGATTAATTTAAAGAACCAACCTTTCGGACGTTCTTTAACCCACTTTACGACCATACCGTATTGCGCAAGTGTAAATGGAATGAAGACACCTGTCGCATATAAAGGAATTAAACTGTCGGTACGTCCTTTAAATAACATAATCAATACAATCGCAATACCGCCTAAGATAATCATAGAGTTTGAGTAACCTAAACGATCACCTCTGACTGTAAACATATGTGGCATGTATTTATCTTGTGCCATATTCGCCGCAAGCAATGGAAATGCGGTGAACCCTGTATTCGCAGCTAAAATCAAAATACATACTGTAGATGCTTGAATAAAGTAAAAGGCAACATTTTGTCCGAATACATGTGCCGCAAGTTGTGAAAGTACTGTAGTTTGAAGTTTCGGTACAATGCCATACCAATACGATAAACCAACAATACCTACTAACATCAACGCGAGGATAGTTCCCATCGCAATCAACGTTTTGACGGCGTTTTTAGGTGCCGGATCTTTAAAATCCATCACCGCATTCGATATTGCTTCAATACCAGTTAATGACGATGCCCCTGAAGAAAAAGCACGTAGTAATAAAAATAACGTTACTCCAGGTACTGCTGTACCAATAGACGCATGAACTTCTGGTGTCGTTTGACCGGTCACTACTTTAAATGCACCATACCCAATCAATATCAACATTCCGAAAATGAATAAGTAAACTGGAAATGACAATACTGTCGCAGAGTCTGTCACCCCTCTTAAATTCAAAATCAAAATAATGATGACAAGCAGACAAGCTATCAATACTTTATGATGATATAAAGCAGGAAACGCAGCGATAAAAGCATCTGCTCCTGAAGAAATACTAACTGCGACCGTTAATGTATAATCTACTAACAGTGCACCGCCAGCCAACAATGATAACTTTTCTCCTAAATTATATTTCGTGACAGTATATGCGCCGCCTCCCATGAGGGTATGCATATATCACTTGTCTATAAGACAAAACTAAAGCAACTAATAAGACTAAAATACCTGCGGTTATCGGTAAAGTATACCATGTCGCCAAAACACTAAGCGCAGTCAATGTTAATAAAATCTGTTCTGGACCATAGGCAACAGATGATAACGCATCTGAAGATAAGATAGCTAAAGCTTTGACTTTACTTATTTTTTCACTCGATAACTCCCTGTTACGTTTAGGTGTTCCGATCAATATGTGTTTTATTTGTTTTATATTCATATCTAAGGACCTCTAGACTCTTCATGTTTTGAATGGCAAAAACATACTCCTATTCTTTAGAAAAGTACAGTCAATTTATTTAAATTACATAGAACTTTCACATTTTACCTACATTTTTATAAACTGTTCACAAATATTTCTCACCTCTCACATGAATCAAACCCCGTGCTATAATAATAAAAACTAAACTTACAGGAGCACACACATTGTGAAAACAAAATCCATTTACTCTTACATATTACTTTTAGTTATTACCTCTGTTTTATTTTTAAGTATAAGTTATAGCTTGGTATTTTCTTATACAAAGTATTCAGTAAAACATTTTAAACACCAGACATTAAATCAATTGGTCGATCATCGTATTGAAAAAACCATGAAGGAAGATCACATACCTGGATTAAGTGTTGCGCTCATTAAACGTAACGAAGTCGCTTTAAATAAAGGCTATGGGTATGCCGACCTCAAACAACATACGTTAGCTGATGCGCAGACACGTTATGAAATCGCATCTAATACAAAAGCTTTCACAGGCTTAGCTATTTTAGAACTTGCTAAGCAAGGCAAAGTTAAATTAGAGGCGCCTGTCTCAAATTATTTACCTTGGCTTCATTTAACCTATCAAGGACATGAACAAGATATCACTTTAAAGATGTTACTCGCTCAAACCAGCGGTATTGATGATCAAATGTCACCAGATCAAGAAGGTGAAGTGCCAACAAAGAAAGATAACTTAAAGGGACGTGTAGAAAGTCTGAATCATGAGGCTTTAAGAAGTAAACCTGGCGATGTTTTTAACTATGCTAATATGAATTACAATATCTTAGGCTTAGTTATACAAGAAGTGACAGACACTTCATATGAAGATTATATGCATAAGTATTTTCTTAAACCGCTTCACATGGATCATGCTTTCTTTAAAACAGATAAGCAGCAAGCCGCAAAAGCACAAGGTTATGTATTAGAAGGAAGAGATGTTAAAGCAAATGACCCTGATTATTTCCGTGGTGATACACCTGCCGCTTACTTAATCAGCAGTACAACTGATTTGATTCCTTTTGTGAAAATGAACTTACAACCATCCGCTTCAAATCAAGCACTCATTAAACAATCACACACACTGTTGACAGATGTGCCTGACAAATCACATATGAATGGCTATGGCGCTGGCTGGTTTATTGATCAGTACTCAAATCAAGTCTTACATCCTGGTACATTACCTAATTATTCATCAATGATTATTTTAGATACCAAGTATCAAAATGCGGTCATCCTTTTAGCAAATTTGAATGCGCCTGGTTTACCTGATTTAGCACAAACATTACTCTACCAAATTGAACATTATCAAAACTTCACAGCACTGCATCAAACAGCAGCGGATAATCTTGTGTTATTAACTATTACTTTATGGTGGGTTATTTTAATGTTCACTGTGTTATGTGCAGCTTGCATAAGAAACAGCTATCTTCTTAAACAACATAGACACTTAAACAAATCAAGTTGGCTAAATAAATTATCAATAAGTCTAACCGTACTTATCATCATCGGCTTGCTTTATAGTACTTGGGTTATGCCTTCATGGTTATTAAAAGATGCTAGCTGGTCTATTGCCTTTAGTGTCTTTCCACCTGTTGTATTACTGATAGGTCTCGGCAGTCTACTCACATTGATACTCAGTGTGCTTTATTTCAACAGTTGTATCTTACTTAAATCAAATCGACCTAAATTATAAAATTCAATACTTTTGAACATAAAAAAGAGCAGTTCTCATTGTTTAGTTTCCCTCATAAACTAAACAACAAGTACTGCTCCTTCTTTTCATTTCTATTCTGCTGTCATACGTTTCTCATTATTATTTTTTTGCGTGGAACATTTTTTATTAATAAGTTTCGCCTTGTGATTTTGGAACTAAGAATAATACTGTAACAAACGCAATAAGGCCTAATAAGATATTAAAACCGATACCTGCCATTGCGCCTACTTGCAAGTTGACACTCTCAGATACAACGGCATAAATCGTACCTGAAATCGCAATACCAAATGCGTTACCCAGTGATGATGCCATTTTATAAATACCGGATGCAGTGCCGACTTTATTGTCTGGTGCACTTGTTACAGCTGTGTCTGTTGATGGTGTCGCATACATACCTAACCCTAAACCGAATAGCAGATAGCCAATGACACTAGATACGACATAAATACCTGTCGGCAAGAATGTTAAAGCAATCAGTAACATCCCTGCTGCGTTCAATAACGATCCGTATAACATCGGACGTTTGGCCCCAAGTTTCTGCATGATTTTTTCTCCGACACGAATCATCACAAGTACTGTGATAAGATATGTGATACTCATCATACCTGATTGGTTAGATGTAAATCCGAGCCCTTGTTGGAAATACGTATTTGCGACAATTAAAGTTCCGGCTACAGCGTTCAACGCGAAGTTTGAAATCACTGCCCCAGAGTAACCTTTGTGTTTAAATAAGTCAAAGTCAATTAATGGGTTCTGTAATTTCTTCTCGTAAATTAAGAAGAAAATAACTGAAACAATAAACACAACAGTTAAGCTTAAAATCAATGGTGATAAGAATCCGAAGTGAGATGTTTGTGTAATAATCACGTTTAAACTTAACATCATAATCGCTAAAACTACTAAACCTACAACGTCAAATTTGTGACTACGCACATCACTATCTCTTGAAGCTTTTGTTTCAGGTGTGTGACGTATTAGAATCATCGCTAAAATAGCGACAATAATAGATACGATAAAAATCCAACGCCAACCTACGAATGTGGCCATTAATCCGCCAAAGTATGACGTAATACCTGAACCACCCCATGAACCGATTGACCAATAACTTAATGCTCTTTGTCTATCTTTGCCTTGGTAATATTCATTAACAATGGCTAAAGTAGCAGGCATAATACAAGCTGCAGAAAAACCTTGAATGATTCGACCGATAATCAATAACGCTGATAAATTGGAAACAATAATCAACAGTGAGCCCACGACACTGAGAATTAATCCAATATACGTCATCTTGACACGCCCGATTTTATCTGCGATACTTCCGGCCCCCACAACGAACAAACCAGAGAATAACGCTGTCAAGCTGACCGCAATATTGATCGTTCCTGCATTTGAACTAAAGGATTCTTGAAGTGTCGGTACCACATTCAATACAGACTGTGCGAACAGCCAGAATGTGATGACCCCAAGAATGATACCTAACAACAATCTGTTGTCACCTTTGAACGGTCTTGTTGCTGTCATATTTAATTCCTCCTATACCCCTGCAAAAAAATCGAAAAAAATAGCGATTTAGCTTATGCTACAATAGCAATATAAACTAAACCTATCATTTTCAATATATGAAATATCTTACAACAATTTCAACTTAAATTCTATAAATACATGCGATTCCGCTTAAATATAAGTGTTACTTTACATCAATAGTATAGAATATAATTAATTATGATTATGTTGTCACAAAATTCGAACATTACAGGTGATTTCAATGCTCAACTTATTTATGCTTTTACTCGAACGTGTCGGCTTGATTATTTTGCTCGCTTACCTCTTGATGAACTTCAATTATTTCAAGAATTTGATGCATCATCGAGAAACTTGGCGTGCGAAATGGCAGCTTGCGATTATGTTTGTCATCTTTGCTTTGCTCTCTAACGTAACGGGTGTCGTGATTAGAGATTCTCAAATTTTATCAGGTCAACTCTATACTCATTTAGCTCCTGATACTTCACTCGCAAATACACGTGTGTTGACTATCGGTGTTTCAGGACTCGTCGGCGGGCCTGGTGTCGCTTTAGTTGTAGGGATTATCTCAGGTATCTATCGATTTTATATCGGTGGTGCGAATGCTTTTACATATTTCGTATCTTCTATCTTAATTGCGCTTGTGTCAGGCTATGTCGGCCGTTACTATTTAAAAGCACGACGCTACCCTCCTATTTTCTTAGGTGTCATTGTCGGTGCGTTATTAGAAGTCATTCAAATGACATGTATTCTGTTGTTTGCTGAACATTCTGGTCATGCTTGGTCGCTTGTGAGTTTCATTGCGATTCCAATGACTTTAATGAACAGTATCGGTACCGCAATTTTCTTATCTATTATTATTTCTACAATTAAACAAGAAGAACAAATGCGTGGAGTTCAAACTCATGATGTCTTACAACTAGCTAATGAAACTTTGCCTTACTTCAGAGAAGGTTTGACTGAAGCATCTGCTTTTAAAGCCGCACAAATCATTAAGGATTTAATGCAAGTCCAAGCGGTTGCGATTACCAATCGTCATGATATTTTAGCGCATGTCGGTGCAGGCAGTGATCATCATGTGCCGCAAAAAGCGATTATTACAGATTTATCTAAAACGGTGATTCAAAGTGGAAAAATCAAAGAAGCACATTCACGTGAAGAAATCGGATGTCACCATCCCAATTGTCCATTAGAAGCCGCCATAGTGATTCCGCTTCATATTAAAGACAAAGTAGTCGGTACGTTAAAACTGTATTTTACAGATGCACATCGATTAACCTTTGTAGAAAAGCAATTAGCCACAGGTCTAGCCAATATTTTCTCAAGTCAGCTGGAACTTGGCCAAGCAGAAACACAAAGCAAGTTATTAAAAGACGCTGAAATCAAGTCATTACAAGCGCAAGTTAATCCTCATTTCTTCTTTAATGCGATTAATACAATTTCTGCTTTAGTCAGAATTGATAGTGAAAAAGCGCGTAATTTATTACTGCAACTGAGCCAATTCTTCCGTTCTAACTTACAAGGTGCGCGCAATAACACCATTACGCTTGATAAAGAATTACAACAAGTTGAAGCTTATCTTTCATTAGAACAAGCACGCTTCCCTAACCGCTTCAACATCGACTTTGACATTGATCCAGCAGCACAACATGCACTCTTACCACCGTTTATCATTCAAGTCTTGGTCGAAAACGCTATTCGTCATGCGTTTAGAAATCGTCGTTCTAACAACAATGTCAAAGTTACAGTAAAACTCGAAGCACATTACTTATATCTCACTGTTAAAGATAATGGTATGGGCATTCCTAAAAACAAAATGCCTTATATCGGCAAAGCCATTGTACATTCTGAATCTGGCGGTACAGGCAGTGCGTTAGAAAACTTGAATTTGAGATTATCGGGTCTATATGGACCAATGTCTATGTTGAAAATTAATTCTAATGAAGATGGAACAACAGTCCGTTGTGCCATTCCATATCGCACACAAAGTGACGAAGGAGGTCAATTGATTTGAAAACTTTAATCGTAGATGATGAGCCATTAGCACGTAATGAATTAAATTACTTACTGACACAAAATGGTCAATTCGACAAAATAGAAGAAGCTGAAACAATCTCAGAAACCTTAGAAAAATTATTATACGATACGTATGATGTCATCTTTTTAGACATTCATCTGATGGATGAAAGTGGATTGGATTTAGCTGAAAAAATTAAGAAAATGCGTCAGCCTCCTTATATTATTTTTGCGACAGCACATGACAACTTTGCGGTAAAAGCCTTTGAACTGAATGCGACAGATTATATACTGAAGCCGTTTGAACAAGCGCGTATTGACGCGGCAGTTGCCCGCGTGGCTGCTCAACTGCAAACTCATACAAAAACAGAAACTGAAGTTAAATCAGAAGAGACGAACCATCAACAACAGAAACAAAAATCCACAGACAAGGCACCTGAGGTCTTACCGATTGAAGTAGATGAACGTATCTATGTGTTGAATCAAAAAGATATTATCGCTTTAACAGTAAATAATAAAAGAACAACGCTGCATACATTAACCCATGATTATGAAACATCAGAACCTATGAATAATTACGCAAAGCGTTTAGATGAGAAACAATTTATTCGTATTCACCGTGCGACCATTATCAACAAAGCACATATTCAAACTGTAGAACCTTGGTTCAATTATACGTATCAAGTTACTATGACCAATGATCTCAAAGTACAAGTCAGTCGTTCTTATATGAAAGCATTTAAACAAACTATTGGGTTAGAATAACTCTAATCAATCAAACGACAAAAGCCTAGTTTCCACTTTACAAGAAACTAGGCTTTTTTGTATTTCAATTCTATTTTTCAGCAACTCAGATTGCTTCGCTTACATTCTAGAAATATTACTCTGAATTTCAACTTCTGATTAGTGCAACTCGCATACGAATACTCGCATCTCATCGTGAAAACGCACACAATCTCGTTTTTTCGTCTTAAACTAGAGACAAGATAAAGAAACGAACGGAGGCAATCCACGATGGAAAAAGCACAAGCAAACGTTAAAAAAACAAGCAAAACAGCAAAAGCGTATTCATTCTTACATCAAGTCCTTGTCATCAGTATCATTTTATTAATTTCAAAAATTATCGAAAGTTTCATCCCTATTCCAATGCCGGCATCAGTGATTGGTTTAGTATTGATGTTCATCGCACTTTCAACAGGCATCATTAAACTCGGTGAAGTTGAAGGTGTGGGAACTGCGCTGACAAACAATATCGGCTTCCTATTCGTACCGGCTGGTATTTCAGTCATCAACTCACTTGGTATTTTAAGCAAGAGTCCGATATTAATTATCTTGTTGATTATTATTTCAACTGTTTTATTACTACTTTGTACTGGATTTGTTTCTCAAATATTAGTGAAGGGTTCACCTATTAAACGTAAATCTGAACAACATTCAGTCAAACATCACAATAGAGTTGCGGAGGATCATGTATGATTGAACATTTAGGCATTAACACACCGTATTTTGGTATCTTGTTATCTGTGATTCCTTTCTTAGTTGCCACATACTTCTTTAAAAAGACCAATGGTTTCTTCTTATTAGCACCATTATTTGTAAGTATGGTCTTTGGGATTGCATTTTTAAAGGTAACTGGGATCAGTTATGAAAACTATAAAATCGGCGGAGACATTATCAACTTCTTCTTAGAACCAGCAACTATCTGTTTTGCGATTCCGTTGTATAAAAAACGTGACGTACTTAAAAAATATTGGGTTAAAATTTTCAGCGGTATTGCATTAGGTACAGTCATCGCAATCTTCGGTATCTATGCATTCGCTAAATTATTCCAATTCGGAAGCGGTATTGTGGCATCAATGATTCCGCAAGCTGCGACAACTGCCATCGCATTACCTGTATCAGATGGTATCGGCGGCGTAAAAGAATTAACATCTTTAGCAGTGATTTTAAACGCAGTCATTATTTATGCATTAGGTAATAAACTATTACGCTTCTTCCACATTGATAATCCGATTGCACGTGGACTAGCGTTAGGAACAAGTGGCCATACACTCGGTGTTTCTGCAGCACAAGAACTTGGTGAAACAGAAACTTCAATGGCGAGCATCGCGGTTGTATTAGTGGGTGTCATTGTTGTCGCAATCGTTCCTTTCTTAGCAACAATTTTATTGTAAGACCTCTTACCTACCACAGCTTTAATTTTCCATTCGTTTAGAGACAGGATGACCTGTCTCTATTTTTTTGATTTATTAACATGAATTAAATGTAAGCGTTTTAATTTAAAGTTTTCATTAAATGTTCAATTATGAAGAGTTGTATCCTGTTTACAAGAAAATATGTGCGTATTACACTATTAGTAAACGATACGTTTCGTTTTAAAACTATATAGATTGGGATGAATTTTCATTATGTTCGGCATTTCATTAATAAGCTTGATCATCCGCTTTATATTCGGTGGATTGGCTGTTACTTTGGCGACTGTTATCGCGTCAAAACTCGGCGGCAAATTGGGTGGTATCTTTTCTACTTTCCCAGCTGTTTATTTAGCTGCCTTAGTCACATTATCTGTTGACTTTTCCGGCAATAAATTAGTTTATGAATCTATCCACTTAAGTGCTGGTGCTGTTATCGGTATTATCGGCTGTATTATCAGTGTCGCTTTAACAGCAATCGCGGTAAAACATATCGGATATAGAAAAGGCGCAGTATTCTCTATCGCCTGCTGGTTTGTTTTATCTTGTATCATCCTAGCACTGAAACATATTTAATCGGAGGTTTGAATAAAAAATGAAAATGCTATTGGTTAAATTTTTAGCTGGCGGCATGTCCGTCTGCTTGAGTTATATAGTATCTGTTATTATTCCATGGAAAGAATTCGGCGGTATCTTCGCAGTATTTCCAGCTGTATTCTTAATCGCTTTAATTGCTTCTGGTATCCAATATGGTGACAAAGTTGCAGCTCATGTCAGTAATGGTGCAGTATTCGGTATGACAGGTGTTTTATTCAACATCTTAGCTACTTGGTTGATGTTAGTATGGACAAACAACTGGATTCTCAGTATTTTCGTTGGTTTAATTGCATGGTTCTTGAGCGCAATCATCATTTTTGAGATAGTAGAGAAACTAGCACATTTGAAACGAGGTCATTAATATGGCAGGTAGACCAAAAGATCCGAAGATAAATATAAGGATTTTTGATGAGTTAGGCAAAATGTTAGAACGTGAATCCTATAATTCTATTACTATAGATGAATTAGCTGAAAATACACAGATTTCAAAGGCGACTATTTATCGTCGTTGGAAAGATAAAGACAGTATGATTATTGATATGTTTTTAAACAAGGCACATTCTGATGTCACACTTCAAGGTGATTTCTTTGAAGATTTATATGCCACTTTGATTAAAATCACACGTCTTTATAAAACACCATTAGGTAAAGCAGTCATTCAAATCTTATTAACCAATGAAGAGAATGACTTGCGCAATCACTTTATGGAAGATTATTTCAACCAATATCGTCAGATGTTAAAACAGGTCAGCGCACCTTATATACCAGAGGAACATCAAGATATGTTTATTGATTTAATCTTCTCACCGATTTATTTTAATATCTTAATTAAACCTGAAGTGCTTACAGATGAATATATCTATAACATGTTAAATACTGTGATTGATGCCTATCGTCCTTCTTAACCTTTCAGCTGTTTAACAAGAATAGAAAATGATATAAAAAATCCCCTCAAACCTATTTTTGAGTTTGAGGGGAATTTTTTTATCACTGTGTTTCTATTTCGCTGATTTCTATATTATTTTCTATCTTTTAAGAACCAATCTAATGCATATTCAATTGCTTTATCCCAGTATGCATAGTCATGTTTACCTGGACCATCTTCGAATTGATATGCGATTTTTTTGTCATCTAAATAGCTGATGAAATCACGGTTGTCTTGGTATAAATCATCTTCTGTACCGCACATAATCAATAATTCAGGAATATCTAATCCTTTTTCTATTGCTTGATCTACCAAGTAATAAGGGTCAAGTTCTGTTCCTCTAGCCGCTGTTTTCTCTCCTAATATCGCATGTTTAGAGAAGTCATGCCAATCTATATTCATCAACCAATCAGGTGTAAAGACTGCAGATAATGGTGCCGCTTTAGAAAAGCGCTCTGTTTGTGTTAATGCATATTTGATTGTGCCATAACCACCCATAGAATGACCTGCGATAAAGTGGTCTTCACGACGTTTAGATAACGGTAAGATTTGAAGTGCATAATCAAATACTTCTAATACATAATCATAATAATTATGACCATAACCCATATTCGCATAACCACTGTGATCGCCTGCTGGCATAATCACTGCGATTTGACGTTCTTTCGCATAACGTTCTAAACTTGTAAATCTTAAATAAGATGTTTCATCGCTTGATAAACCATGTAGTAATAAAAGCACAGGTAATTCTTTTGCGGGTTTACCTGTTTTAAATTGTGAAGGTTCTTCTGGTAAAAACGCATTAAAGCGTTGTTCTTTACCTAATGTGATTGAATCATAATTAACTTGTAACCATGCCATAATAAGTTCCTCCTTATGATTAGTTTCAATACCAATGATAAAGGTATCGCATATCAGATGAAATCATCTTGCATGCGATACCTTCTAATTTAATTACCCATCTACACCTTGAGGTAATGGACCTTTCGGTTTTCTTTTCTTCACAGGGTCGAGACGTTTTTCTAAGAATCTTAAAACAATATCGATGATGACTGCAATTAAAGCAATTGGAATCGCACCTGCAAGAATGAATGTTGTGCCGTCTGTCGCGTTTGTACCACGGATGATAATATCACCCAGTGTCGGAGCACCGATGAATGAACCAACCGCTACAACACCAATTGCGACAACTAATGCGATACGTAAGCCACCGATAATCACTGATAAAGCTAGTGGTAATTCAATCATACGCAATACTTGATTACCTGTCATACCCATACCTTTACCAGCATCTTTGATATTGGCATCGACACCGATAATACCTGAGTATGTGTTCTGAATAATCGGTAATAAGGCATATAAGAATACAGTGACTACAACTGTTGTTGGACCTAATCCCATGACTAACATCAGAATGGCTAACATTGCGATAACAGGAACTGTTTGAATGATGTTCGCAATAGTAATGACAGTCTTAGATAATTTGCCGAATCTTGAAATCAGAATACCAATTGGAATTCCGACAATCGCAGCAAAGATGACGCCATAAACTGACATGAGTAAGTGTTGGAAGAAAAGTCCCCACAGATAACCGGCGTTCAATGAATAGTATTCAATCAGCTGTTGGAATAAATTACCTTTCATTATTTTTGCCCGCCTTTCTTATCTTCGAAATAATTATGTTTTTGTAAGAACTCTTCGGCTACGACTGCAGGCTCTTTACCTTGTCCGTCTGCTTCATAGTTCAAATGCTGCATTTCTTCTGTTGAAATTTTGCCTTCTAATTTTTTCAATGCTGTATTAATTTCAGGATGTTTCTTTAATAAATCTTTTTTAGCAACTGGACTCGCATCATATGGCGGGAAGAATTTTCTATCGTCTTTTAATACTTTCAAGTCATATGCCGCGATACGTCCATCAGTTGAATAACCTAATGCAACATCTAGTTTTTTACTTTTCAATGCATCATAAACTAAACCGATTTGCATTGGACGTACAGTATTAAAACTAATGCCGTACTCTTTTTTGAATCCTGGATAACCGTCACCTTTACGGTTCAACCAAGAACTATCTACACCTAAGCGTAACTCTTTTTCATGTTTCTTTAAGTCAGAAACTGTTTCTAAGTCATATTTTTCTGCTGTTTCTTTTGTCACCATGAAAGCGTACGTGTTATCAAAACCGTAAGAATCAAAGAATTTTTGATTGAATTTTTTATCGAATCCTTCTTGTGTCACTTTCATTGCTTTTTTAGGATCCTTAATTGGATCTTCACCTAAAGCACCGACCAAGTCCGTACCTGTATAACGTGTACCTGAAACATTCGCGTCACCGTTCATCAACGCGTTATGTTGGATGGTACTTGAACCCATATTATTAATTAATGTCGGTTTGATTTTATCTTTTGTTTCGTGCTCAATCATTAAGCGCACCATATGTGACATGATTTGAGACTCACTTGTTGCAAGTGATGTAATTTCTACTGAATCATCATCTGCACGACCACCGCCTAAACCAGGCAGACTGCATCCAGATAATACAACAAGACAAGTCACCATCAGAATCAAGTATTTTTTTATCTGTTTCATAAAGTTCCAATGTCCTCCCTATCTGGATATTTTATGCTTTTAAGCCTTTTGGTACTGCCCATTTTTCTACTGCGCGTAGTACGTAATCGACAATTAATGCTAATGCTGTAACAAGTACTGCAGCACTCACAATCATGATTGGGTTATATAAGTTCAATCCGTTGAAGACGAAGTCTCCTAAACCGCCTGCACCTACATAACTTGCAAGTGTTGCCCAACTGATAACATACACACTTGATAAGCGGATACCACTTAGAATTAACGGTAATGCTAAAGGCATCTCAACATCTTTCATCAGTTGGAATTTTGTCATTCCCATACTGATCGCTGCTTGGCGAACATCTGGGTTGATATTTTGAACACCTAATACAGTGTTATTTAAAATCGGTAATAAGATATACACAAACAATGCGATAATTGCTGGTGTTTTACCTACACCGAAAATTGGAATCATAATGGCTAATACTGCAAGTGTCGGAATCGTTTGCAGCACACCTGCTGTTGTTAATACAATACTTGCTGCTTTTTTAGTTTTAGCTAACAAAATACCGATCGGCACTGCTACGACGATAGCGATGAGAAGCGCAACAATAGAAATAAAGAAATGTTCGCCCGTCTTTTGAATCAGTTCGCCGCCATATTCTTGAAGGAATTCTTTCATTATCGCTCAACTCCTGCATCCGACGTTTTTTCGTGATCCATTTCTACCGGTGCTTCTTTAATACCTGATGCTTCAGATTCTTGTAGCGCTTCTTCAGCACCTTCACCCCAAATGCTGTCATAAACAATATCTACTAAGTTGGCACGTGTGATTAAACCGACTAATGTGTCGTGATCATCAACCACCGGCACGTTACGTACGTTACGTTTTAAAATCGTACGTACTGTGTCTTGTAATTTACTATTCACATTTACGCGATAAATATCACGTTGCATTGTATCAATCAGTTCTTTACCTGCACGTAATCCTTGGTTGATATCTTCAATATCCATGTAACCTAAAAATCTGTCTTGGTTAGTTACCACAAAGATTGTATCGATACGATGACGACGCATCACATCAACCGCATGGTTTAATGAATCGTCTGCACGAACTGTAATTGGTTTAATCATCGCATCTTCTACTGTACGCATATTCGGACGGTCTTGAATCAAACGGTTTTGACCGATGAAATCACGTACGAAGTCATTCGCTGGATGACGTAAAATATTATCTGGTGTGTCGAATTGAACGACTTTACCTTCAGACATAATACAAATCTTATCTGCAAGTTTGATTGCTTCATCCATATCATGTGTAACGAAAACAAATGTTTTACCTAGTTTTTGTTGTAACTCTTTAACTAAGTCTTGTAATGTATCACGTGTAATCGGGTCTAAAGCACCGAACGGTTCGTCCATTAAGATAATGTCTTGTTCAGCTGCTAAAGCACGTACAACCCCGATACGTTGTTGTTGTCCGCCTGATAATTCAGATGGATAACGATCTAAGTATTCTTCTGGTAAGTCAACTAATTTAATTAACTCACGTGCTTTTTTATCTTTCTTTTCTTCTGGCCATTTTAATAATTTTGGAACCAGTACAATGTTTTCTTTGATTGTCATGTGCGGCATTAAACCGATTTGTTGAATCACATAACCAATACTGCGGCGTAATTCTACCGCATTCATCTTTCTGACATCTTTGCCATCAATCGTAATTTGTCCTTTCGTTGCTTCAATCATACGATTGATCATACGTAAAGCAGTTGTTTTACCACTACCACTTGTACCAATAAATGCAACAAATTCCCCTGATTGAATATCAAGCGAGATATCATCTACCGCTTTTTTACCTCCAGGGTAAACCTTAGATAAGTTCTTAATACTAAGCATTAAAGTAATTCCTTTCTTTATCGAATTTGTTTAAGCCTAAAGTAAGTTCTAAGTTGTGAGTAAAGAACAGTCTGTCTATTGTTCTCTGTACACACCCTAAAAGCAGTCAATAAAAAAATCACTTGCCCAATGTTTCAATAACTTAACGGATAAGTTCCTAAACAAAGTCGCAAATGACTTGTTAATTGCTTTAGATTCGGTTGCGCTGCAACCTTCACCTCAACTACGTTATAATACAGCGCTGTTCAACAGTGTCTGTTCTTTTGTTCAATACAATAAATTAAAAATTGTATCTTCGACTTACTTGATTAATAGTGTACTTTATAACTATAACACAAACTAAACCATTTGGTCGGATTAATCGCGAAATTTTTTGAAAAAAATTGACATATTTTCAAAATTTCATAATTTAGAGTGGATTAAATCAATATTTAATCCCTACCGCGTAACTAAATTACTTAAAACGACTAATCATTCATACCTTTACCTGCTAAAATTTGAGCTTTGTATTTTTCAACACGTGCTTTTCTTGTAGCTTCCCGTTTGGCTTGGCCGATAAAATACATATACTGACGCTGACGCCCAGGAGTAAGATTGTTAAATGCTTCATTTAACTGTTCATCCGCTTCCAACGCTGCTTGTAATTCTTGCGGCATGTCATACTCCTCAGTCTTTTTCATTTCGACCTTTTTACCAGAATGCTCAATTTCCACTGCTTCATCCACATAAGCTGCAATCATTTCTGATTCTGCTTCGATTTGAGCAAGTGATGTAAAACGTAATTGTCTTGCTGCTTGTACATTTTTAGTTTGTTGAATCAACTTATGTTCTGGATCCTTCATTAAAGCACCCTTATGAAACAATAACGCACAATAATCTTTGAAACCATGAATCAACACCACATTTTTACCATTCAAGGTATAACATGGATGCATCCATTTGTAATCCTCTGTTAAGTCTTTATTTTTCAAGATAATAGCACGTAGTGCTTTATATTCATCATGCCACTCTTGCGCACGTGTGAAATATGCTTCTGCTTTATCATTTAATCTGTTCTTTGTCATTGTTGTGCTCCTTTTTTTACAGGCTTAATATACCATAGCCATTTATCTATTTTTCTAATCCTCAATTTTACACTTTTTGTATTCTAAAACACTCATTCACTTATTTTTCTCTTTTTCTTTCTTATTCCAGAGTTGTCATTGATTGTCTTGATTATATGCGATGATTTTCTTGCATTTTAATTTGTTTTCTACTTTTTCTCTATGCATAATCATTAAATATATTAAAACAAGAAAATGCGCCACGACAGTTTTTTACGTATTATCACCATTAATGAATATACAAAAATCGCCGTTATATCGTATTTTCATGCGTTTTCATTCATAAAATATAAACCTGCCCTTTTCCTGTTGACGTCATCTGAATTTTCCGTATAATGTTCTATCATGAGTTAGGTTTGCCTGATTTATAAATGAAGCAAGCTTATTTTGCTTTACAAATAAAGAGAGCATGTTCTCTGAAACTTAGGAGTTTTACTATGAAACAAACTAATAGTGGTAAAATCAGCCTGTCACAGCTTGTGTTACTTGGACTTGGTTCATTAATCGGTTCAGGTTGGCTGTTCGGGGCATGGGAAGCTTCATCTGTTGCAGGTCCTGCAGCAATCTTTTCATGGGTGATTGGTTTCATCATCATCAGTTTAGTCGCATATAACTATATCGAAGTCGCGACAATGCTGCCGCAATCTGGCGGGATGAGCAACTATGCACAATATACACACGGTTCATTACTCGGCTTTATCGCTTCTTGGGCGAACTGGGTTGCTTTAGTTACGATTATCCCGATTGAAGCCGTATCTGCTGTACAATACATGAGTTCTTGGCCTTGGGAGTGGGCAAAGTTCACAAGTGTTCTGATGAAAGACGGTACAATCAGTAATATTGGTTTATTCGCTGTATATGTCATTATTATTATCTTTTCACTGTTAAACTATTGGTCAGTGAAAGTTCTTACATCTTTTACAAGTTTAATCTCATTCTTTAAATTAGGTGTACCGACATTAACAGTCATCTTATTATTACTATCAGGTTTCCATCCAGGAAACTATGGTCATTCATTAAGCAGTTTCATTCCTTATGGTACTGCACCGATATTTGCGGCAGTTACAGTATCAGGAATTATCTTTTCATTCAACGCATTCCAAACCATTATCAACATGGGTGCTGAGATTGAAAAACCAGAGAAAAACATTTTACGCGGTATCGTGATTTGTTTATCATTAACTGCGTTATTATATGTCGTTCTACAAAGTGTCTTTATTACATCTATGCCTGAAAATATGGTCGCTGATAAAGGCTGGAAAGGTATTCAATTCAACTCACCTTTCGCTGACTTAGCCATCCTATTAAACTTGAATTGGCTAGCGATTTTACTATACATTGAAGCATTCGTTTCACCATTTGGAACTGGGGTCGCATTCGTTGCTTCAACAGGTCGTGTATTAAGCGCTATGGAGAAAAATGGACATATTCCTAAAATTTTAGGCCGTATCAACAAACAATATAATATTCCAAGAGTCGCAATTATTGTCAATGCCATTCTAGCAATGGTTATGGTGACGTTATTCAGATCTTGGGGCACACTCGCAACCGTGATCGCAACCTCAACATTAGTTGCGTATTTAACAGGGCCGACAACAGCGATGGCTTTAAGAAAGATGGGGCCAAAACTTCATCGTCCATTTAAAGCACGCTTCTTGAAAATAGCAGCACCTTTATCGTTCGCCTTAACGTCACTTGCGATTTATTGGGCAATGTGGCCGACGACTGCGAAAGTTATCTTTATCATTATTCTAGGTTTACCGATGTACTTCTTCTATGAATACAAATTAAACTGGGAAAATACTCGCAATCAATTGCGCGGCAGTCTATGGTTGATTATCTATTTACTTGTACTTTCAGGATTATCCTTTATCGGCAGTAAAGACTTTAACGGTATTAACTGGATTCATTATCCATATGACTTTATAGTCATCATTATCGTCGCTTTAGTCTTCTATAAAATCGGTATCGGCAGTTACTTTGAAAGTAAGTACTATAAGAACGCAGTAGAAATCAACCAAACTTTAGAAAAAGATATTTCTAGCCAAGCAGAAGCTAAAACTTCATCACAATAAATGATATGAAACAGCTGAACAGATGTTATGTCTCTCAGCTGTTTCTTTTTTTATGCTATGTTAGAGGAAAGGAGCGAGTATGATGACATCTATTACAAGACACACAAAAGCAGGCACGATTATCGGACAAATTAAACAACACTGTGAAACGTATTTTGGTATTCCTTACGCTTATCCGCCCATTAACGAAAGACGCTTTAAACATGCTGAACTTAAAACAACATGGTCAGAACCTTTACATGCTGATCAATTTAAAGCCATTCCGCCCCAACCCTTTAATAAACTTGAAGCGTTTTTCTCTACACATCCTGAAGACACACAAGTGCCTAAGATTAAACATCAAAGTGAAGATTGCTTATATTTAAATATTTGGAAACCCATCACCGCTTCTTTCAATCAAAAATTACCAGTTATGATTTGGTTTTATGGCGGCGGTTATCTCAATGGTCACGGTTCAGCTGAACTTTATAACCCACAAACATTCGCTGAACATGCGCAAGTCATTGTCATTACATTCAACTATCGTTTAGGTGCACTCGGTTATTTGAATTTTAATGCGATTCATGAAGATTACGATATGAATTGCGGCTTATCCGATCAATTCACCGCATTATTGTGGGTCAACCAATTCATCGAAGACTTCGGTGGAGATTCTAACAACATCACTTTGTGTGGACAGTCTGCAGGTGCCATGAGTATTCAAGCATTAATGCATCTAAAAGCAGCTCAACCTCTTTTTCATAAAGCGGTCTTAATGAGTGGCCCATTACGTTTTGATGAGGTACAACACAGTCAAAACACTGCGCAACATTTTCTGAACACAGTCACAAAACTTTATGACACTACCAACTTAGCAGCACTCTCAACACATCAAATGATGCATGCGCTAGAAGAAGATTTAGCGCAGTACGGACCTTCTAAAGGTTTAGAATTAATTTACAGTCCTATCTTTGATGAATCCACTATGGTAGATACAACCCCTGACAAGTGGCCTGTGTTAGTGGGTTTCACTGAACAAGAAGGTGATTGTTATATCCGTAATGAATCACGCAAGTTAGCACCTGAGCGCTTTTTAGAAGTCATGCAAAATAACAATATAACCGTTGATACAACTGCCTTTGATATCACAACGGGCAAAGGCCAATCAGAAGCAATCACCTATTATGAATTTAAACAACCATCCTTACGTTGGTTAGATCATTATCAATATAAGAAGAAATGGCTCTACTGTTTTAATTGGAGTGCACCAACAGCTCAAAATTTTAAAACACCTTATCATATTTTAGATGTTGTTTTTTGGTTCGGACATACAGATATTTTACATGCTCATCATCTTCCTATAACGCATCATACACATACTTTGATGCAACAGATGATGGACACACTAGGCAAATTTGTGACAGAGGGTCATGTGGATTGGTCTGTTTATACAACAATTGAAGATGCTTATATTTTCGAATAAGAAAAACGCTTAACCCAAAATTGGATTAAGCGTTTTGTTTATATTTGTGGCTTTTGTGTTTGTTTAATACTTAAGACAATTAATACAATCACAATGCCTAAGATACTTGAACTATAAGCAACCGCATGTACACCGATATTTGAGACGATTAAGCCACCAATCATACCGCCCGCTGCAATACCTGCGTTTAAACTAGACATATTCCAGCTGAGCACTTGGCTCGCGTCGCCTTTCACGTGGTCGATCAAACCACTTTGTACGGCTGGGTTAGTACTCCATTCCATAATATTCCAAATAAAGATGATTAATACAATGATGATAGAATTCGTAATAAACCAATTGACTGCGGCTAAAGATAACGTAAACGCAATTGCGGCAATTAATAACCAAGTCTTACTAGTTAATTTATCTGCAAGGAAACCACCCATGGATGTCCCTAATGTTCCGGCAATTCCATTTACTAATAATATAATAGAGACAAATTGAATGTCATAACCATTTGTCAGCATCAACGGATTAATGTAGACAAACGTAATTGAATTCGCAGTCAGCAACATAAAGGTCACTGCTAAATATTTAATGATTTCTGCACGGTTTAAAATTTTGTATTGTGACGACGTATCAGATGTATCACCTGACGCAGTGGACAGTT
Source organism: Staphylococcus sp. CWZ226 (assembly GCF_018986355.1). Taxonomy (NCBI): domain Bacteria; kingdom Bacillati; phylum Bacillota; class Bacilli; order Caryophanales; family Staphylococcaceae; genus Staphylococcus; species Staphylococcus sp. CWZ226. Next base: position 46,171 of record NZ_JAHMSB010000002.1, on the reverse strand, counting down.
CAGCAGGTGTCGGTAAGTAACGCATCATTAAGAAAGCAGCTACGACACTAACCACGATAATAAAAACGAACGTCGCGCGCCAACCGAGCCATCCTCCAAGCATCGTTCCGATCGGTACGCCGAAGACATTCGCACCACTGAATCCTGAATACACAATACCAATCATTTTACCGCGATTCTGTGGTGCCGTCAGCATAGCTGTCAGCGCTAAAATTTTAACAATAATCAAAGCTGCGGCAGCTGAAGAAATAATACGTCCGATAATCAGTAATGTGAAATTCGGTGATACCGCAATTAACGCATTACCGAAGACAAAGACTGCAATGGTCCAAAGTAATACTGTTTTCGCACTGAAACGATTAGTAACTTTGACTAGAATCGGGCCGCAAACGGCGAAAGTAACTGCATATAACGTCACTAATTGGCCAATCCACGCTTCTGAAACATGTAAATCTGCGCTCATTAAGTTCATTATCCCAGCAACCATCATTTCGACCATGCCGACAATAAACACACTGATAATAAACGTTACTATTCTCATAACTGACATTCTCTTTGCCTCCTCTCTTTTGTATGTAAAATTAATATTTTCAACCTTTCCATTATAGTTGAATTGAAATCAAAATGTAAGTGGATGAATTTATTTTTCAATATTCGCTAAAAAAACAGAGCTGTAAAGCAGAAATAGTTTCCCAGCTTTACAGCTCTGTTTATTGTAGATTTAGTTATCATCGTCTTCATCTTCCATCATACTGCCGATGAGTTGATGACGATGGTTAAAGAATTGTTTATAACTTAGATATGTTGCGATGAGTGCTGTTGTGATTGTCGCAGTGGTATGGATAAAGACAACTAAGAGTTGGAATTTGATGGCTTGAAGCGGGTCCACGCCACTAATAATCATACCTGTCATCATCCCTGGAATAGAAACTAAACCATATGTTTTCACTGAATCAATCGTTGGGACAATCGCAAGTTTAATACTTTCTCTTACTGCTGATTTAGACGCTAACTTCGGTGTTGCGGCTAATGCAAGTTTACATTCGATTGTACCGTATTCTTTTACAAAAGCACGATCTAAGTTTTGATACGCAAGGTTAATCGCAATTAATCCATTATTCGCAAGCATCCCTGCGATGGGAATCAATTCATTACCGGTAAATTTAATAGCGCCCACAAAGACAATCACGGCTAATGGAATTGCGGTACCGATAAAGATAGATACAAATGAAATCCAAAAGACATGGTGCATCACTTTAGATGCACGACTGATTGTATTCCATGACGCGTTAATAATAATGATTAAGACGAATAAAATTAAAATCCACGGTTCATCCAAATCAAATATGAAATGCAGAATGTAACCTAAGATAACTAACTGAATTACTGCACGAATCGATGCGATGATTAAATCTTTTGCTATGTTTAATTTCTCTTTAATAGAGACTGCAATCGGGATAATTAATAACAGTGCCGTCAGGGCTAAGGCTGTTGTACTCATACATCAATTACCCCTTTCTTATCTTTATTGACTTTACCATCGACAATATCCACACGACGGTCAAAGTGTGACATACTTTGGTCATAGCTATGGGTAATCCACATAATTGATACCCCTTCATCTTTCGCTAAGCCAAAAATAACATCTTCTGCTTTCTCGGTATTATCCGCATCTAAAGCACTTGTGGCCTCATCTAATAATAAAACATCTGGTATGTACATCAACTGACGTGCTAAACAGATACGCTGACGTTCTCCTCCAGATAAAAATTCAACGTTAGTGTCTAAATCATAATGACCTAAACCAAATTCCGATAATAGTTTTAACGCTCTGTCTTTATCGAATTTGTCATTTCGCGCAATAGAAGGAAACGCTAAATTTTCTCCGATTGTACGATCAAATAAATCTGTTTCTTGCGGCATATAACTGATACGTTGACGTAATGTTTCCGGCTCATACGCATCGTATTCCTTGCCGTTATAATACATATGACCGCTCGTCGGACTGATTAAATCACACAACAAATGAAACAGCGTACTTTTCCCGCTGCCGGACGGTCCTACAACTGCGATTTTTTCGCCTTTTTTAACCGTTAAGTCTAAATGGTCAATAATCAGACGTTTATCCGCTTTGTAGCACACATCTTTTAATTCTAAAATCGCCATACTACTGCTCCTTTTCTTCAATCTAGAGAGATGACATTATCCATCACCTTACTATTCCCTTTCTTATACAATTTAACATATTTCAATTTTGAAAAATATGACAATTATCTAAGTATAGAATAAAAACACTGACTTTATACTTAGCCAGTGTTCATGCATATCTATGACTTAAGAAAATAACATCAAAATAAAGCCGATTGCGTTGTTGAAGGCATGAAGCAAAATCGCAACCGCTAAGTTTTTTCGACTCATCAAATAAACAATAGAAAAGACCGTACCCATCATCACATAAGGTAAAGCTTCATATATAGAAGGCGCATACATCATATGTATACCTGCGAACAAAATAATGGATAATAGTGTTGCTAGAACATTGCCGATTTTCTTACCTAGCTCATGAATAATCACATTTCTGTATAAAAGCTCCTCTACAATTGGCGCGAGGACAACAATGCTGATAAATAAGAATGGCCATAACCATTGATGTTCAAACATAGCTTCAATCATAGCTTGGTTTTGCGTATTATCTAGGTGTAACACGTGTTCCATAAGGTATCCTATACCGGCATTTAAAGTGAAAACCACAATACCTCCGCCAATAATTAGATACCATAGTTTAAATGCACGCCTGATCCTCTCTTTCGCGATAGGTATCAGATAACGTCTATGCATTAAGTAGAAAATAAATAATAAACTTAAACTGGATACATCTTGAGCGATGCCGCCAAACTCTTCATACTTTATCATCGGAACTTCTCGATTAGTGGCACCATAATAAAGACCAAGCACAAGTTGCAGTAGTACTGCCGCACCAAATAATAAGAAGAAAGATAACGGAAATAGGAAGAAATCACGTTTCATAACTTTAGTTGAGTCAAAAGGATTTTCTAGTATCTTTGTTGTTTGTGTCATGTTGTCACCTCTTGTTGTTTTCTTTATTGTACAAAACTGAACCAGATTTGCATAAATAAATCATAAAACGTTAAAAACTTATCTTAACCATCATAGTCTATATAATGCGCGATTTAATTTAATTATTTCCTAGGAAATGAAAAAAGACTGCACATGCAGTCTTTAGAATGTTTGATTATGCTTTTATATTATGAAAATTTATCCATAATGAACTGACCGACTATGCCAATAAAGCCAATACCATTAATAATCATATGAAAAGCAATAGATACCGCTAAATTACGACGTGAATACATATAAACAAAGACTAATGCACCTGCCATGATCGCATATACACCGAATTCAAATGGCGAGACAGCCCCTGTTACATGAATACCCGCAAATATAATAATGGATAAAATAGCACCAGCTGTATATCCGATTTTCTTACCAAGTTCATGGATAATTAAATGACGGAATATCAATTCTTCTATAATCGGTGTCAAAATCACAATATCAATAAATAAAACTGGCCATGCCCAAGGATTATCAAAGAGTTGAAGAAGAATCATTTGGTTTTGTGTGTTATCAAATTGCAGATGTTTCGGTAGTAATAACATCAATCCACCATAGATTGCTTGTGCGACAGACATCGCTAAGTATGTAAGAAGCAACACCCAAGCGTAGCGTTTTACTTTCGCAAAACGTGCTTTCGCAATTGGTATGATATATTTTCGATGCATCAAGTAATAAATCAGTACTACCACTATTTGACCTACTAAACTGCCGATCACATTCAACAATATAAATGTATGCCTTGTTAAATCACCAAATTGGCTTTCATATATTAAACGTAATGGAAACATCACTAGTGCAGTAATTAATGGAATCACAAGGAAGAACAGCGGAATCAACCAAAAATCTCGTTTCATTACACGATTTGACTGATAAGGATTATCTTGTGTTTGAGCTAATGGACGTTGTTCGTTTTCATTCACGATATCACCTTTTCTAAGCAGCTGCTTATACGTTAACTGCTTGCTTTCGTTTCAAAACAAGATTATAACATATCACTCGTTTATTTAATGTGATTTTTGTGTATATTTTCAAAAATTCATTCTTAATGTTCAACAAAAATCAGACAAAAATATCGTCCTAATGCCGACTATTAAAATATAGCAACATTGTCTTTAAGTGAAAAGATTATATATGAAATCTGTGAAGTATGTTTCTAAAAACGCTGCGAGTATGTATAAAGGTAAAGCAACTAGAAGATATACTTTTAGCAAATTACTTAAAGCTAGTTTAAATGAAAAATTTTGCTTTTTATTACTTCTAAATAAATTGCTTATCTTTCTGACGATTGCTTGATTTAATTTATATAAACCACTAATAACGATGCACATAGCAAATATCTCTATAATTGCATGGGGAATTGCGGATCCGATCATAATAATTCCTTTATTAAAATCAATATGAATTGCAAATCCAAACATGATACCTGTAACTATGCTTGTAGAAATTATATTTAAACAGTACAAAAATGGTATTGGAATTAAGGAAAATATAAACATTTGAAGCGGAACACGGCCACCATTATTTAATATATATTCCCAAACTTTATTTAATCCTTGTGCATCCTCAAGGTTAGAAGGTAAACCACTTGATATACTTTTAAAAGTTTCAATTGATGGGCTAAAGATAAGCGATAACACAAAAGCAATTAAAATAAGAGTCATTGCTACGACGAAAATTTTAATAGTTCTTTTAAAATAATTTGGATCTTGGATATTTAACATAGTTAGCCTCTCTTTTTAAATTATCAAATTAATTGATTACTTTAGGATGAATCGAAAGCTCTCCATCATTACCAATTTGATTATAACAATTATTCTTATTTAATCACGTTAAAATCTATATTTAGTATTATATTTAATGTTTAGTATCTGATTAAAAGCAACAAAAAACAACAAATCACACTGAAGTGACTTGCTGTTTTACGATGAGATTATTCTTCGCTGAGTGGTTTTTTAACAGTTAAACCAGATTTTTTCAATGATCGTTCTACAGATTTAACATCGACGTAGTCATTGCCTTCTTTTGGCCCAGTCACACCGACTCTATGTGATAACTGTTTTAAATCCGCTTCTTTATAATCAATGTCTACTTTCTGAACTGCTTTGTCTTCTTTGATATCTTTTTTGTATTTAACACCTTTTAAACCTTCGAACACTTTTTCTTGTTTATCTAAAATATTTTCAGCATCACTTTTCGAAAGTCCATTTTCGTCGTACTTAATTGTCATAATCATTGATTGTTTAACCATTTTATCGCCTTTATAAGTTAAAGTATCAATGACATCTGCCCCCGCTAATTCGCCTTGATATGTTTTGGATTGTTCTTTTTCACAAACTGCTAAGACGAAAAGACTCAACATAATTATCCCCATAAAGAGAAGGCTGCGTTTCATATCGTTCCCTCTTTTCTTATCCATTTAATAAAATTATTATACCACCTTTTTTCATTTCCACGTATCTCTATTATCTATTTTTTATGTCCTATTTGAAAATTTAAAGTGTACGCGATTGCTTGTTCAAAATAATGAATATTACTATCATTTTAGTCTATACAGTTAATGTAGAATGTAATGTTTTGTGATAAAATTAAAGTGAGTAAAGAATGTGACTCTTGTTGTCATATCAGGCATTAAGCGTTCTCATTTTTTCTAAAAGAAGGAGTTAGTCATATGATTTTACCAGGACAGAAATTGATTAATCGTCTGCTGACTGCTTCTAAGCAATCAGAGGGGGTTCTCATGAAACGCATTGGATTAATCGATATCGGTTCAAACACCATTAGATTAGTTGTGTTTGAATACGATAGTAAAACAGGCCTTACGGAAATACAAAATATAAAAACACCTGCACGTTTAAGTCAATATTTAGAAGATGACTTGACGATGAATGATGAAGGTGTCCATGTCTTAATTTCAGCATTACAAAGCTTTAAGAAAGTCGCAGATGAATATAAAGTAGACGAACTGCATCCGATTGCGACAGCTGCAATTCGTCAGTCGAAAAACAGAGATGACATTTTAAAACAAGTGAAGAAAAAAATCGGTATGAAACTATCTATCGTTCCAGAATTAGATGAAGCTTATTACGGTTTCTATGCGATTATTAACTCTACTGCCATTGTAGATGGACTTTCTGTCGATATCGGTGGTGGTTCTACTGAAGTTACGTTATTTAAAGGAAAAGAGTTAATTCATTCTCACAGTTTCCCATTCGGTGTCGTTACTTTATCTCGTAAATTCTTTGAAGGTAAAGATCATAATGACAAAGATGCGATTAAAAAAATGCAGAAATTCTTAGACAAAGCCTTTGGTTCACTTGATTGGATCAATAACCAAAAAGTAGCTTTAGTCGGTGTCGGCGGTTCTGCACGTAACGTAGCACGTATCCATCAATCTGAAGTCGCTTACCCTATTGGCGGCGTGCATTGTTATACCATGACGGGCGATGACTTAAATCAAGTTTTTGATTTAATTGAAGACAGTTCACGTGACGACTTAACAAACTTAGACGGCTTAAGTCGTGACCGTGTAGATATCATTCTACCTGGTGTCGCTGTCTTTAAAGCATTATTCAAACAAGTGGATGCGACACAATTCACTTTCTCTAGAAAAGGTTTACGTGAAGGTTATGTGATGTATCAACTCAACCAAAAGATCAAAGATGCTTTTGATCGTTTTAACGTTCGTAACCGTGCATTATATCAATTGTCTAACACCTATAAACATGAAGGTGTAGGTGCCAAACAACGTGTTGTTTTAGCTGGTGACTTATTAGATCAGTTAAAAGAACAGGACATTATCAAGTTATCTGAGAAAGACCAACGCCTTTTTAAACAAGCAGCTTATATTTATTATTTAGGTCGTTTTATCGATGCCGATTCAGCATCACAACATACGTATTACATTATCTCAAACTCAATGATTGATGGTTTTAGTCACCATGATCGTGTTCAATTAGCGTTAATGGCAAGCTTTAAAAATAAAAGCTTATTAAAATTCTATAATGATGAAACCGGTTGGTTGAACAGTGACCAACTAAGCGACTTACAATCTCTTGGCGGTATTTTAAAATTCATCGATGCCTTGAATGTGTCACATACCAATCCAATCAAACGTATTGAACTCGTGAAAAATGATAAAGAGCATTATACTTTAAATGCCTATTACACCGGTCATCCGATTGCAGAAGAATATCAAGCAAACCGTCAAAAGAAACACTTAGAAAAAGTATTAAAAGGAAAAGTATCAATAAACTTTACAAAATCTTAACATTAATGTGTTAAGTTACAAATGGATGTTTCTGTGGATTTAAGCATTTGTATACAATGATATAAGTTATACAACAAGTTGCACTTGAGCGTTCAATATAAAATTTAAATTGCAATTACTGACATCTCTGAATGACATCACAGAACATAGTCATTTCAATTTTTTTATTTAAATAAAGTCTATTTACTTACCATGGGGTGGTCATTATGGAAAATCAAGTCGTTGAAAAAGATCTCAACAAACCAGAGTTTTACAATAACCGAGAATTAAGCTGGCTCGACTTCAACTATCGTGTCTTACAAGAAGCGAGCGACAAAACAAATCCTTTATTAGAACAATTAAATTTTATTGCGATTTTCGCATCTAACTTAGACGAGTTCTTTATGGTCCGTGTAGCTGGGCTGCAAGACCAAGTTAAAATGAACTTCAACAAACCCGAGAACAAATCTCAAATGACACCTAAACAACAACTGGCTGCTATAAAAGAAAAAAATACGCCACTTGTTGATTTACAGTACGAACGCTATAACGAATTGACGAATCGTTTACGCGAATATAATGTGATTACTACCAAACCACAAGATTTAAATGAAACGTTACAAAATGAATTAGAACAAGAATTCAAAAATAATATTTTACCGACGTTAACACCACTGGGCATTGATGCATATCATCCATTCCCGAAGCTTGTTAATAAAAGTTTGAATATCTTTGTGGAATTAGATACTGATGAAACAACAAATACAGCAATTGTTCAAATTCCATCACTAATTGATCGTTTCATGATTTTAAAAGATGAAGATAAACAATACGTTTTAATGGTTGAAGATGTTATCGATTATTTCATTGAATTCCTCTTCCAAGGCTATGACATCAGAAAAACTTTCACATTCCGTATTACACGTAATGCTGACTTAACAATTCATGAAGACGGTGCTGAAGATTTATTAATCGAAATCGAACGCTTCTTGAAAATGCGTAAAAGCGGTTCAGCTGTACGTCTAGAAGTTGATTCACGTAATACAAATGAATTAGACATTGAAGGTCTAAAAGAACAATTAGAAATTCATGACGATGATGTTTACTTTGTGGATGGTCCATTAGATTTAACAATGGTATTTGGTTTAGTTGGTTATTTAACACCACAACTGCCAAACTTACGTTATGACCGTTATACGCCGCAAATTCCTGAATCATTAGGTTACAATGATGTCTATGATTTAGCGTTAAAACGTGACATTTTCTTCCATCACCCATACGAATCATTTGAACCGATTGTCGACTTCATCCGTGAAGCTGCTGAAGATCCTGATACAATTGCGATTAAACAAACATTGTATCGTGTCAGCAAAGATTCACCGATTATCAAAAGTTTGAAATATGCGGCTGAACAAGGTAAACAAGTCACTGTTCTTGTTGAATTGAAAGCCCGCTTCGATGAAGAAAACAACGTCCATTGGGCACGTATGTTAGAAGATGCAGGTTGTCATGTAATTTACGGTATGACACATCTGAAAACACACAGTAAAATTACATTAGTGGTTAAACGCTTAAAAGGTCGTCTTGTACCATTTGTACACTTAGGTACTGGTAACTATAACGATAAAACAGCGGAAATCTATACAGATATGGGTATCATCACAACACATAAAGGTATTGCTGAAGATGCGATTAACTTCTTCAACTACTTAAGCGGTTATTCAATCAAACCTCACTACAATGAATTGATTGTAGCACCGTTTGATATTCGTGATGTATTCGTAGAACGTATCGAAACTGAAATCAAAAATCATCAAGAATATGGCAATGGTCATATCATTATGAAAATGAACTCTTTAACAGATAAAACGATTATCAAAAAGTTATTTGAAGCATCACAAGCAGGTGTTAAAATTCAATTGATTATCCGTGGTATCTGCTGTTTGAAACCTGGTGTTCCAGGCGTGAGCGACAATATCGAAGTTGTAAGTATTGTAGGTCGTTTCTTAGAACATTCTCGTATCTACTACTTCCATAACAATGGAGATGAAAAAATCTATTTATCATCTGCAGATGCGATGACACGTAACATGATTAAACGTGTAGAAATTTTATTCCCTGTTCATGATGCGAAAATCAGAGAACGCTTATTAAACTTTGTGAACTTACAATTATCTGATAACCAAAAAGGTCGTTATCAAGATAAGAATGGCGTCTACCATTACGTTAACAACAATCAACTGCCTTTAAATTCACAACTTTACTTGATGCATCAAGCAGTTGAATTAGCAAAAGCTATCAAACACAAAACACCATTTACTGAGGCGCGTCCCAAGGGTACGTCTCAACCAAGACGTAATTGGATTTCACGTTTAAAAAATACATTTAAATCTTAAGATAAGTCTCATATCAATAAAGTGTGAGAAATAAGCAAAGACCCGCAAGCCGCGGGTCTTTTCATTTATTCATTTCTATTTTCCATTTTCTTCTGCCTACTGCTTTTTCATGGTTGATGCTGACTGAGGATGTTGATACCAATCTTTTAAGAATTCCAATAATACCGCACTATACTCCGTTAAATCTTGTTTATTGATTTTCTCATCCACACTATGTGCTTCTGTTAATAATCCCGGGCCATACAATATCGTCGGAATACCGTAATCATCTAGCCAACCACCATCTGTCACTGTTGTGGACATACCTGTCTCAAGCGGTGTGTGATGAATGGTTTCATGGGCTTTTGCTAAGGTTTTGAAACCTTCATGTTCTACTGGCAGTGTGAAGCTTGGGAAGATTTCACCTTGGTCTTCAATCATAGAAGTACCGCCCCATTCAAATTGAAGTGGATTATCTTTTAACCAGACATCCGCTTCAGCCACACGATTTAAATACGCTTCAATTTCTTTAATCACTTCATGATAATCTTCATCTGGTAAGAAATGAACTGTGATCCATAAACGACAAGTATCTGCGATAAAGGCAGGATTTCGACCGCCTTCAATAACCGCTGGATTAATCGTATTAGCACCTGCAGGCATATCTGGATAATATTTCATAACTGCCCAATGTTGTTCTAGCTCTTTTAACGCTGTAATGATTTTAGCCATCTTTTCAATCGCACTCGCTCCATGTAGGCCACCGCCTGCATGTACCATTTGGCTGCGTGCACCATCATGAATTGTCGTTTTACTTTGAATTGTAATCCAGCCGGTAATCACGCCACCTTGCCCTAACGCTTGTGCATCACTTGTATCTAATACTAATGCCAAGTCAGCTTTAGGACTTAATTCACATGCCGTCTTAGTACCTGCTTCTCCGACTTCTTCTCCCACAACTGATTGTACAATGATGTCACCTTCTGGTTTTAATCCTTGTGCATGCAGTTGTTCTAAAACATAAAATAGCGAAGCCATGCCGCCTTTCATATCACTGACACCTCGACCATACACTGCATCATCTACTTCAGTTAATTTAAATGGCGGATATTGCCAATGTTTAGGATCTTCTACATTTGCGACATCTACATGACCGTTTAATATCAACTTCGGTGCATCCTTATTTTCACCCGCTAATACACCAACCACTATACTGTCATTCTCATATAAAGGTTCACGTTTGACTTCAAAGCCTAATCCTTCTAAGTAATTTTGTATTTCTATTTGCAACGGGTCTGTATTACGTGCTGGCGGACTTTCTGTAGGATGTTCCACTAACCATTTCAACAACTCAAATAAGCGACGTTCCATGTTCCTCTTCCTTTCTAAATGTGATTGTTTGTTTTATGTTTGTTTCACTTCTCGTTACCCTGATTTAAGCGTCTTAAATAACTGCGAAATCCTCGCATCACCCATTCATGTATCACTGCTTGTGTAGATTGATAAATGCGCCAAGGTAAACGCGGCGTAAAATGCGTTAAACAGGTATATAGCGATTGTTGCTTTTGAATAAAATAAAAAGCTGAGGCGTTACTTTTAGGTTGATACAACAAGCTGTTTGCTTGAAGCGTAAGTTTGACACCATGCGTTAATGGCACTTGCTTCATCGCAATCAAAGGACGTTTCATATTGAGTAAGTGAATATCAAAGCGTTCAGGTTGTCCTTTCACTTGAATAAGACCCAAAGACATTTTCTTTAAGTAATGCGCATAAGCAATAATACTTTGATGAGCTGTATAGTCTTGAGATACCGACATTTGTTGAAGTGACGCAGCTTGTTTCGTCTTCACTTTTTGATATGCGATGATGTCATGATACTCAATCACTTCAAATGGTCCAGCCGCACATACATAATCTTTAATTAATTGACGTAGGACATGAGGCTTACCATGCCACACACCATCTCCAAACATTTCAGGCAATGCATTCATCAGCACGATATCTTCTTTTTCTATGTATTTCTGCCAATGCGCTAAGTCTAAATAATTCATTGGTTGATAAATTATACCTGGGTATTGATCAGGTTCTCGATTTGAATCATATACAACAACAATTTCATAGTGTCCCGGATTCAAAGTCTCTAATATGTATTTTGCGGTAAGCGAAATATCTTCTATTATCACAATGCGTGTCATAGTCTTCACCTCTTCATCTTTACTATAACAAAAAAGCACGCATCTAATGAAAGACACGTGCGTTCTAAATCTATACAAATAAACTTAAGAATAAAATAAAGATAAGTCCTGAAACAGAAATAATTGTTTCAAGTAATGACCAAGTTAAGAATGTTTCTTTAATTGTTAAACCGAAGTACTCTTTAAACATCCAGAATCCTGCATCGTTAACGTGTGATAAAATTACACTGCCGGCACCAATGGCAAGCACAACTAATGCGACATTGACATCACTGGCTTGAAGCAACGGTAATACAATACCTGTTGTTGAAATTGCCGCAACTGTCGCAGAACCTAACGCAAGACGTAGAACTGCCGCAACAATCCATGCTAGTAAAATCGGAGACATCGTTGAACCTTCGAACATCTTCGCAATTGTATCACCGACACCGCCATCAATCAGTACTTGTTTAAATGTACCGCCGCCACCGATAATCAAGATCATCATACCGATTGGATAAATCGCATCTGTTACAGACTGCATAATCGCTTTGTTGTTGCGGCCTTGTCGGATACCCATTGTAACCATCGCAAAGAGTACCGCGATCAACATCGCTGTATCAGCTGTACCGATAAAGTTGATAATACCGATAAATGCATTTTTAGAATTGTCTACATTCCCTGTAATCAATTGAACAACTGTAGCAATTAACATCAAAATAACAGGAAGTGTCGCAGTTAACACACTGATACCAAAGCCCGGCATCTCTGAGTCTTTAAATTCTTTTTGTGCACCTAATGATGAAATGTCACCTTCTCTTGTATAAGCAGTCGGTGTTAATTTTTGTGCAATTTTACCGAATACCGGACCTGCAATAATCGTAACTGGAATCGCGATAATGAAACCATATAATAATACTTCACCTAATGAAGCATGTAATTCTTTTGCGATAACGACTGGGCCAGGATGCGGTGGCAAGAAGCCATGCGTTACAGATAACGCAGTAATCATCGGCAATCCTATTTTAAGTGGAGATACTTTCGTACGTTTTGCTAGAGTAAAGACTAAAGGAACTAATAGTACAAGTCCAACTTCGAAGAACAACGCAATCCCGATCACAAAGGCAGCGACAACCATTGCCCATTGGACATGTTTCTCTCCAAATTTATCAATTAAGGTATCTGCGATACGTGTTGCACCGCCACCATCAGAGAGCAACTTACCTAAGATTGCACCTAAACCGAAGATAATTGCGATATGTCCAAGCGTGCTGCCCATCCCTTTTTCGACGGTTTCAACGACTTTATCTAACGGCATACCTAACATCAACGCAGTGACCATTGATGTAATAATTAAGGAAATGAATGTGTTCAACTTCAATACAATAATGAGTGCTAATAAAATTAAAATACCAATGACCACCGTGATTAACGGCCAAATTTCTGTAAACATAACTTTTCCTCGCTTTCCTTATGAGCACCTTTACTGACAGCGTTTACATCAGTAGTCAAAGAAAAAGCTGAAGTGCTTAATAATTATGGGTAGACACTTCAACTGCTTTTTCTCAGTGGCTCATGGCTTTTTGTTTTTATAAATGTTTTCTTTGGAAATCTGCGATCTTACGATATTGCGGAGCCAAACTACGACTCAAATCAATATAAATACTAATCAATTGCTGATAAATCTCTACCGCTTCTTGGTTCGGTTGATGTGCATGTGTTGTTCCGACCATGTCTTCGATAATTGAAAAGTCTTCAATTTCTCCTAATGCTTTCAGTCCTAGAACACACGCACCAAGAGAAGAGCTCTCATAACTTTCAGGTACAATTAAATCCGTGTCAAAAATATCCGACATCATTTGGCGCCACATTTCACTTTTCGCAAAACCACCTGTTGCCTTAATGGCCGTTGGTGTTTCACCCATCATCTCAATTAACGCAAGATAAACGGTATACAGATTGTATAAAATACCTTCAAGCGCTGCACGAATCATATGTTCTTTTTGGTGTGATAACGTTAAACCAAAGTACGAACCTCTTGCATCCGCATTCCATAAAGGTGCACGTTCACCTGCAAGATAAGGATGGAAAATCAGACCTTTCGCACCTGGTTCTACACGGCTTGCGATTTTTGTCAAAACATCATAAGGATCGACACCAAGACGTTTCGCTGTTTCTACCTCACTCGCAAGCAATTCATCACGCAACCAACGTAAAATAATACCGCCATTATTTACTGGACCGCCAATCACATACTGTCCTTCATCTAAGACATAACAGAAAATACGTTCTTTCTCATCTGTTCTTGGATGATCAATCACAGTACGAATCGCACCTGATGTACCGATAGTAACCGCTACTTCGCCTTTCTTGAAACTATTCACACCTAAGTTTGACAATACGCCATCACTTGCGCCGATAACTACAGGTGTTTCTTTGTTTAGACCTAATAGTGTCGCATAGCGTTGTTTCATTCCTTTTAAGATATATGTTGTCGGCACAAGTTCTGGTAATTGTTCTGGTGTAATCCCAAGCAAATCTAATGCTGGTTTATCCCATGTCAATGTTTCAAGGTCCATCATACCTGTTGCTGAAGCGATAGAATGGTCCATCACATAGCGTCCATAAAGTTGGTATAAGACATAACTTTTAATATCAATATATTTTGTCGCTTGTTGATAAATCTCTGGATGCTCATCTTTCAACCAATAGATTTTAGATAACGGCGACATTGGATGAATCGGTGTCCCTGTACGTTTATAGATTTCGTGTCCGTGATGTTGTTGACGAATTTCTTCAGCATGACGACTTGCGCGATTATCAGCCCAAGTAATACTTTGTGTTAATGGTTTTTGTTCGTTGCCCATCGCAATTAAGCTATGCATTTGTGCACTGAATGCGATTAACTTCACATCATCTGGTCCTACTTTGCCTTCTCGTATGACTGCTTTAATCGTCATTAAAACGGCATCAAAGATTTCATCTGGATTTTCTTCAGAGGTATCGACATCTGGCGTCTGCATGTCGTAACTAATATTATGTTTTAACAAATATTGACCATTTTCATCATAAAGAACAGCTTTCGTACTCGTTGTGCCAATATCGACTCCAATCATATACTGCATGGTTTGACCTCCTTATTTCTTCTCTAAAAATAATGCGCTGATATAATCTCCGACATCATCAAAATTACGATGGAATGCATCGCGTAATAATGTCGTATCGTTATGTTCAACGGCTTGTGCGTATACTTCGTGGTTGGCATGAATTCTTTCAAAATCATCAGGGTCCATCTGCATTCTATCTCGCATCGATAACAATATTAAACACAATAAAATAGGTTTAATATTATTCCAGCTGCTGAGTAAATAACTGTGCTTCGTCGCATGAATTAACACTTCATGGAACAAAATATCATGTTCAGTAAAAGATTCTGCATCTTCAAACTGTACCGCTACTTTCATCATCTCTAAATGCTTCCGCATAGTTTTAGCTAACGCTGCACGTTCTTCATCTTTAATACGCGCAAACGCAAAAGATTCCATCATAATGCGTAAATCATACACTTCACGACGTTCAGCTTCTCCAAACGTTAAGACATCTGCCCCCATACGTTCTAAACGAATCAATTGATCTTGTTTCAATAATTTAAACGCATCACGCACAGGAGAACGACTGACATTGAATTGTTTAGCGACTTGATTTTCAGTCAAGGCATCGTCTGATGTCAATTCACCATTGATAATCTTCAAACGTAACTCAGCCGCAACTGTTTCCCCTGTTGTCATATTCGCTAACCATTGTTTCGGATATTGTTTTTCCATCACGCACCTCTTTTCGTTCTACATACTTGTATACAAGTATATTAATACAAAGTTTCGAAGATTGCAATCGCTTACAAAAAAGTAATAAAAAAGCCCTCATCCATATTTCTATAGATGAGAGCGTGAAATTTAAATGTGATTCAATTATTCAATCGTGGTGGATTATAGAGAATCTACTTTTTCACCGTTGATTAAGATGTCATCGCCATCAAGTGTTACTTCGATGTCTTTCACATCTGTGTGTTCTAGGTAGTAGTCTGTGATACGATCACGAATTTCTCTTTCAACCACACGACGTAATGGACGTGCACCAAGTTCTGCATCGTAACCTTGATCAATTAACCAATCTTTAGCATCTTGGCTTACTTCAAGTGAGATACCTTTTTTATCAAGTGTATCAGCAACATCATCTAATAATAAGTTGATGATATCTTGTAATGCATCTTTGTCTAAATGAACGAATTCTACGATACCGTTGAAGCGGTTAAGGAATTCTGGACGGAAGAATTTTTTAAGGTCGTCCATTAATGCTTCGCGATCTTTTTCATCTTCATCACCGAAACCTGCGTTTGAAGTACAGATGATGATTGTATTTTTGAAGTTCACGACATTACCTTGACCGTCTGTTAAGTTACCGTCATCCATCACTTGTAGTAATAAAGTTAAGATTTGTGGGTTCGCTTTTTCGATTTCATCGAATAAGATGACTGAGTAAGGGTTACGTCTAACTTTTTCAGTTAAAGTATTAGAGTTATCATCATAACCTACATAACCAGCAGATGTACCAATCAATTTAGATACAGCTGTACGGTCCATGTATTCACTCATGTCTAATTTAATAAGCGCTTCTTTATTACCGAATAAGTCGATTGATAATTGTTTTGCTAATTCAGTTTTACCTACACCAGTAGGACCTACGAATAAGAAGCTGCCGATTGGTCTGTTACCTTCATCGAAACCTGCACGGTTACGACGGATGGCACGAGCTACCATATCTACTGCTTTATCTTGACCAATGATTTTGCTTTTTAGTCGTTTAGAAATGTTTTTCAAACGAGCAATATCATTGTCGTCCATTTGTGATACCGGAATACCAGTCATACGTTCTACAGTGTCTGCTACATCTTGAACAGTTGCTGTTGAACCTTCACCATGACCTGATTCAAGTCTGTCTTGTAATTCTTTGATTTCTTTTTGATATTTGTCTGCATCAGAATAAGCTTCTTCGCTGACTGCTTTAGATTTTTTATCTTCTAATTCTTTAATTTCTTTTTCAACTTCCACTTTGTCTACTACAGGATTTTGTGCAGCTAAATGTGCAGCTGTGATATCTAAGATATCTAATGCTTTATCTGGTAATAAACGTTGTGGCACGTATTGGATAGATAGGTCTACACAAGCTTTCAATACATCATCAGGTAATGTTACATTGTGGTGTTCTTCGAATTTTTCACGAACACCTTCTAAGATTTTGATTGTATCTTGTGCTGATGGTTCTTTAACGACTACTTCGTTGAAACGACGTGCTAAAGCTGGGTCTTTCAAGATGTTGTTTCTATATTCGTCTTGAGTAGTTGCACCGATAACTGAAATTTCACCACGGCTCAATGCTGGTTTGATAATATCAGATAAGCCTTTGCTGCCTGAATCTCCGCCAGTAGAACCTGATCCGATAATTTGGTGAATTTCGTCAAAGAATAAGATGACATTTTTTCTTTCTTTAACGCTGTCTAGCAATTGTTGGATGTTTTCTTCGAAAGCACCACGGTATTGAGTACCTGCTTCTAATGAAGAAATGTTTACTGAGATGATTTCTTTATCTTTAATTGCTGCTGGTACATTACCTTTCACAATTGCTTGTGCCAATCCTTCAACGATTGCTGATTTACCTACACCAGCTTCACCGACTAAGATTGGGTTGTTTTTATTACGACGGCTTAATACTTCTGCAGTATCTTGAACTTCTTTGTCACGTCCGATTACTGGATCTAATAAGCCTTGTCTTGCTTCTTCAGTTAAGTTACGGCCTACTTTTTCTAAGTAGTCTTCGCCGCCTTGTCCACCGCCAGCTTGTCCTGGTTGTGCACTTTGTACTTGTTGTGAAGGGTGACCACCTTGATGTTGTTGTAATGCTTGTAATTGTTCAGGTGATACTTCACGACCATTAATATAATATTTTTTATTTCCATCTGCGTTTTGCATATCTTGCATCATTCTTCTAAAAATTGAGTCAAATTCATTTCCGAAAAATCCGTTATTCATATATTCATAACCTCCGTTAATTGGTAAAAATCCATTATTTTAAGAATCTCTGTCTGACTTAAAATAACTGTTTTACACTTCCATTTATGTTATTTCCTGTGGCAAGTACACAATACTTTTTCGCTGTGCGTGTCATATTATTAACAGATAGGTGCTTTAAATTCGGATATTCAATTAGTTGACAAGATAAACTACTTCTTACATTTCAAATATACCCACCTTGTCAAAGATTCAAAACACTTTAATATTACATGTTCTTTTTATTTCTCTACTTCTACATTATCTATTGTGTCCTTGCAATTTCATGTCTTGTTTTCAAGTTAAAATTTGTATAATTATTATTTGGTCAATTAAAGTCAAATAACTTAATTCCTTTAGTTATCGCCTCTATCAACCTTACATATGTAATTATAACGCATATTTATGCATAAATCAAGTACTAAATATGCATTTTTCAAAGTTTTTTAAGTTTTTTTGGATTTTTTCGGTTAAATATACCAAATAACTAATTTACCAACCATCTGAGTACCTCTGTGTACATTACATTGATTTTTTCATAAAAAAAGAAGTTGAATCTTCATAGACTCAACTTCTTTCCGATTAATCTTCATGGCTGACTTGTTTTAAAATGTCTCCATGCATTTTCTGCAACTTATACTCTACTGTTTCGATCTCTTTAGCACATTCTTTTAATGTATCTTTATAAACTTCTGTATTTGTCGCATTTTTATAACGTAATTTATGTTCAAGGCTGGCCCACATATCCATACCAATCGTACGGATTTGAATTTCGACTGGTACATACTCAACCGTATCTGTTAAGAACACCGGTATTGATACTACAAGATGTAAACTGCGATAGCCATTCTCTTTAGGATTTTCTATATAATCTTTACGTTTTAATAATTTAACATCAGCTTGTCTTAATAATAAAGAAGCTACGACTTCAATATCTTCCAAATAATTACATACCACACGAATTCCAGCGATATCTGTAATATTTTGACGTGCAGAGTCAGTCGTTACTGGCAATCCCCTTGTTTCCAGCTTACGTACTAAACTGCTGATTTCTTTAACACGTCGTTCCATATGATGAATTGGATTATGTTCATATAAGATTTGGAAGTCATTATCTAAAATACTCAACTTCGTACTGACTTCTTCTAACGCTGATGCATACAAATGATGTAAGCTCACAAAGTCCACGAGTTCTTCAATTCGATAATTTTGTTCTTGAAACTTTGTGATATTACGTTTTAAATCTTCCTTAAGCGCATTAAGGTTAAGTGTTTCTCTTCTCTCTACATACATAATAATCCCCCGTTCTTCAGACATCTTTATTATAACGAAGTTTGTAGTTAAAATTAATTATTTGTAATTCACAAACGAATATTTGCGCATAAATTTTCAAAAGATACAAAACGAGTCTCTGCATATTTAATAGACAATTCTTTATTTTTAAACATTCATAGTTTAGGTTCATCACCTTGCGCACCGTTCTTTTTTTCTATACAATATAAATCGTAATAATTACGATTAAACGCGTGTATATATAAATAGGAGGATTTATTTATGGCTAAAATACCAGTAACGGTACTGAGTGGGTACCTTGGTTCAGGTAAAACAACTTTATTAAACCATATCTTACAAAATAGAGAAGGCTTACGCATTGCGGTCATTGTTAATGACATGAGTGAAGTGAATATTGATAAAGACTTAGTAATTGAAGGCGGGGGCATTTCACGTACTGATGAAAAATTAGTAGAACTTTCTAACGGTTGTATCTGCTGTACATTACGTGAAGACTTATTAAAAGAAGTTGAAAATATTGTTAAACGTGGCGGCATTGATCAAATCGTGATTGAATCAACAGGAATTTCTGAACCTGTACCTGTCGCACAAACATTCTCATATATCGATGAAGAACTTGGTATCGATTTAACAAGCATCTGCCGTTTAGACACAATGGTTACTGTTGTTGATGCGAACCGCTTCATCAACGACATCAAATCAGAAGATTTATTAGTTGACCGCGATCAAGGTACAAGTGAAGAAGATGAACGTACTATCGCTGACTTATTAATCGACCAAGTCGAATTCTGTGACGTCTTAGTCTTAAACAAAACAGACTTAGTTTCAGAAGAAGAATTAAACAAACTAGAAGGTATTTTACGCAAATTACAACCAACTGCGAAATTTATCCGTACACAAAACTCAGTAGTTGAACTCAGCGACGTGTTAAACACTGGCTTATTCGACTTTGAAGCTGCATCAAACTCTGCAGGCTGGCTTCAAGAATTAACAGAAGGCGGCCATGCGACACATACACCAGAAACAGAAGAATACGGTATTTCTTCATTTGTATACGAACGTCGTATGCCATTCCACGCAGAACGTTTCCATAAGTGGTTAGAAAATATGCCGAATACAATTGTACGTGCTAAGGGTATTGTTTGGTTAGCACAATATAATCATGTGGCGTGCTTAATGTCACAAGCAGGTTCTTCAGTCTCTATCCACCCTGTTACATTCTGGGTTGCGGCAATGTCCGAAGCACAACAACGTGAAATCTTGCATGAACGTGAAGATGTGCGTGAAAACTGGGATCCTGAGTTTGGCGACCGCCATACACAATTTGTGATTATCGGTACAGACTTAGACCAAGAAGCATTAACAAAATCATTAGATGAATGCTTACTAACAACAGAAGAATACGATCAAGATTGGTCTCAACTACCAGAACCTTATGGATGGCAAATCACACAAGCATAAACAACAGTATATTAGACAAACGAAAGCCTCTTAACGCAATTTGTTAAGAGGCTTTCTTCTATAATAACGTATCTGTTGCTCCCTTGATTCACTATGCAACGCGCTCAGTTTCTTATTATATTGCATACTGTGAATCGGTACTTTTAAAATACCCAAGTCCTGTTTTAAATAATCATTATCGTGCACTTAATTTAAGATTTCACATGTACTTTTGTGCCACGGTTATCTGCGATTTCATTGGCACGTTTAACCGCTTCTTCTTTCTTATCATAACTATCTGCAGCTTGTTTCGCACCATGCGTTCTGACTTTCCACTCGTTATCTTCTTTATAGACTTCGACATCATTTTCATTTAATTCCGGACGCGCGTCTTTATCTTTTTGATGACTTGTAATATTTTTATTTTTCAACTCATCAAGTTCTTCTTTCGAAGCATTTTTATACCATTCTTCAGCTTGTTTTGTCGCAATCGGAATCAATGTACCTTCGTCATAACCATCTTTTAACATCGCATTACCGATATCAATCGCTTTCTTGCGTTCTAACTTATCTAAGTTCTTCCAAGTATTTGGATAGTCATCTAATGTCCAAGGCATATAACGCCCTCCTCTTCAATATCACTTAATATTGCTATACCACTTATTGAGGATCTCCAATCTTGTCTGAATTTCTTAAACGTGCATATTGTTGGATATTCAACAGCGCAGTGCGAATATTCGTATATTGCGGTAAAGAAGGTAAGCCTGTGCCTTGATAAAGCGGTACATGTTGTTCAAAGTGCGTCGCGATACCTTCAAACGCAATTAAATACTGACCCATAACGACATCATCAATCGTTTGCGGTTTTGGATTGTTTTGCGCTCTTGATAACATAAAGCTGATTTCTTCTAACGCAAAGATAATTGGATAATACGCACTGATTTTTGTACTATCCGCAAATAACTCACCATGTGCGTTTTGGTACATACTATTCATATTGCTTAGTTTGATACGTAATTTTAATTCATTGAACTTCGGTGCTTGTTTTGCTAAATGTTCATTTCTTGAGAAGACATAATAGAAGAAAGACATTTCATAACGAACCACTTCAGCAATCGCATCTGGTAATGTTTGCGATGCATTTTTTCTGCCTAGTATTAAGAGACCGATGACTGCGATAATCACACCGATGACTACATCTACAACCCTTGGTAAAGCAATTAAAATAGATAACTTGCCTGATGCAAGGCCGTTCAACATAATGACTTGCGTTGTAATGAAAATCATCGCTATCGCATAATTCGCACCGATAATAACTTCAGTAATCGTCGCACTTAACGCAAGTACAATAATACTAACAATCATATGCGGGTGAAGGGATAAAATAACGGTCAATAAGAGGACCCCGATAAACGTACCAATTGTTCTGGCAACGGCACGTTCCATACTATGAATCGTATTCGTTCCAATCAGTATCGTATGTGCCGTCAATGGAATCCAATACGCTTTATCAAAATCAAACATCAACGCGATAAAGATAGCGGCACCCATAATCATGCTGTAACGTAAAGTATTCATTAATACGAGTGAATCTAATGTTAAGTTATATTTTAACTGTTGTCCGTATAATGGCTGTCTTAGATTCGCTTCGTATTCAATTTGACCTGTCGGACTATGTAAGATTTCATCTGTACGATAAATCTGTTTTTCTAAACGTTGAAAGCTAACCGGCAGCTCTATTTTTTCTCTCCACTGCATGATTTCTTGTTCTTCTAACCTTGAAGAAACACTTCGTTCAATATACTGCATCATTTCAATTAAAACATCTGGTAATGTTTCGACTTCTTTAGTCTTCAACTCTAACAATTCAGCAAAGATACCTTCTGCGTTATTATGCAGTAAATATAAACGATGTAATTGTTCAGATTGTTTCTTATTAGAAGTAAAAGAAGTAATCAGCTGTTTATCTGTAGATTTAAACTGATTGACCAACTGCTCAGTATTTTTCTTGAATTTCTCACTGTCTGCGTATTCTTTAACAAGTTTTAATAAGCTTTGATACTCCGCTTCAATGGCACGCTCTTGTGTATTTTTCTCTTGTAATTTTAACAGTATTGCTACAACTACTAACGCAAAGATACCGCCGATAAATACAAAAACGCCACGTGTCAATGCTTGTTCCGGCGCAATCGGCATGTTAATCGGTAACGCAAACGTTACAATGAAGAAAGTTGCTGAAGGACCAGGAATTTCTAAAGCACTGAATATGTAGTATGCTACAACAGTAACAAGCAGCAACAATATTCCAAACAGCAACGGTGTTGCAACTGTCAGTGTTCCAAATGTAATACATAACGCAAACCCGACAGCACACCACCATAAAATACGTAATTTAGATTTATCAGATCCGCCAAAGACATAAATATTAGCCAATGTCCCTGTCGCTATTAATAAACCAAATTGGAAGTAACCTAACAAATATCCTAACAGTAACGGTGTCAGCATCAATAAGCCTTGTCTTATTCCTTTACTGTAATTCACATTGTGTTTATTAAATTTAAATAGCGACTTGATATAGTGCGCCATACGATTTCTCCTCTCAAATATTAAAGTCATCTATCTTTTAACTTATCAGATGGTTATGTCCTATATGAAAATAAAAAACGTCAGAACATAATACCCGCGTATTATATCCTGACGTTAGGATGTTGTTTCGCTTATTCTGCCATTCTGATTTCTTCATCGATATTTTCGTAATCAATATCTGCTTCTAAGAATGCTTCATCTTTAGTTGGGAAGTGTTGCTCGAACGTTTCTGCATCAGAAATTTCTACACTGCCTCGTTCTAATTCAAAGCCTAAAATATGGCCGCCTACTGTACGGTCTTGGTCCACGAAATGTAAATGGAAACCTGCTGAACCAACACCGTGGAACAGTTCAGGTGTGAAGAAACCGACAATTGTACCATTTAAATAATCATAATGGTGTTCTGGTTGGCGATTCACTGATTCCATTAATCGCGTATATGGCGGCTCTTGTTTCGGCATCATACGTACATGGACATGATTGAAACTGCCTGTGATACGGATTGCTGAGAATAAGTTGCGGCTCTTCATGCGTTCCATAATTTGATCGTACAATTCATCTTGAGTTGTAACATTCAACACTTCAAATGCCTGTGTAGGGTCAAATTTCGTAATGGTCGCAAACGGCAACATCTCATGACCGTCTAAGTGTCTGAAACCGCCGTATTCATCTGCGTGATAAGCGTTACCGTTAATAAAAATGACTTCACCGTCGCAACCTGTCAATGTACCGATGCCCATATCTCCTTGTTCAAGCATCTCATCTACAGATACTGTGCCTTGAAGCATTCCAGCCATTAACGTCGCCAAAGTTCCATGTTGGTAAATCATACTCTTCATTCTCCTTACTGATTTGACATGACAGACATCTTTATGTCTTTGTCTATTTATGTCCTATTATAGCACTAAAGTCATGCCCTGCCTTATTTGTTGCTTAATTTTCTGTGAGTGTTTCTTGGTTATCAAAGACAATAATTTCTGGCTCATCTAGACAAAGTTGTACGATTTCTTGCCAATACACTTGGAAATGATCAGATTTCTTATGATTTTCAAAGCCTTCTTCACAACTCCATTGTTCAATAATCGCAAAGGCATTTGGGATATTCGCATTTTCATAATGTTCATAGCTGATATTTGATGCTTCAGCTTGTGATGCTGCGACTAATTGTCCCATTAATTGTGTATATTTATCATAATTCATATCGTTGACTTTTGTTTTAACAATTACTGTAATCATATTTTCCCTCTCCAATTTCTATATTTTACCAGTACTTTCTTTCCCCTAAAATAATTCAACGAACCATAATAAAATTAAAAGGTCATGCTACGCTTGATAAGACCCTTTCTCTCATTCATCGTAACATGACCTGTATTTACTATCTTATTTTATACTTGTGCTTACATTTTAGAACGATTGACTACAAGCGGACTATCTGGTTTAACGAAGAACCACATTAATATAGCTATCGCAACCAAAATAATTAATGATTGTAATGTCCAAGTCCAACCGATCAAATCAGCTAAAATACCAGCGATTAATGGACTTAACATCGCACCGACGTTACCCCATAAGTTCATCCAACCTGAAACTGTACCAGAGAAGTTACGTCCGATGTCAGCAGCTGCTGCCCAGCTCATACCAGTAGTGACACCCATACCGCTTAAGCATACTGCTAACCAAGCGATATTCACTTCTAATACTTCACTGCGGATTGCGAATAATAAACCAATACTAAAGACAACCATACCTACAATCGCAATTGAACCACGAGCGACAAAACGTGATTTGCCAGCTTGTAAAATTCTATCTGAAATTGCACCAGCAATCATGATACAAATAAACATCGCAAGCCATGGCACCCCTGCCAATAAGCCTAATGCTGTATATTTAACATGATATTGTTCCATTACGTAAGTCGGTAACCAAATTAAGAATAAACCAACAATAAATTGTACTACGAAATATTGAACTGCAATCGCATAGAAACTGAAATGTTTAAAGAATGCGCTCCATGGTGCAGATTGTTTTTCACCTGCATCAACCACGTCACGACCTTGAATGATATAACGTTTTTCAGCATTGTTAACCATTTTATGTTGTTCAGGTAAGTCTTTTGCGATAATCACCCACAATAACGCAATCACAAAACCAACTGCCCCGAAGATATAGAATACGGCTTGCCAGTTAAATAAACTTACAATCCATACTGTCACGATCGGTGCGATAACCGGACCGAAATATGACCCTGCAAGTAACGCACTAGATGCACGCCCTTTTTCATTTTTAGTAAACCAATATGAGTTGAATACTGCGTTCGATGGATACATCGGCGCTTCCCCTACACCGAATAAGAAACGCACAGTATATAATAAACCGTGGTTCTTAACTAAACCAGTTAAAATCGTAAATGCACTCCACCAAATCAACGCAATCGTCAACATTTTTCGCGGTCCGAATTTTTCCGCAAGAATACCGGATGGGACTTGCATCATCGCATAGCCCGCTGAGAAGAATGTTGCTAATAAACCAAACTGAGCCTTCGTCATATGTAAATCTTCCATCATTGGTGCCGCAATTAAGGAGATGTTAGATCTGTCCATATACGCAATAACCCCAATAATAAAGAACGCAAATGCGAAGAACCATCGTACGTTACTCTTTCTTTCACTCATAGATATCCCAACTTTCTGTGTTCAAAATACATTAGGTCATCATATGACCTAAGTTGTTCTAGTAAATATTACCACTATTTGAAACCGTTCACAATAACTTTTTTACAGAAATTTGAACACTATGAATGACACAATATTATTTCGTTATTTACAAAACACCTCGAACAAACCATGACTACGCCTGACTTTTACGATTTTTAAATTTGGACATGCTTATGCTGGATATATAAATAGATGTCATTTGATTCTATTTTTAGTACAATATAGCTTGGACACAAAACCACAGGTGTTCTTTAAATAAAATTAAAACATTATAAAACTTGTACATAAAAAGGAGTCATCGCATTACCATGGAACAAATACTGACTGACTTTATTTCGCGTTGGGGGTATCTCGCAATTTTTATTTTAATTCTTGCTGAGAATATCCTGCCTTTCGTGCCTTCAGAAATTGTGCTGACTTTCGCAGGTGTATTAGCCGCAAAATCACATATTTCTATTTGGCTGCTATTGATTATCGCAACAGTCGCTTCATTTATGGGGCTATTGATTCTGTATTACATCTGTAGCTTAGTTAACGAACAGAAACTTTACCGCTTCGTAGACAAATACGGTAAATGGATTAAACTTAAAGGTAAAGACGTTGAACGTGCCAACAATTGGTTTAAAAAATACGGTGCAATCGCAGTCTTTATCTGTCGATTCGTTCCAGTCTTACGTGTATTGATCACTATTCCTGCAGGTGTCAATAAAATGAATATCGTCACATTTGCGACATTGTCATTAGTCGGCACAACAATTTGGAACTTCGGTTTAATCTATTTAGGTAAATCGTTAAGCGATAACTGGCACGATATTTTAAATGTAATGCATACATACTCATATATCATGTATGCTATTATCGCAATTGCGTTAGTATACTTTGCTTACCGTTACATTGCGAAACGCCGTCATAGACAAAACTAAACAATACGAAAACAAAGCACACTTCAAAAAAATGAAGTGTGCTTTATCTATTTGTTATGATTTATTTTGATTTTTTAGAAATTCTGATTTTTAAACTTGTTCAAACCTATGAAGTAACCAAACAGCGCAAGTATTAGCGCAAAGACAAGGAAGATAGACATGCGTCCCAGTTCAAAACCAGTATGTTGCATGGCATCATTACCTGAGCCATACATATAACCGCCAATGATAAGTGTTACAGTGTTATACACGAGATATGTAACTACTATAATTCCTGTGATAATCATTTGAATTATATTCGATTTATCTGCACCAACCACATAAGTACACGGATAAAACAATGACACTAACAAACAAATTCCTATCCCTAACATGATAGCTGACAAGGATTCCGTAATAGTACCGAAGCCTAATAGATATCTGCCTGCAAAAATAAACAGAACAATGGCTAACCCTAATCCAGCAGACAGAAAATAATATGCATAATGTGCTTGTACAATTTCTTTGCGACTGACAGGTAATGTAATCGCATATTTATACCAACCCGCTGCTGCTTCATTTTTCAAATTATCAGTCGCAGCTGAAACAGAAAACATTAAAATGATTAAACTAATTAACGGTTGAAACCCTTCTAAATCCACAGCTGTGAACCCGATACCTAACAATAAACCGATACCTAGGTAGATCCACAATGCTTTCTGAGTTGAATAATACTGACTATAAATTAAACCCTTCATATGTCTTCACCTCTTAAGATTATTTTGTTGACTTGATCAATATACTCGATAGGTTCTAAATCAAAAGATAAAGTACGTTCATTTTTTAACACAATCGCTTGAACTTCACCTAAGTGGTGTTTTTTTGCTAACACATCTTCGTCTTCAAGTTTTTCAAATTCTGTTTCATCACATGTTAAACGTGCATAATTGTTGAATAATGCTGCTTTGTCAATTTGCGTATAAACTTGGCCATGTCTCAGAAAAACTAACTTTGTCGCTAAGCGGTCAATATCTTCCGCAATATGAGATGTCATCAACACACCACGATTGTTATCATGCACGAACTTTTCAATTTCATCTTGAATCTCATCACGACTTGCTGCGTCTAATCCTGCTGTCGCTTCGTCTAAAATCAATAATCGACTTTTGTGTGACAATGCGACTGCCATAGAGAGTTTCATAGACATACCTCTTGAAAAGAATTTAACTGCCTGTTTTTCTGGCAGTTCAAAACGCTGGATATAATCATTAAACAAAGTACTGTCAAAATGGCGGAACACCTTTTGAAACATACGATTCAACTTATCAACGGTCATATTTTTAGTGAAATTCATGGAATCAAATACAACACTCATGTCATTTTTGTAGTCTGTATCTTCAGGTGAGACACGTTGACCGAAAAAATAGATTTCTCCGCTAGTTAAAGGATAATCTCCCACAATCATACGAATTAACGTTGATTTGCCTGAACCATTTTTGCCGATTAAAGCGACAATTTCACCTGAATCAACTTCAAAGGAGACATCATTGATGGAGAAGCGGCTATTAGAAAACTGTTTCGTTAAATGATGTACTGATAATAATGGTGTCATAAGACCTCCTGATATTTTTATGTTGTTTTTATTTTAACATAGCTGATTCAAATATTTAGTTTATTTCTCTATTCTCCCTCTTTTTAATCCAACCACACATTATTTTTTCAGTTTTTTAAAACGTCACCATTGAAAAATTGTTAAAAAAGTACAATAATCAAATGTAAGCGCTATTATTATTAAACCCAGGAGGCACAAATGATTACCAACGAACGTGAACTTAAAAATAAGTATTTCGATTTACTTGCAGAGAAATTCAACCATGAAGAACAACTTGCATCAGAAATTATCAGTCTAGAATCTATTTTAGAATTACCAAAAGGTACAGAACACTTTGTCAGTGACTTACATGGAGAATATGAATCTTTCCAACATGTCTTACGTAACGGTTCAGGCAATGTTCGTACGAAAGTCAACGACATCTTCAAAGATAAAATGTCGAACCAAGAAATCAGCGATTTCACTGCTTTAATTTATTATCCAGAAGATAAATTAAGAATGGTTAAAAGCAGTTTCGAAACAAAAGAGCCATTAAACCGTTGGTATGAAACACGTATTGACCAAATGATTCAAATGGTTCAATATTCCGCTTCAAAATATACACGTTCTAAATTACGTAAAGCATTACCTAAAAAGTTTGTTTATATTGTCGAAGAGTTACTTTATAAAACCAATGAACTTGAGAATAAAACACCTTACTACAATACGTTGATGCGTCAAATCATCGAAACTCAACAAGCAGACGATTTAATTATCGGTTTATCTTACACAATTCAACGTCTAGTCGTAGATCACTTACATGTTGTCGGTGATATTTATGATCGTGGTCCTGAACCTGAAAAAATTGTAGAAACATTAATCAACTATCATTCTGTTGATATCCAATGGGGCAACCACGATGCGATTTGGATTGGTGCCTATGCCGGTTCTCGTGTCTGCCTAGCTAACATCTTACGTATTTGTGCACGTTACGATAACTTGAATATCGTTGAAGATGCTTACGGTATCAACTTACGCCCATTATTAAACTTAGCTGAAAAATACTATGGTGATAACCCAGCTTTCCGTCCAAAATTACGTTCTGATTCTAACTTATCTGAACAAGAACAACTTCAAATCACTAAAATTCATCAAGCCATTGCGATGATTCAATTCAAATTAGAAATGCCGATTATCAAACGTCGTCCTTCTTTCGAAATGGAAGAACGCTTAGTCTTAGAACATGTTGACTATGATAACTTAACGTATACATTACATGGCCAAACACATGAATTAACAGACACATGTTTCGTGACAGTAGATCCAGAAGACCCAGCTAAATTATTACCAGAAGAACAAGAAGTCATTGATAAATTATTAGTTTCTGTACAAGAATCAGAAAAGCTTAAACGTCATATGACATTCTTAATGGATAAAGGTTCACTTTACTTACCTTACAACGGTAATTTATTAATTCACGGCTGTATCCCGATTGATGAACATGGCAATATGGAAGGCATGGAAATTGACGGCACATTCTATGCTGGCCGTCCATTATTAGACCAATTCGAAATGTATATGCGTAAAGCATTCCGAAATAAAGATATTACCGACGATTTAGCAACTGACTTAGTTTGGTATTTATGGACAGGTAAATATTCTTCATTATTCGGAAAACGTGCCATGACAACATTCGAGCGTTATTTCATTAAAGATAAAGCAACTCATAAAGAAGAAAAGAACCCATATTATTCACTACGTGAAGACCCTAAAGTTGTAGGCAAACTCTTAGAAGACTTTGATTTAGATCCTGAACAAGGTCATATCATTAACGGGCATACACCAGTCAAAGAAATTGATGGTGAAGATCCGATTAAAGCCGACGGTAAAATGATCGTCATTGATGGCGGCTTCTCTAAAGTGTATCAATCTACAACAGGTATTGCGGGTTATACGTTACTGTACAACTCTTATGGTATGCAGCTAGTGGCACACCAACACTTCAACACGAAAGAAAACGTATTACGTTACGGTGCAGATGAATTATCTACAAAACGTCTTGTCGATAAAGAACTTCAACGTAAACGTATCCGCGATACGAACACAGGACAATTCATCAAAGAAGAAATCCGCAACTTAAAAGAACTTATGTCTCATCGTTATACAGATTAATAACCATAAAGAAAAGCAGAAGGTTGACTGATTAAACGTCACCTTCTGCTTTTTTATGGTTATATCTTATTTTTATAGCTTGTGATTTGTCTCGTGTACTAGGATTTAAGATAATGTATTGAACTGCAATGTAAAGTTTAAGTGATACTCTGCATCATCCATACGATAACGTTCTGGTAATTCCGGTCCACAACTGTTTGTACCGATACCACTTTGACCGACATCGATATTAACATATGTGTAACCATCTAAGTGTAATTGATCCGCATGTTCTACTGTTGTAAGTTGCGCATCTGAATAAGGTTTCGCATTGAAACTGAATGGTGTTTCAGCGTTAAACGCAACTTGTGTTGTTGTATTGTTTAATGTCACATGTGTTGTATTATTGTGACTTCCGTCTTCTTGCGGTCTGATATGCGGCCAGAAATTATCATTGACTGTAGAAACAAAGTAACCTAAATGACTCGCAAGCTGCTTATCTTCATAACTGCTGAAGGGTCCATGACCATAGTATGCTAATTTTTGATAGTCATTTGATAACTTGAATTCTAAGCCAAGTCTCGGTAAGAACGGCATACGTGCATTCTTCTCAAGTTCTAAATCCGCTTCAATCTTACCATCCGCATGCACTAACCAAGTTAAAGTACCTGTTAAGATTTTCGGCACACGTTTATGCACAATACTGATTTGGAATTGAATACTTACGCCGCCTTCAGATTCGACAATCGAATAATCATATACACGCGTATGCGCATGTTCGTAACCCATTTCTTCCCATTGCTTACGAATATTAATGTCATTATCTGTCGGTGCACGCCAAATGCGGATTGCAGTAGGTTCATGAAGCACGAGCTTACCTGCTTGTGTAACGTGCGTTAATGAAGCAGTTCGCGTATCAAACGCATAATCACTATTCTCTCCTGAAATGTGAATAGTATGTGCTGTATCATCCACTGAAACTTGATAAGCAGCTTCATGCTCTGTTACTGTTTCAAATTCCAAACGTTCTTGAACGATTTGATCATGACCTAAAATTGTTTGATCTTTAAGTGAAATATACTCTACTAAAATATCACTGATTTGGTTTAAAATCGCTTCATCAATAAACGTCTGCAGTTCCACAGAAATTTCAGTATGCGGTTCAAATCCTGTTAAATCTGCATACTCTTCATATTGTTCACCTGATAATGTCGTAATCGTAAAACGTAATTGCAAGACTTCATCTGCATCAATAAAATCGAGACGATTATAAAACGTTAACGTCTGTTTATCATAATGAGATAAAATCACCGGACGATTCACTTGTTGGAATTCATAATAACCTTCGTGCGGCGTTCTATCTGGCGACACGATACCATCTACACAGAAGTTGCCGTCATGTAAATCTTCTCCGAAATCTCCGCCATAACGAAAGACTGGTTGCGCTTCATCTTGACTGATATTTACTGCGTGGTCGCACCATTCCCAGACAAACGCACCAATAAAGCTTGGGTACGCTTCTAATAATTCATGATATTCTAAAAGACCGCCTGGTGAATTCCCCATCGCATGTGCATACTCGCATAAGATAAAGGGTTGTGTAATATTTTGATTATCTAAATAACGCTCTTTAATTTCTTCAGGTGACGGATACATACGACTGATCATATCTAGTTTAGAGAAATCTTCCCCACCTTCTGCGTAAAAGGCACTTTCATAATGGACCGGACGTGTTGCATCTAAATCCTTCGCAAGTTCAGCTGCTTTCTCAATATTGACACCATATCCAGATTCATTACCTAATGACCACATAATAATAGATGAGAAGTTGCGTAGCGGTACAATAGACGCTTCAATACGATCTAAAATCGGTGCTTCGTATTGCGGATCATCAGCGATAATATTAAAGTCTTTAGTATTTTCATCTCCATAAAACAGCACTACGCCATGTGTTTCTAGATCCGCTTCACTCATCACATAGAACCCGTATTCATCAGCTAACTCATAGAAGCGAGGCGCTTTCGGATAGTGTGCTGTACGAATCGCATTAAAGTTGGCTTGTTTCATTAATGTCAAATCTTCATGCATTTGCGCTTCAGTTAAGACATATCCCGTTTCCGGGTTGCTGTCGTGATAGTTAGCCCCACGCAATTTCACAGATTTACCATTAATCCATAACTGTTGATCTTTAATTTCAACTTCACGTAAACCGACCTGTTCAGTGATAACTTCATCCGCAGTTGTGATGACTAGCGTATAAAGGTAAGGTGTTTCAGCACTCCAAAAAGCAGCATCTTCTACATTTAATACTAAAACATCTTCATTTGTCCCTTTTTGTTCAGTAATGACGCCGCCTTCTTGGTCAAGCAGCGCTACTGTATAATCAGGTTTACCATTTACTTGCGTCACATCTAAATGGACTGCACCTGTTTGTACAGCTGTATCGACTGTCGTTTGAATCGTATAATCTTCAATACGATTGTTAGGACGTTCTACAATATACACATCTCTGAAGATACCTGAATGTCTAAACATATCTTGATCTTCAAAATACGTACCATCTGAATATTTAACGACTAATACTTGAATCGTATTGTCCCCTTCTTGAACAAAAGATGTGACATCAAAACGTGACGCACTGCGTGAAACTTGGCTGTAGCCTACAAATGTATTATTGATCCATACATAATACGCACTGCTGACACCGTCAAAGTTCAACACAAATTGATGGTCATTGTCATAGATAGAATCGATGGTAAAGTTGCGTTCATAATAACCACATGGATTATCTTCTGGTACATACGGCGGATCAAATGGGATTGGATATTTAATATTGACATATTGTGTTTGGTCAAATCCATGTAAATTCCACACAGACGGTACCGGTAAAGTTTGTGTCGCTTTATGACGGCTTGCTTCGAACTCTGCCACACTGTTGAAGAAACCGAAGTTCCAGTCACCAGATAATTGTGTTACAGAAGTATTGTGTTGTTGTGGCTTTGGGATAAAATAAGCGGCATAAGGTAATGTATTAACATGTAATTGTTCTAAGTTATAGTGTAAATCTAATTTCAAGGTATGACCCTCCTAAGTATTTTTCAAAAATTATATAATTTTGTTAAATATACGTGTTATAATGGCTCTATCATAGAGAGAAAGAGAGTGAGACAAGTGCAAGTCTTTTGGACAAAACTTAAAAAAACAAGCTACGAAGCCCAAGTTGATGAATGCGGCAAAGAAAACTTATACGTAGGTAACGGCTATGAATATGAAGTCACTAAACCTGCTGTCTTGCATATCGTGACACAAGGAACCGGCACCTTTACTGTGAATGATACGACTTACCATTTAAAGAAAGGTGATGTCTTCTTATTGCTCAAAGGCATGCATGTCAAATATCATGCGACAGGAGAAACACCTTGGCATTATATGTGGGTCGGCTTCAGCGGCACGCATGCCATCAGCTTTATTACACGTACTTCTTTATCAGATGAATTCGTCCTCTTAAATCAAAACACTGAAACACTGTTTAAATTAATCTTTAAAATCTGCATTCTGGCAAACAGCCATACCCCTGAGGACACCCACGATATCTTACTAAAGATAAGACTATTTGAATTGTTATATTTCCTAACACAACAAAACCAAAAAGAAATTGTAATTCCTGATCAACGTGAAGCAACAGATTTAAAAGATGCTTTAGAATATTTCAATGACAATTTCAAAAGCAAAGATACTACTGTTGATAATGCTGCTCAAGTCGCAAACATGAGCCGTAGTCAGCTCTATAAACGTTTCAAAAAGCAATTTGGCGCTTCACCAAGCAGATATCTCACCGATCTTCGTATGGCTTTTGCGGCTGAACAGCTGAAATTCACAAATAAAACTGTGCAAGCCATTGCAGATGAACTTAATTATGATGTGTCACTTGCTTTCTCCAAGGCTTTCTCTAAGTACTTTAACTGTCCACCTACGCAATACCGCAAAAATTATAAGGCCAGAAAAGCATTGCAATCTGAATAAATGAAACTATCAAGCAGCTACTTTTTTGTTGCTGTAAAACAAAAGCAGTGGATAGAGTTATGAATGAAAGCTCTAACACTGCTTATTGTATTGTTACAGTTTTTCTTCTTTATGAATCGGCGGACGTCCTTCTCTTTTACGTTTAAATTCAAGTGTTTGTTGAATATCACGTAAGAAATCGCCTTTTAAGTTGAAGGCTTTATGATATAAAATACTACAAATGATGATAAAGAAGATTGGTACTCCAATCATACCGATTCTGATACCCCAGATTGTATCTGTTGTTTGTTCAACATTTGGCACATAACCAATCATTGATAAACCGACACCGACACTTAATCCCGCAAATGCTTGTGCTAATTTTACTAAGAATGTTTGTGTTGATGTGATGACACTTTCGTTACGTTGACCGAATTTCACTTCACTGTAGTCGATTACGTCAGCTAACGCGACTGTGTTGATTCCGACAAGCGTACCTGTACCGAAGCGAATACATGCACCGCCAATAATTACCCAGATTGCTGCGTGCGGCGCAATAAAGCCTGCAAGCAAGATAACTACTAAACCAATAATAATTCCAAATACAGCGTAGTTGAATACTGCACTACGTCCGACTTTCTTAACTAAGTATGGGAAAATCAATAATGATCCCATTTCCATAAGAATCATTGTGTTAAAGACAGAGAATAAGCTTTCTACGCCTGCCACATATTTAAAGTAATACAAGATAATTGCGTTAATCATTTGTCCACATAAGTTGAATGCTAAGATTACACCAATTACCGCAAGCAACTCTTTGTTTTTAAAGAGAATACGCCAAATATCTTTAAAACGGACTTTAATTGCGTTTTGTCTTTCAATTTCAGTGTCTTCATGAACGAAGAATACTGTAATACCGATAGTAATGATAAATGTAATACTACAGATGATTGCAAGCGCAAAAATACCTGCACCTCTGAATGGTTGGCCTAAGAAATCGTCTAATTTATGGATGAACATTAAACCGAAGCTTCCGATCACAAAAGCCGCAAAGCTCGCAAAGAAACGTGGCACTACCGCAACTTCTTCACGTTCACGTGGATTATTCGTTAAGTTTGGCAGCCATGACCAGTATGGGATGTCCATAATGGTATAAGTCATACCCCATATGATGTACATGATTGAGATGTAAATGTACATGCCGTTGCCTGCGAAATCAAAGTTTGTGAAGAGTAATACTGTGATGACAGCGTTAATTAATGTACCGATAACGAGCCATGTTTTGAATTTGCCGAAGCGGTTGTGTGTATTATCAACAATCATGCCCATAATCGGGTCGTTAATCGCATCCCAAATACGTGCTGCGAAAAACAACACTCCGACGAATGCGGGTGAGAGTCCAACAATGTCCGTAATATAGAACATTAAAAACAAACTGACAATATTAAAAATGGCGTCCTTTCCTACTGTTCCGAATCCAAATGCATACTTTTCAAAGCGCGTTAATTTTCTTTCCAATCCTTTCACCTCTATCTATAGATTGTTATTTCTGGTGTTGTCTTTGTACCTTCAAATAATTAATTTTCTATTCATGTAAACGTTATCATTTTTCTGAAAACAATAGAATATCCAAATCTTTCTTTTATATGTCCAAATGTTTCGAAGTTAAAATATTTATGGCACTTTGAACCTTTAAAAAATAATTCCTCATCTTGTTATTATCATTATTCAAACGAAAAAACCCCTGTCACTTACTCTAAATAAGTAAGTACAGGAGTTCTTTTATATAACTGATATTATAATTTCAATGGTTTAAGATTT
Source organism: Staphylococcus sp. CWZ226 (assembly GCF_018986355.1). NCBI lineage: Bacteria > Bacillati > Bacillota > Bacilli > Caryophanales > Staphylococcaceae > Staphylococcus > Staphylococcus sp. CWZ226. The sequence goes on along the minus strand of NZ_JAHMSB010000002.1, from coordinate 9,637 downwards.
TGCGTTAAAGCTTCGCGTCTATCTTCGTATTGTGGCGGTAATTGAAGATGTTGACCTAATTGATCTTTCGGCTCATCTACCGCAAAGCCTGGACCATCTGTCGCCATTTCAAATACGATGTCACCTTTTTCTTTGAAGTAAATCGCTTTGAAGTAGTTACGGTCTTTAACTTCTGTCACAAAGTAACCATGGTCTTCCATGTGTTTTTGCCATTCTAAATGTTCTGCTTCTGTTGGGATAGACCAAGCCACATGATGCACTGTACCTACACCGAATAAACCTTTTGGCAATGGTTGTGCAGACATAATGATTTGGTGTTTTTCTTCGCCTTCTGTTTCTAAGTGGATTTTAGAAGGGTTTTCGTTAACAACACTTAATCCCATATCATCAACTAATGTACTGCGAGTACCTGCTGGATCTGCAGATAATAGTTCTGTACCGTGGAAACCTATAATAGCATTATCTTCAGCTTCTTCTTGTCCTTCAACTAATGCTAAAGCTAGTCCATGCACATCATTAAATTCTAATGTTGCTTCGTCAAACAAACCAGAAATTTTAGTTTCAATACCTTGTTCATTTAAATGTGCTTCCCAAGCATCCATTGAGCCTTTAGGAATTCTGAATGCGATACGTCCAACTTGTCCGCTTCCCACTCGACCTTTATGTTGATTTGGCCAGTTAAAGAATGTCATTACCATACGTTTGTCGTCATCTTGTCTTGAGAAGTATAAGTGATAAACACCTGGGTCATCGAAGTTTACTGTTTGTTTAATCAATTGTAAGCCAAGTACATTACGATAGAAGTCTAAGTTCTCTTGTGCGTCACCTACAATTGCTGAAATATGATGTATGCGTTTAATATTTTCCATATATGGAAACCTCCTTTATTCAGTATAATTATTATACTTACTTTGTTAAACTCATTATAACACTAGTATAATTTTTATACCAGTGTTTTGTTTCATGTAAATAAAAAATACGCACTTCCGATTTAACCGGAAATGCGTATCATAAACGTTAATCACATTAGTTGTCTAAAGCTTTTTTCAGTGACTCGATGTTTTTCTTCATTAATGATTGATAAGTAACATCTTTATCTTTTGATTCATCTTTTGTTAAAACTGATAAGTTATGGAATGGTAATGGTTTCGTGTTAGTTTCTTTTCTGATGATATCTGTCACTTTAGAAGTGATGTTTTGTTCGTATAATACATATGGTTGTTTTTCTTTCTTGATATCAGAAACGATAGCCATTAATTCTTTTTGTGTTGGTTCATCGTTGTTCATGCCGTTAATACCTTCTTGTTCGAAGTCATAACGTTTAGCTAAGTAAGCTAATGAATCGTGAGAGATAATCACTTTGTCGCGTTTTTTGTTTTTAGAAACGTCTTTTAATTCTTTATCTACATCTGAGATGTCTTGAACTAATTTTTTGTAGTTCTTTTCGTAGTAATCTTTGTGATCAGGGTCTTTTTTCACAAATTCATCTTTGATTTCTTTCGCAAATGTTTTATCTGCTACTGGATCTAACCAAATATGTGGATCGTATTTGCCGTGGTGATGATGGTGTTCTTCGTGATCACCATGCTCTTCATGTTCACCGTGTTCTTCATGATCACCGTGTTCGTGGTGTTCACCTTCTTCATGGTCACCATGTTCATGTTCGTGTTCATGCTCATGTTCTTCACCAGGAAGAATCGCGTTTTTGTCTAAGCCTTTTGTTAACTCAAGCACTTTCTTGTTGTCTTTAATTGTTTTCGCAATTTTACCCGCTGCTGGGTCCATTTCTTTGTCTGTATAAATAAATAAGTCGCCTTTAGAAATGTTCATGATTTCTTTTTGTGTTGGTTCAAAACTATGTAAGTCTGTACCTGGTGGGTAAATTGATTTCACATCTGCATATTTACCGCCGATTTGATCCGCAAAACTTTGGAATGCGAATACAGTTGTGTTAACTTTCATCTTATTGCTTTCGCTGTACTTAGCATCTTTACTGTCTTTATTACCGCTGTCTTTGCTGCTGTCACCATTACCGCAAGCTGCTAATACAACTGTTAAGACTAAAGATAACATTATGAAAAGTGTCTTTTTCATCTTAAAAGGTCCCTCCAAATCGTAATCATTATGTTTTAAACTATACCCTTAAATACACTAAATTGCAATGGTATTCATGAAATCTTTTAGATTCTCAGAATTCTGAAATTTTCAACCTAATATTTTATAATTAAAAAACAGTTAGGTTCACTATTCATATACACATTAAAGAGAAAAGTACTCTTTTTAATTTGGCGCTAATTATTTTGTAAATTTATAAATTAAAGAAAACGCTTACATTAAAGAAAACATATAATTTTTGTAATAACCCTTGTTTCTGACCCGCTTTGTTTTGTACCATTTAGATAGGAGTAACATTAAATAGATAAAGGGGATTATGACTATGACAGATTTAAAGCAAGGCGACCATAAGTTCTTTATTGGGGAAGAAAGTTCACCGAGCGCCATCATTGAATTCAGAGATGAGCAAGAAAATGTGATTGATATTTTCCATACTGCTGTCAGTGATGAATTAGGCGGCCAAGGTATCGGAACGAAACTCGTTGAAAAAGTAGTAGATTACGCGAATGCAAATCAACTTAAAATCACTGCGAGCTGTTCATTCGCAAGACGTGTGATTGAACAATTCCCAGAGTTTAAACTATTCTTAGCTGGTAAGGAATAACACTTACATAAACTAAAGAGAAGCACCTAAAGTTCAAACGGCTTTAGGTGCTTCTTTTGTTACGCTTATTCTTTTATCCATTTTGCAGCAAATACATATTATAATAAATGCCTTTTTGCGCAAGTAATTCTTCATGGGTACCCCGTTCGACTATCGCACCTTGATTTAACACTAAAATTTGATTTGCATCTTGAATCGTCGACAATCGATGTGCAATTGCGAGCGTTGTACGTCCTTTACGCATATCTTTCAATGAGTTTTGTATTTGTTCTTCTGTTTCAGAATCAATAAAAGCAGTTGCTTCATCTAAAATAAGAATTTTAAGGTCAATTGCCATCGTTCTCGCAAATGCGATTAACTGACGTTCACCACTAGAGAATGCACTACCCTTCTCTATTACTTTATGCTCATATTGATCTGGCAGTTGTTCAATAAAGCGATCAGCATGCACAAATTCTGCAGCAGCTTTTGCTTGTTCGAATGTCATTGTTGGATGATATAAGCGGATGTTAGATAAGACTGTTCCATAGAAGATAAACGGATCCTGCAGAACCAGTCCTACTTTTTGTTTCAATTCTTGCTTTGGAATTGATTTGATAGATTGACCATCAATTAATATTTCACCTTGATGAAATTCATAAAAGCGCATAAATAAATTAATAATCGTACTTTTACCAGAACCTGTATGGCCTACAAGCGCTATTGTTTCACCAGGATTAGCAGTAAATGTAATATGTTTTAATACATTGTGTTCTCCATCATAACTGAAGGTTACATCTTTAAATTCAATTTTACCTTTTGTGATATGATGGTCAGCGATTTCATTTTGTTTAGGTTCTAATGTGTCGTTATCTAGTAATGTAAAGACACGGTTAGCTGCGACAATAGCTTGTTGGAATATATTCAAATTTTGACTGACTTGGTTAATAGGTTCGAAAAAGCGCTGCATATATTGTACGAACGCATAAACAACCCCTGCCGTCACAGTCGAAGAGAAGCTTAATAATCCGAAATAACTTAGTATCATTACTGTCGCAAAGATACTTAACATACCGATGGCTGGACGTAATAATAGACCATCTAGGCGAATCGTTTTCAAGTTATATTGATAGTGCTCTTCGTTAATTTCATCAAATTCCTTTTGTAGTCTGCGTTCTTGGTTAAAGACTTGAATCATACGGATACCTTCAATAGATTCGGCAAGTTTCGCGTTCAAATCAGATAACCGTTGACGTGCTTGCGCAAAGAATATTGAAGCATATTTACGATATAAAGCTAAAATAATGATAATAATCGGCATAAAACATAAAGCCATTAACGCAAGTCTGACATCTAGAATAAACATCATAATAAAACTTGAAATGACTGTAAATAATGCCATCATAAAGGAAGAAAAAACCCCAACAAACATGTTGACGATGGCTTCTGTGTCATTCGTTAATCGTGACACGATACTTCCACTTGGCACCTCATCAAAATACTTCATGCCGAGTTCGCCCATTTTATCAAACGCATCAATACGTAATTGTTGGATAATTTTAAATGCGAAGTTTTGGAACATATAAATGTTAATATATGTTGTTATCGCACCAATCAATTCAATGCCGATAAAGATAACAATCATCCAAATGATTTCATGTTGTGGAAAGTGTCTTGGTGTTAAGTAATCATCAATAAACACTTTCACAATATAAGGCACCGCCACACCTGCTGCTGTGGAAATCCCAAGCATCACAAAGGCAGCTAAAATCAACCATTTAAACGGGAAGGTATAACGCATCAAGCGCATTAATGTATGCCACTGATCACGCGCACTGAGTTGATTATCACCATGCATTTTCTGTCTTCTAGCCATGATAATCACCCTCCTCTTCATGTGCCGCTTCATCTAACTTTTTAGTTAATTGGTCGCGTAATTGTTGTGACTGATAAGTTTTCGCATACCAACCTTGATTGCGCATCAATTGTTCATGTGTCCCTTGTTCTGCCACTGTACCTTCATCCATCACGATAATTAAATCCGCATGACTCACTGCACTCATACGATGTGCAGTAATAATATTCGTTTTGCCTTGTCTTTGGTCTCTCATATTATTAAGAATATGTTCTTCTGTATCTGCATCAACCGCTGACAAAGAGTCATCAAACATCAAGACAGGCGGATCCGAAATGACTGCACGTGCGATAGAAACACGTTGTTTTTGACCTCCTGATAATGAAACACCACGTTCTCCAACAATCGTGTCATACCCTTGAGGGAAATTTAAAATATCATGATGAACATAGCTGGTCTCAGCTGCTTGTTGAATTTGTTGTTTTGTACTATTCGGTGCCGCAAAAGCAATATTTTCTCGGATAGTTGTAGAGAATAAGAAGTTGTCTTGCGGTACATAACCAAACATCGCACGTAAATGTTGGATTTCATAATCACGGATTGGAATACCGCCATAAGTAATATCTTCAGGACGTTGCGTATCAAATTCGCGTACTAACAATCGTAATAGCGTACTCTTTCCTGAACTTGTACGCCCAACTATACCGACAGTCATACCTTCTTCAATAGTAAAGTGTACATCTCTTAACGAAGGATGTTCGCTGCCCGGGAAAGTAAAAGATTTAATTTGATAAGTGATGGGTCCTGATGGATAACCATTTACTTTATAAGTTAAATCTATTTCATTTTCTGTGTCTAAAATACCACTAATTCTTTCATAGGATGCATGACCTCTTTGAATAATATTAAAGAAGAAACCTAACGCAAGTAACGGCCATACTAGCATACCGAGATACGTTGTTGCGGTAATTAACTGACCCAACGTAATTGTATGATTGAAAATCATAAATGTCCCAAACACTAATGCAAGGAAGTAACTTGTACCAATCACTAACATAATCGTTGGACTGAATAAGGCATCAATTTGCGCAACTTTTAAATTTTTTCGAACCACATCATCACTGATAGTTTTAAAGTCCTTTTGGTCACTTTTTTCATAACCCATTGTTTTAGTAACTTTAATACCAGCAATACTTTCTTGTGTCTTATCATTTAAACGACTGAATGCCGCTTGTGCTTTTTTAAAGCCTTTGCTCATCAAACGACCATAATAACTTGTTAATAAGACTAAAATAGGTAAAGGCAGCATAATTATCAACGTCAATTTCCAGTTGATTGTCAGTGCCATCGTAATTAAAATTGATGTTCCTGTAATTAAAGAGTCGCCAATCATTAGCACCCCTGGACCTGCGGCACCTTGAACAGCATTAATATCATTGGTCGCATGGGCCATCAAGTCACCTGTTCGACGTCTTTGGAAGAAAGATGGACTCATAGAAGTATATTTCTCATATAAACGGTTACGTAAAATCTTCCCTAGCTTATTACTTGTTCCAAAAATCAGAACACGCCAAGAGTAGCGTAGAATATAAATCATCACTGCCGCAAAAGCAAGTATCATCATATAAGTAAATAGCTGCCTTCCCGTTAAACGATCAGCTGCAATCGCATCAATCGTTTTACCGATGATTTGTGGCGGAATAAGCTGAAATAATGCGATAAAGAGTAATACTAATAGCCCGCCAATATACTTCAACTTCTCTTGTTTAAAAAACCAGCTTAAATGCATAAACACTTTCATCTCATCACTTCCTCCTTTCTTTTATCTTTTTATTTATCAACAGCATTTTAATTAACTCTTGTTTGTGCATCTCCTGTTTCTAACACTTCCATAGTACTGTTCAATCCGCCTTCAGCAAGATTTTTTACAGCTTCGTGTGTAAAGAATGCGATGTGAGGAGAAGCTAACACATCATCACGTTCAATCAACTCTAGTAAGGTTTCATCTTGAACCTCTCTATTTGAAAAATCTCTTCGGAAATATTGCGCCTCATTTTCATACGTATCGATAACAGCACCCGCTACTTTACCACTATTCAATGCATCTAGCAAAGCTTGTGTCTCAACAACCATACCACGTGCGCAGTTGACAAAGATCACACCATCTTTCAACTGATTAAATGCTGCTTGATTGAACATATGGTATGTCTCTTTATTTCCCGGGACATGAAGTGAAACGATATCTGCTTGTGCGATTGCCTCTTCTAACGAATCTTTAAATTCAACAATATTTTCTAATTCCGGCTTATCTTCGATATCGTAACCAACGACTTTACAACCGAAATTTGAGAACAATTGCGCTGAAATACTGCCGATACGTCCGACACCGATAATCGCTACAGTTAAGTCTTTGACAGGACGTGAAATCAATGGTGCATCCCATACAAAGTTATGATTCTCCATACGTTGTTTGATAAGTGGCAACTGTCTCACAAAATACAAAGTGCCTGTGACTGCATATTCAGCAATAGAACTTGGTGAATAGCTGGGTACTGTTGTAATGATTAAATTATGTGCTTTGGCTTCTTCTAAGTCATACATATCGAATCCAGCACTGCGTTGTGCAATTTGTTTAATACCATAGCTTTCTAATTTACTATAAATCTCAGGATTGAATGGTCCATTATGAGATAATGATAAGCCATCATATCCTTTTACTTGTTCAATATTGTCCATAGTTAAAGGATGGCTTTCATAATCCACTTCTACTTGGTGTTCTGCTGACCAATTTTTAATTGCGTCAATTTCATAAGGTGCGACATCAAACATTTTTATTCTTACCATCTTAAAACTCCCCTTTAATATGTATTACATCTTTATAAACCAAGAATATAGGTAATATTATAGCATTGAAACAAAGGTAAGAAACACAAGATTCAGACAATTAAAATAAAAAGACTCAAGCTGTTAAAGCTCAAGTCTTTCATAAATAACTATTCAAGCCATTCAATGACATCTTCATATGCTTGACGTGTTTTGGCACGTTTCGGATCTTCTGCACGATAACCGAAAGCTACCATAACGGATGGTAAGAACTCATTTTCATTCATAATTCCTTCATCAGAAAGCAATTGTGTGACTTCTCTCATACTAAAACCTTCAATTGGACAAGAGTCTACACCTAAAAATGCGGCTACTGACATCATATTACCTAAGGCAATGTATGTTTGTTTACTTGCCCAGTCCCATAATGAACGTTCACTTTCATATAAATCCAAGCTATCATTTTGGAACATTTCATAACGTTTATTCATATCTTCTAATACATCATCTGGTACATTTTTTATTTCTTTCATAATATGTGTTAAATATTCTGTACCCGGACGTACGTTTTTACGCGCAAGTAAAATCACAAAGTGTGAGGCTGTATCTAATTGGCCTTGTGCACCCCAAGATACTTTTTTTAATTTTTGACGTAAGTCTTCATTTTGAACGACTAAAAAACGCCATGGTTCCGCACCGATTGAGCTTGGTGAAAGACGCCCAGCTTCAATAATGGTATGGAAATCTTCCGCATTCACTTTTTTGTCTGGATTAAAACGTTTTGTCGCATGTCTAAAATTAAATGCTTGTAAAATTTGATCGCGTATTGCTTGTTGTTCCATTACTATTTTCGCTCCTCATCTTATGTAGTCACCTATAGTATAGTGAACCTACCAAGGAGTCTAAAGGAAAATGCTTGTGGTTACTGTTTTTGAAGTCTTTCAACAAATGCCACATATTCATCAGCATTTTCTGCGAGAGTCGCAAAATTATCGATGTCATCCGTTTGGTAAATCGCATGAATGCCAAAGAAATGGCCACCGATTAAATTAACAACACCTTTTAATGGATTACAAATTTCGTCAATCGTATACCCTATCGGTCCATCTTCTTTATAATGTGCTTTTGGTTGGCCGCATGAAATGGCTAATGCGAAATGTTTTCCTTTTAAAGCGTCACCGCCATCAAACGCAAAACCATGTGTATAGACTTCATCGAACCATTGCTGTAAAAGTGGCGGATAACTCATCCAAAACATGGGATATTGAAAGATAATATAATCATGTTTCTGTAATAACGCTTGCTCATGTTCAACATCAATGTTTCCATCTGGATAAGTTTGATACAAGTCATGTACCGTCACTAAATCAGAACGATTTTCTAATGTTTTCTTCCATACTTGATTAACGTCGCCTTCTTGAATATCAGGATGTGCAATAATTACTAATGTGGACATGATAATCCTTCCTTTCATTCAAAATAAAAATGAGATGTACCCCGAAGTCATCTCATTTTAAGTCGTACTATTTAGTTATTCCCCTTTGGTCTCCATCATTAACTTTGTGTAATAGAATAAGAATACAATGATCATACTGATAGACATTGATTTCAACAGACTATTCATCATTGTACCGATATCTGTCAGGTAAAACGTAATGGCTGAGTTAATGAAGAAAGCAATAAAAATGTATAGTAATCTTGTTATCATATCCCATCATCCCCTTTTGACTAGTTTACCCATAAAAGATACAAATTGCAATATGTATTTTGAATTTTGTGACAACTTATGTTTTTATAAATAAAAACACGCAACCTTTTTCAGGTTGCGTGTCAGACCGTAGACAAACTACCGTTATAACTTGAAAAAGTGTAACGGTAGTTTATTTTTTTTATGAAATTTTCGAAAATATGTATAAAAATCTTTATAATAGAAGTCCTCACGGACTCTTATGTAAGCCACATAGATACTTTTTTCAAATTCATCGCAGCACAAGTAAACATCGTATCCATTGTCACCTTTCCTAAACTGCGGAAACGTGTCCATCTCATACCATGTTGCTCTTTAGCGTCACCAAATCGTCTTTCTATTGTTTGGCTTCTCATTTTATATATTTTTTTAATTGAATCCATAAATCTTAAATCTTCAACTATATCTAAATCATCTTGCCATACGTGCCTTTGGATTTGTTTTTGACACTGTTTATTTTCAGTGCATTTGTTCAATAGTGGGCATTCACGACATGTGTCAGAGTTTGACATAT